>JBIPLV010000192.1:0-3058 GCA_044369475.1 Cyanobium sp. | reverse complement strand
GGAAGGGATCGTCCCAGACGGCGAAATGGCGGCCGGCCTCAAGCGCGCCGGTGTCGACGCAGTTGCCGTTGGAGAGCAGCACCGGGCAGCTGGCGCGATCGGCTTCGATCCGCACCCGGAAGCGGCTGAGCAGATCGGGGCGGTCGGGGTGAAAGGTGATGTGGCGGAAGCCCTCCGCCTCGCACTGGGTGGTGAACAGGCCGCCGCTCACATAGAGGCCCTCCAGGGTGCTGTTGGTTTCCGGATGGATGCGCACCCGGCTCTCGAGCACAAACGGGCCCTGGGGCGGATGGACGATTCGCAGCTGGTCCGCCGTGAGCGCGTAGGCCTCAGCGACCATGGGCTGCCCATCCAGGCGCAACTCCAGCAGCTCCAGGTCCATACCCTGCAACACCAGGGGCTCTGGTGAGGGGGCTTCAAGCGACCTCGCCGCGGGGTTGGGCACGAAGGCGAGCCGGGCCGCCACCTCGGTGTGGTCAGCCTGTAGCTGCACCGTCAGGTCGGTGCGCTCCAGCAGGAATGGCGCCGGGCGGTAATCGGCGAGGCGCACCAGGGGCATGGGGGCTTACTTGCTGGGGGAGGGCTTCGTGGTGGAGGGCTTGGCGGCCGGGGCAGGCTTGAGGGCGTCCTGCACCTTGGCCATCACGTCGGCTGGCACCTCCTTGGGGCAAATCTCAGCAGCGCCAAGCACGGCGGAATTAATCGAGCCCTTGCGCAGGTCGTCGAGGCTGAGCGGCTTGGCTCCCACCTGGCTGATCACACCGTCGTGCTGACCCTGAATCAGCTGGGCGATGGTTTCACCGGCGATGCCCACCGCCTTGTCAAAGGGCACGCCAGCCCCACGGGCAATGCAGACATTCACCGCAGCGATGCGGGTGTAGAGGTTCATGTCCGCCTCCGTGGCGGGGGCCGCCTGGGCCGCCGCCGGCGCCAGCAGCAGGGGCAGCACCAAGAGCGGAGCCACCAGCCAGGAGGCAGCCAAAGGAGCGGAACGACGGGCCATCACAGAGGGAAGCGGGTGTCTTGGGATGCCCCCATGCTGCTGCATCAGGCCAGGGCGTCGTGCGGAAGGGCAGCCCCGGCCTCCTCGACCCGGATTTCGTGGTGGGTTTCGGCCAGCTCCAGCGCACCGTCCTTCCAGGAATAGATCGAGCGAGCCCGGTAGCGGTCCTGGTCGACCAGGCGAATGTGCTCAAGGATGTCCCACTCCTGGTAGTGCGACTCAAACGTCAGCTCGTGCTCATCCACCTGGCGGATCTGGCTCTTGGTGGGGGTGCCGCAGAGGTAGCCGCGGCTGCGCCGGAGCTGGTGCCCGCACAGGTAGGCCTCCATGGTGCCCGTGGGCACGAAACGGGGTTTCTTGTCGAAAAACTCGAACTCCTGCTCCGGCCACCAGGTGAAGCGATAGGCCGCATCGCCCTCCACCGGTTCGCTGAAGGTTTCGACGAGCAGCATCATGTCGACGCGCAACGACTCGCCGTCATCAAAGAAATACAACCGTCGCGAGCGCCACAACCCGAGGTTGCGGGCAAACCAACGACGCAGGTTGCTGTCGAGCTGAATCCGCGGCCGCGCTGGGGTTGAGAGATCCGAAAGCATGCTCATGACATCCCGGCCCTTGGGCGCACGGCATTGGTTGCCTATGTCATAGCGAGGTTGGGCGGGTCTGGCCAAATCCCCATAGGGTGAACCACGTGAAGCCCGAGCAACCCACCACTGAAGCCGTGGCTGAAGCCGTGACTGACGCTGCCGCCGGAGGCAGTGCGACAGCGCGTCAGTCGTTGAAGCTGTTGCTGGTCGCGGCCCAGCACCACCTGGCCAGCCCGGATCTGCGCAACCTGATTCAGTTCCTGAAAAGCGAGGAGTGCCGCTTCACGGTGAGCTTGGAGCTGGCCGACCCGGCTCGCCAACCCGAACTGCTGGAACTGCATCGGCTGGTGGCCACCCCAGCCCTGGTGAAGCTGGGCCCTCTGCCGAAGCAGGTGATCGCCGGCAATGCGATCACCCAGAAGCTGCGCAGCTGGCTGCCGCGCTGGCAGCAGATGGAGGTGGTCACCAGCCTGGGCATGAGCCTGCGGCCCGCCGAGATCGATGGCAGCCGCACCCGGCGGGAGCTGCAGCTGGAAGACCAGCTCCTGGTGCTCCGCCAAGAGAACGAAACCCTGATCGAGCGTCTGGGGGTGCAGGAGCGGCTGCTGCGGATGGTGGCCCACGAACTGCGCACGCCGCTAACCGCCGCCAAGCTCGCCCTGCAGAGCCACACCCTTGGCCAGATCGACGAGCCCCGCTTCCGCGACGTGCTCACCCGCCGCCTCGACGACATCCAGGAACTCTCCAAGGATCTGCTGGAGGTGGGCACGACCCGCTGGGAGGCCCTGTTCAACCCCCAGCGTCTGTCGCTCGGCAAGGTGGCCGCCGAGGCGATCCTCGAGCTCGAAAAGCTTTGGGTAGGCCGCGATCTGGAGCTGATCACCGACATCCCCGCCGACCTGCCCGATGTGTTCGCCGACCAGCGGCGCATGCGCCAGGTGCTGCTCAATCTGCTGGAGAACGCCCTGAAGTTCACGCCCAATCGGGGCCGGGTGCACCTGACCCTGCTGCACCGCACCGACCAATGGGTGCAGGTGAGCATCTGCGACACCGGCCCGGGGATCCCCAAGGCCGAGCAGCAGCGGATCTTTCTGGATCGGGTGCGGCTGCCCCAAACCTCCGGCACCACCTCTGGCTACGGCGTGGGGCTGTCGGTGTGCCGCCGCATCGCCGAGGTGCACGGCGGCCGCATCTGGGTGGTGTCCGAACCCGGTGAGGGTGCCTGTTTTCACGTCAGCGTTCCGGTCTGGAGCGGCCAGGCCCAACCCGCCTTGACGAAGGGTCCCCCTGACCCGTAGCTTCCAACACATCAACGCAGACCAGCGTTGTGGCCTCGCCCCCATCGTCTAGAGGCCTAGGACACCTCCCTTTCACGGAGGCGACAGGGGTTCGAATCCCCTTGGGGGTATTTACAACCAAACAACGGCCCAAAGAGTTGCTTTTCGCAACACCACGGCCAGCTCATTTC
>JBIPLV010000191.1:0-3063 GCA_044369475.1 Cyanobium sp. | reverse complement strand
CCCCTGGGCTCCGGTGTCGGTCGGGTCCAGGCGGGGCTCAGAGCTGCGCTGCTGATCAGGATGGTGATGCTCCCCAGGACAGCTGGGAGCCAAGGACGATGGTCCATGTCAGAACCGCGCGCCCCGCGTCGCTTGGTTGTGCAGCGTGTTGTTGTTCAGCTTGCCTCCCATGGCACCCCTTCGCAATTGTGTTTATTGTTGAGAAGCCTGAGGACGCTGCGGTGCCCGCCGAACCCAGCCTGCGCAACAGCCTCCACGATCGTGGCCAGCGGCTCACTCCCCAGCGCCAGCGTGTGCTGGCGCTGTTTGAACGCATCGGCGAGGGCAGCCATCTGGGTGCCGAAGAGGTGCACCAGCGGCTGCTGCGCAGTGAGGAGCGGGTGTCTCTGGCCACGGTGTATCGCACCCTGCGGCTGCTGAGCTCGATGGGGTTGTTGCAGGACTTGGAGCTGCCCGAGGGGGGGCGTCGCTTCGAGCTGGCCAGCGATGCCCACCGCAACCATCACCACCTGGTGTGCGTGCGTTGCGGCCGCACCGAGGAGTTTGAGAACGCCGAGGTGCTTCAGGCCGGCGAACAGGCCGCCGGGCACCATCGATTTCGCCTGCTGGAGTGTGTGCTCAATGTGCGGGCCCTTTGCCCCAGTTGTGCGGCGCAGGAATAGGCCCACGCCTGCGCGCTGATTCGCGCACCACTTTGCAAATACGACAGCGTGGCTGTCGCTCCCTGGCAGGTTTCTTAGCCTGAGGGGCATGCGTGCATCCACGGCAATGCCTGGATCGGTCAGCTCTCCACAGGCCCATCCCAGCCGCCTGTTCGGTGGGCTTCTGGGAGCGGTACTGGCGTATCTGCTCACCTCGACGCTCCCGTTGGTGGCCTCCACGGTGCTGAGTTCTCTTGGGCTGGCGCTGGGGGCTGGCTTCAGTGGTCGCCGCCGGCACCCCCTCGTGTGGTGGGCTGGGCTGGGCGCCGTAGCTGGGGGGCTGGTGGGCACGGCTGCCGTGTTGGCCGGTCGCCTGCAGGAGCTCGATCCACGCGGCGATTGGTCCACCCGCTCCCTGGTGGTGGTGCTGCTCGCCCTGGCGGGGGCGGGGGCTGGCCGCCTGCTCAGCGGCGACGCCAACCGCAGTGACCGGCATCAGCCTCGCGATGTGTTGCGCTCGGTCAGCGCCCTCACCACCGGCATTTTTGCGGTGCTGGTGACGCTGGCCTTCGTGCATTCCGGGTTGGATGTGGCCCGCACCTTCTCCAGCCGTTTGAGCGTTTCGCTGACCATCCTGGTGGCCTCGATCACCGTGCCCGGCTGGGTGATGCACTTGCTGTTCCGCCAATCCCGAGTGATGCGAGGGCCCGCCAATGCTGAGTCCTGAGCCTGTGCTGATTGCCGGTTTTGACCATGGATTGGGGGTTCTGGCCTCGGCCTTGCGGGCCCTGCTCGAGGGCCTGTCGCTGGGCACCGTGCTGCTCGGTTTGCTGGTCACCCTGCGCCAGGCCTGGCTGGCCTGGCGTCGCCGGCTGCGCGGATCACCGGGTTTCCCGGGGGTACGGCTGACCTTCGGCAGCTGGTTGGCAATGGCCCTGGAGTTTCAGCTGGGAGCTGACATCGTCGCGACCTCCACCTCTCCCACCGGAACCCATCTGGTGCAGCTGGCGGTGGTGGCCGTGATCCGGACTCTGCTCAATGTGTTTCTGGCTCGCGATCTCGAAGCTGAGAAGGCCCACCAAGCCCCGATCACCGAGCAGCGTCCATGAACCTCACCAACGAACTGGCCAAGCAGCGCAACCGTGATGCGGCGGAGCGCACCTTGATGGCCTGGATCCGCACCTGTCTGTCGTTGATCAGTTTCGGATTCGGTCTCGACAAGATCATTGCCGCCATTGACCGCGCTACGGCGGGGGATGGGGTGCCGGTCGAGCGGGGTGTGCAGCTGGTGGCGGCCGCGTTCATGATCACGGGCGTTCTGTCGATGGCGGGCGCCACAGTGCAATACCGCCGGGAATTGCGCCGTCTCCAGCACGACGACTATGTGTACCGCGACAAGCCCCAGCTGGCGGCAGCCACCGCGGTTCTGATCAGCTTGATCGGTGTGGTGGCCCTGGTGCTGATCACGGTGCGCTCGAACAGCTGAGTCCTCCAGGCTCGTCCGCTTCATTTCCACCGTTTGGGTTCTGTGTCGATGGCTCCTTCTCCGTCTGTGTTGGTTCCGTCCACCCTGTTCACGATCATGTTTGCCCTCGGGGTGGGGCTGCCACTGGATGGTTTCAGCCGCTGGCAGCAGCACCCCGGCTTGTTGCTGCGAGGTCTTCTGGGCACCTGCATGCTGGTGCCCCTGGTGGCGGTTGCGCTGCTGCTGTGGCCGCCAACCTTGGCGCTATCCCAGCCAGCTCGCTTTGCCATCGCCCTGATGGCGGTGTGTCCAAGTGCACCGTTGCTGCTGCGCAAGGCGGGCAAGCAGGGAGGGGATCGCTCCCTGGCGGCCCTGCTTCAGGTGGGGGCCGCTCTGGTGGCGATCCTGTCGATTCCTCTGTTGGCGAACCTGATCACCCACATCTTCGGGGTGTCCGGTTGGGCGATTGAGGCGCGCCATGTGGCTGGCCAGGTGGCGCTGATCCAGCTGTTGCCGCTCCTGCTTGGACTTCTGCTGCGGCGCTTTGCGCCCCAGTGGGCCAGTCGCCTGGAGGCTCCCCTGGATCGGATCGCCAATGTGCTGTTGCTGCTCCTGGTGCTGGTGGTGTTGGTCAAGACGGCACCGCTGTTGGCCACCTATGTCGGCGCCAATCTTGTGGCCCTGCCCGTGATGGGGACCTTGGTGTTGATCAGCTTGGCGTTGGGCTACGGCCTGGCGGATCGGGATCCGCAGCAGCGAGTCACCCTGGCCCTGGTGACCTCGATGCGCAATCCCGGCCTGGCGCTGTTGCTGGCGGGAACCTATGCCCCGGAGGTGCCTGCCGTGAAGCTGGGCATCCTGATGTATTTACTCATCACTGTGCTGCTCTCGATTCCGTTTTTGCGTTGGCAGCGCCAGCGGCCAGCGTGATCCAGGTCTTAGTCCTGGATCACGACA
>JBIPLV010000190.1:0-3064 GCA_044369475.1 Cyanobium sp. | reverse complement strand
CGCCGATCCGATCGCCCAGCGCCAGGGGGTACCGGTGGTGGCCCCCTCCAACACCGCCGCGGGGATCCCGGAGATCGGTCCCTTCATCAGCCGCGTGTCGGCCCAGAGCTCGGTGATCGCGCCGCTCTCATTGGACGAGGCCCTGCGCCGCGATCCAGCGATCAAGCGGGTGGCCGTGTTCTACGCCCAGGACGACGCCTACAGCACCGCCGAGGTGGCCATCTTCCAGAAAGCCCTCGCCGCCCGCGGGCTGACCCCCGTGACGGTGCAGCGCACCCAGCTGGCCGACAACGATTTCCAGACGCCGATCACCTCCACCCTGCCACTGAAGCCCCAGCTGGTGGTGCTCTCGGTGCAGGCGGTGGCCGGCGGCAACCTGATCCGCCAGCTGCGCGAGCTGGGCTACCGCGGCCAGATCGTGGTGGGCAATGGGCTCAACACGCCGAACATCTACCCGATCTGCCAGCGCTGGTGCGACGGCATCCTGATCGCCCAGGCCTACAGCCCCGAGCTCAACACCCCCATCAACCGCCGCTTCCTGCAACTCTTCCAACAGGCCCATGGCGATCGGCCGCCGCCGCAGATCACCGCCCAGGCTTTCACCGCCTACCAGGTGCTGTTTGAAGCCATCCAGCGGCTGGAGCGCAAAGGCGGGCTCACGGGCGTGACCCTCGGCCAGGCCCGTACCAACCTGATGACTGAACTGCTCAGCGGCACCTACAACACCCCCCTGGGCCCGATCGGCTTCAGCCCTGAGGGCGAGGTGCTGCAGGATCGCTTCTATGTGGCCGAGGTGCGGATGGCCCCCGGCGGCCGCGACGGGCGCTTTGCCCTGGTGCGCGAGCTGCAACTGCAGGAGAGCCAGCCGTGATCGAAGCCCTGCTGCAACTCCTGCTCAACGGCGCCGCCAGCGGCGGCGTGTATGCCCTGGTGGCCCTGGGCTACACGCTGGTGTTCTCGGTGCTCGGGGTGATCAACTTCGCCCAAGGGGCCCTGTTTTCCGTGGGGGGCTATCTCACCTTTCTGTTGATGGGGGGCAAGATCGGCGTCAACGGTGCACTGCCAGGGTGGGGGCTGCCGAGTGGGTTGCCCTTCTGGCTGGCCCTGTTGCTTGCGGCCGCTGGCTCGGGCCTCATCTCCCTGCTGGTGGAGAGGGTGGCCTTCACGCCGTTGCGGCGCCGCAATGCCGAGCCGCTGCTCGCCCTGATCACCAGCCTCGGTGCCGGCGTGGTGCTGGTCAACCTGCTGCAACTGCTGATGGGGGCCGAGGGCTACGCCTTCCCCCAGAGCGCCGATGCCCTGGCCGACTTGTCGGATGTTCTGGTGATTGGCGGCGCTCGCATCCGCACGATTCAGTTGCTGCTGCTGCTGATCTCCGCCGTCGCCGTACTGGCTCTGAGCCTCTGGCTGGAGCGCAGTAAGGGCGGCCGGGCGCTACGGGCGGTGGCGGAAGACCCCACCACCGCCCAGCTGCTCGGGATTCACAGCGAAGCGATGGTGCGGCTGGCATTCTTTTTGAGTGGTGCTCTGGCGGGGCTGGGCGGCGGCCTGATCGGCGTGAGCGTGAGCCTGCCGGGCCCCTACTTCGGAATCGGCTATGGCCTCAAGGGCCTGGCGGTGCTGGTGCTGGGCGGCCTGGGCAGCGTGCCCGGCGCGATCGCCGGCGGGCTGCTGATGGGCCTGGCGGAAGCCCTGGTGCCCAGCCCCGCCTCCGGCTGGCGCGATGCCCTGGCCTTCGCGATTCTGTTTGCCGTGCTGCTGCTGCGCCCCAGTGGTCTGCTCGGCCGCCGCACCGTGGAGAAGGTATGAACAGGGCAGCCCCGTGATCGACAACGGCCTGCTGGTGCAGATGCTGCTGGGCGCCCTGCTGGGCCTGTCGGTGTACCTCCCTCTGGCGGCAGGGCAGCTGTCGCTGGCCACCCCGGCCTTCTATGCCGTAGGCGGCACCCTGGCGGCCCTGCTCTCCACCCGCTGGAGCGCCCTCGGGGCCACCGCCGCTGGCGGGTTTCCGGTGCCCTCGTTGCTGCTGGAGCTGGTGCTGGGAGGCCTTCTGGCCGGGCTGCTGGCCCTGCTGGTGGGGCGACTGGTGCTGCGGCTGCAGGGGATCTACCTGGCGATCGCCACCATCGCCCTGGTGGAGATCGTGCGGGTGGCGATCCTGAATTTGCCCTTCACCGGTGGGGCGGTGGGGATCTTCGCCATCCCCCAGCCCTTTGCCACCGCCGCCGGCTACCTGCTGCCGGCCCTGGCGCTGCTGGCGCTGGCGAGCTGGCTCTGCCAGCGGCTGGAGGGGATGCCCCTGGGCCGCGCCATGGCCGCCATCCGCGATGACGAACTGGCCGCCCGCTGCATGGGAATCGACACCACCCGGGTGAAGCTCACCGCCTTCGTGCTCAGTGCCGTGCTGGCCGGCAGCACCGGCGCCCTAGCCGCCCACTTCCTCAACACCTGGAATGCCCGCCAGGGTTCCTTTGACACCAGCATCACCACCTTGGCCTTTGTGATCCTGGGGGGCTCGCGCACCTGGCTGGGGCCGGTGGTGGGCGGCCTGCTGCTCACGGCACTGCCGGAGCTGCTGCGGCCCGTGGGCGATGTGCGCCTGGTGCTGTTTGGCCTGGTGATCCTGCTGGGGCCGGTGCTGGCGCCCCAGGGGCTGATCACGCCAGGCCTGCTGGAGCGGCTAGGCCGCTGGGGCGAGCGCGGGGGTCGTCGCCCAGCCAAGGAGGTCAAACCATGAGCCAGCCGCTGCTGGAGGTGCGGGATCTCAGTCGCCGGTTTGGTGGACTGCTGGCCCTCGATCGGGTGAGCTTGGCTGTGCAGCCCGGCGAGATCTTTGGCCTGATCGGCCCCAACGGCGCCGGCAAAACCACCCTGTTCAATCTGATCTCCGGTGTCACGCCGGCCAGCAGCGGCGCGGTGCTGTGGCGTGGCGCCGCCATCACCGGCCAGCAGCCCCACCGGCTCAACCGCCTGGGCCTGGCCCGCACCTTCCAGAACCTGCGCCTGTTCGAGGGCCTCTCGGTGCTGGACAACCTGCTGGTGCCGCTGCAGCACCATCCCCGCT
>JBIPLV010000189.1:0-3075 GCA_044369475.1 Cyanobium sp. | reverse complement strand
GCAGCTCGATGAGCTCAACGCCAGGATCGCTGTACTCTGGCCCAGCTCGAATACCAGTTCGGCCTCAAAGATGCCACCCGAACGCGACTCTTGGATATGATTAATTTGTTTTGCGAGTAAGGCGAACTGGCTTGAGTGTCGGCAAAACAATCGAACTGCACTCGATGCTGCATCTGGTGCCTCGTTCAGAAGCGTGCAATTGCCTCCTTGCTACCTTGCCATCCGCGAGCACGTTTGCCTGACGCTAGACCTGGTGTTTCGTAATTTCCAAAAGGGCCGTTCCTGGTAAGGGCTCTTGGAAGACCCCTGCGAGCCCGGGCTCAGGGCTCGTGGTGGCTCTGGTTGTGTTTGTTGTTCAGTTGATATTGGCATTTGAGTGCTCGAATTTTTATTCCTGCGAATGATTGAGCGTCATCCGCACGGGCAGGTTGATTGGCGGCCTTGCCGCGGCATCGGGTCCACGCCCAACCCCTCAAAGGTGTTGGTTCCAACACAAATTGGCGCTGGCAGCGGGATGGGGATAGCCGAATTTTGACTATTTTGTCAAGAATTGCGACAGTGTGCGCATCCTTGTATCAGGGAGGCTGATGTCGGGCATCAGGCCTGCTGATCGAATTGTTGTTGTTCTTCATCAAATTGCTCTCCGCGGCGGGGCCCCCGGGGCCCTCAGAACTGGGCGGTGAGCTTGGCGCCAACGCGGATCTGGTCGGTGCCGAGCAGTTGGCCCAGGTCAAGCAGGCCAGTGGCGTTGCTGGCGTAGATGTCGATCGCGGTGGTGGGGGTTGGCAGCCAGCGCAGGGCCAGGGTTCCGTTGGTGCCGTTCGGCCCACCAGTGCTCGTGGTGACGGCGTTCACCTCGGGGATCAGCTGAAACCAGCGACCCAGCTGGATGTTGGCGCTGAGGCCCACGCCCCAGGGCACGGCGAGGCCGCTCCAGGCCACTTTGGGGTTGAGGTTGAACGCCAGCCAGGGTGTGGCTTCCCAGGTGTTGATCGTTTCGAAGAACAGGTAGCCCTGGTAGCTGCTGCTCTGGAAGTTGCGGCCCACGGTCAGGCGCCCGCCGGCCCAGACGGGCAGGCCCTTGGTGGGTCTGAACACCATCGCCTTGCCGCCAAAGCGCAGGTTGCGGTTGCCAGGCCCCAGGTACGTGTTCAAAAAGCTCGCCGCGGCGCTGCCAGGGGCCGCTCCGGTGGCGATGCCCCCGGCATTGCCATAGGTGCCGCCGCTGGTCTCAAAGGCGAAGTCATTCGAGACCGAATAGGCCGCTGAGCCAAACAAGTTGCCCAGCGAATCGCCGTTGAGCCCCAGCTGGGTGGTCTGGGCCGGGGGCAGCAGGGCGGTGTTCACGCTCAGGCCCCCGAGGGTCAGGCTCCGTTGGCGCGGCGTGAAGCGCACCCGCGGCGAGTCGGGTGCGCCCACCGTCCAGACAAACCTGCCGCTCAGCATCGGTTCGTAGGGCGCGCTGGGCAGGGCCAGCACGGCGGTGGCGGGGCTCAGGCCATAGCCATTGGTGACCGCAGCCTCCAGGGCAATGCGGGGGTTGACCGCCACGTTGGCGCCGATGCTCACGATCGGCACCCGAGAAAAGCTGAGGCTGGGACTGAAGGCGTTGGTCCCCGGGCCCAGGGGGAACACACCGCTGGCAAACAGGTTCAGCTGGTCGCCGATGCGGTAGCTACTGCCGACGCCCACGGTCACGTTGGTGCCGTAAAAGGTGCCCGCGCCTCCCTGCCCGGCCCCCTGGGTGGCTGGCAGGAACGACACCCCGGGGACCAGGTTCAGCTGCCAGCGGGGCACGGGGTTCCAGCTCAGGGGCAGGCTCAGGGAGCCCACCCAGTTGCGGGTGAACACCTTCTGGCCGCTGCGGTTGAAGATGTTGTCGCTGGTGGGGCAGGGCCCTGAACACTGACTGCCGAAGTGGCCGCCGCTGCCCACGGTGAAGACCTCGAGCGAGCCTTCGGCGCCGATGGCCCAGCTCTTGCCGCCCGCTACGCGGGCGCGCAACGCCCCCCCCGCCACCGTCCAGAGGTTCTCGGGTTGGGTGGGCCGCACGGTGATCGGCGCAAACAGCGGGTCGTCGGCATAGCTGTAGAAGGCCGAGACCAGCAGCTTGTTGTTGATCGCCAGGTCGGCGCGAAAGCCGTAGTTCTGGTTGCCCGAGCCCCCGGCTGCACCGCCGCTGCCGGGGCTCACCTGTTGAAAGCCCAGCTGGCCGTAGCCGTCCTCCAGAAACGTCGCCACGGGCAGTTGGCCCAACCGCAGCAGGGGCGGGTAATCGCTGGCGACCGTGGGTAGCTCCTGCAGGCGCTCCTTGGCCTCGGCAAGGCTCGTGGGCGGTCCGGGTTGGCCAGATTGACCGTCAGCCTTTGCCAGGGCTTCAGGGCTCGTCAGGGTGGGCTCCACGGCGACCCAGCGCACGGGCGGGGCGGCACTGGCGGTGTCACGCGGTAGCGGCCGCCAGGCGACGCCAGGGGTCGTGCTGGTGGCCTGGGGGTTGGGCAGCGGCCTCCACACCACCGGTGGTCCCGGCAGGCTCTGGCTGGCCTGGGGCAGGGGTTGCCAGCGCACCAGGGGCGGGGCCGCCGCCGGTGGTGGGGCTTCAGGCATCGTCGCCGGCCTGGGGGGGGCTCAGCAGCAGCAGGCCGGCCACAGGGCGGTTCTGCAGTTGCAGGTCCTGTTGCAGCTGGGCGATCGCCTCGCGATGGGCTACTCCCAGGCTGGCCACCAGCAGCTGGGCTTGGCAGCGGCCGGCTAGCAGCAGGTCGCGGCTCAGCAGCACCTGGGCGGCGGGGTCCTGGCGCTGCAGGGTCTGCTGCAGGGCGTCGCCCAGGTGCTGGGCCTGGCTGTCGATCGGCCCCACGGGGATCAGCGCCACCTGGGGGCAGCCCTGCAGCGGCCCGTGGGCCAGCAGTTCGAGCACACCGCTCCAACGCTCGCTGTGGCTGCTGTTCAGCTGCCCCAGCAGGGGGTAGGGCAGCAGCTCCAGCAGCTCATCAAGGTGAAACACCAGGCCGCTGCGCCGTTCGCGCAGCACGGCCGCCCCCGCACCGCTCACCAGCCCTGCCAGCAGTCCCA
>JBIPLV010000284.1:0-10937 GCA_044369475.1 Cyanobium sp. | reverse complement strand
TCTTGCCCGTCATCGTCATATCGTTGGATGCAACTCAACATTCAGTTTGTGTAGCGGTCGTCTGGCCTCCGAACTTTGGGGTGAACCTCATGTGCTTAGGATTCCATCCCGTTGGTATGTTGACACTGATCTTGACAAACAGATTCAGTCCGAATTGGAGGACTGTACCTTTGTTCACCGGATTAATAGAATTGAGAAGCCTTGAAATATTAGATATCGCTTTGCTGCAATCCAATTGTCTGATCCAATGGCTTTATTTTTGGGCGACTCTTCTTAGCGCCTTGGGGGTATGAAGCAACGCTTCTTTTGCTATTAGCAATAGTGATTCATTTTAAACGTAATTAATCCTGTCCGACAAATCGTTGCCATTACTCCGCCTCTTTAGCATTAGCCTCTACTCTTTCCGCCTATTGAGGATCTTGCGAATGGATAAATTCTTCGCTGCGCGACCGTCTTTGAATGCATTGAGAGCGCCTACCTGCTTTCTCCGAGCAAGATGCCTTGACAAATACTTCTCATTGGTTATTAATTGATTCGACATTTATAAACATATTCTTGCAGGTTGCAATCGGAATTAAGCATGCTTTGATCCTGTAAACAGTTGATAATAAGTATGGCCTTGACGTCTGCTCAAGGCCTTAGCCATTGATCTAATACCCCTGAGTCTGGTCGGTTTTGTTTGGTTTTGCTGGGTGTCTAAGAGCTGGTGACGTGCTCCCCTTCGTCGGTCCAGGCCTTATGAGAGTGGGTAGGTGTGTTCATGCGACAGCTCCCTGTTGAGCTGCCTCCAGGGGCGTACGCCCCTGGAGGGCCGAGTGCGGCCTGAGTGAGTTGTACTCCCAGCGCCACCGGTCAGCCAGGATTTGCGCCTCCGGAGCGGTGGTGAACAGCTCGGTGTTGAGAAACTCATCCCGGAAGCGGCCATTGAACGATTCCGCGAATCCGTTCTCCCAGGGGGATCCCGGCGCGATGTAGGCCGTCCTGGTTGTGGTGCTTGCCTCGCACCAGTCCCGTAGGGCCTGGGCAATGAACTCAGGCCCGTTGTCCGACCGGATGAACACCGGTGCCGGGTAGAGGCTGGTGAGCTCCTCCAGTACCGCCACCACGTCCTTGGCCTTGCAGCGCCTGCCCACCCGGATCGCCAGGCAGAGGCGGCTGTGCTCGTCGATCACGTTCAGGAACTTGAGCCTGCGGCCGTCAGCCGTGGCATCGAACTGAAAATCCATGGCCCACACCTGGTGGGGATGCTCAGCCCGGTGCCGCCGCACCGAGCCGTCTGCGGGCCGTGCCCGCTTGCGCTTCCTGGGAGTGGGCCGCTGCAGCCCCTCCTCCCGCCAGAGCCGTTGCACCCGCTTGTGGTTCACGATCCAGCCCTCCCGTCTCAGCAGGCGGTAGTGACGTGACCCCCTTCATTGGTCCAGGCGCAATGAGAGTGGGTGGTTATGCAGCAGTTGGTTGAGCTGCCTCCAGGGGCGTACGCCCCTGGAGGGCCGAGTGGGGCCTGTAGACGCAGTCGAGCGGAGCTCCTGGGTGTTGTACTCCCAGCGCCAGCGATCAGCCAAGGCTTGGGCCTCGGCCACGGTGGTGAACAGCTCGGTGTTCAGGAATTCATCCCTGAACCGGCTGTTGTAGACGAAGTCGAGCGGAGCTCTTACGACTCGGCAAAGCCGTTCTGCCACGGTGAACCTGGTTCGATGTACGCCGTGGTGGTGCCGCTGTTCTCGCTCCAGCGCTTGAGAGCGTGGGCGATGAATTCGGGCCCGTTGTCTCTGCGGATGAACGCTGGGGCTGGGTAGAGGCTGGTGAGCTCTTCCAGCACCGCCACCACGTCGTTGGCTTTGCACCGCCTGCCCACCCGGATGGCCAAGCAGAGACGGCTGTGCTCGTCGATCACGTTCAAGAACTTGAGCCGCCGGCCATCGGCCGTGGCATCGAACTGGAAGTCCATGGCCCAGACCTGGTGCGGGTGCTCGGCCTTGTGACGCCGCACGGAGCCGTCAGCCGGGCGTGCCCTTTTCTGCTTTCTCGGGGTGGGCCGCTGCAGCCCCTCCTCGCGCCAAAGGCGGTGCACCCGCTTGTGGTTCACCGTCCAGCCTTCCTGCCGCAGCAGGCGCTGGGCCATCCGCCGGCCCCAGCGGATGTGCGTCGCACCGTGAGGTGCGCTTTGCAGCGCAGCGGCGATCTCGCGGAGACGATGCCTCAGCTTGGCCTCCTCAAGATCGACGACCTTGCCGACATGGCGCTGGCTGCTGCGGTGCTGGCCCACCAGGCGGCAGATCCTCCGCTGGGATGCCCGGTAGCGCTCCTGCAGGACCGTGACGGCCCGCCGGCGACGCTCCGGGCTCAGAAGTTTCCCGTCGCACCGCAAGGTGCGCCTCACGGCGCAACAAGATCCTTCAGCATCGCCTTGTCGAGCTCCGCTTCTGCCAGAAGCCTTTTAAGCCGGGAGTTCTCCTTCTCCAGCTGGCTGAGCCGTTTGGCCTCTTCTGCCTTCATGCCGGCGTAGAGCTGACGCCAACGGTGGTAGGTGGGCTGAGAGACCTCCAGAACTCGGCAGGCCTCGGCGACGGACTGGCCTTGGGCAATCAAGTGGTCAGCCGTTTTGAGCTTGCGGATGATCTGCTCGGGTGTGTGACGGGTTCGTTTCATGGTGGAGTCCCCGGCCCAGTCTGGCCGGATAAGAACTCTCATTCACCCTGGACCGATTTCTGGGGACCACGCCAAATACTTGGACCGGCCAGGAAATCGCCACCTTTGAGCAGGAGTTAGCTCAGCGGTGCGCCACTGCCCATGCCATCGCCATGGCCAATTGCTTCCTGGCACTCTCGGCTGCCTACCTAGCCATTGCCCCCGGGCCCGGCGATGAGGTGATCTCCACGCTGCGATCGGGGTTCATCGCCACTGCCCACCGCGCTGTTTTGCCTGTCAACATGCCCGCGATTGTTGCGATTATCAGCATCAATTGCTGCATCATAACGTCATCGTTCTCATTCAAACAACTCATCTTCAAAGTGCACTACAATATGATATCTCATGACTTCCAAGGCCGTATGTCGCCACGACTTCTGATCGTTGTCAATGTAGACTGGTTCTTTATCTCTCATCGTCTTCCTATCGCTATCGCCGCCAAGCAATGCGGCTTTGAGGTTCATGTTGCCACTACATTTACATGCAGATCATACAAGGAAGCGCTTGTAAGCCATGGCCTCCTTGTCCACGAATTATGTATTGACAGGAGCGCTAAGAATGTCTTTAGGATCATAAAGAATTTTTTTATGATATTTGCCCTTGTTCAAAAACTTCGCCCAGATCTTGTGCATTTAGTTACTATCCAGCCGGTTTTGTTCGGCGGCCTTGCCGCAAGAGTTGCGGGTGTTAAGCGAGTTGTTTATGCCGTGTCTGGATTAGGCCACGCCTTTTTAGGCAATTCGTTGGCGTCTAGGTTCAGGCGTTATTGCGTGAAACTTCTGTATCGTTGCTCGCTGGGTGCGCGTCAAAAGATTGTGATTTTTCAAAATAAAGAAGATCTGGAAATGGTTTCTAGTTTCTGTCCTCTTGCTGATGGTCAGTACAAAATCATACCTGGATCTGGCGTAGATCTTTCAAGGTTTGTATATACACCCATCCCAAGGGGTGTTCCTGTGGTGCAGATGGCTTCGCGTCTTCTGGCTACCAAAGGTGTTAGGGAGTTCGTTGATGCTGCTGGATTGCTTGCAACTCGCGGAGTCCGCGCCAGGTTTCAGTTAATTGGAGAACCCGATATTTATAACCCCGCTGCTATTCCATTGCCCGAGATTGACGAGTGGAAAAAGCAGGGAATTGTTGATATTTTAGGTCATCGGGATGATTTGTACATGCTGATGCAAGAAGCTCATATCATTTGTTTGCCTTCATACCGCGAGGGTTTGCCCAAGGTTCTTTGCGAAGCTGCTGCTAGTGGGCGTCCAGTGGTTACGACTAATGTGCCTGGTTGTCGCGACTCAATTGAAGACGGTGTTACAGGCCTACTTGTTCCGTCGCATGATCACATAGCATTAGCAGACGCTCTTGAATATCTGCTAAAAAGACACAGTCTATTGATAAAGTTGGGTGTGAATGCGCGAAGACGAGCCGAGAAGCTTTTTGATTGCAGGGATGTCGTTGATCAGCATTTAAAGCTATACTCCACTCTTTTGTGTATGGAGTGATTGGTATTTCCATGCGCGTTCTTGTTACGGGTTCTTCTGGTTTTGTTGGCCACGCTGCTTGCATGGAGTTGTTTAGGCGTGGTTTTGATGTATGTGCATTCTCTCGTACTAAATTAGCTTGGCCTCGTGGTATCAAGGCGGTTGCGGCTCCGGCTTTATCCGGTTTGGCTGTTGTTTCAAATTCTTTTGATTCGGTTGATTGTGTTTTGCATTTGGCGGGACGTGCGCATGTTCTGCGCGAGAAGGTGCTTGATCCTCTCTGGCATTTTAGGCAAGTAAATGTTGTTGAAACGCTTGAACTCGCTAGGCTTGCGGCATTGGCTGGCGTAAGGCGTTTTGTTTTCGTTAGTTCTGTCAAGGTTAATGGTGAGTCTACTCCGCCTAATATTCCATTTACTGAAGCCGATCCCCCCAATCCTTCCGATCCATACGGCGTTTCAAAGTTCGAGGCTGAACTTGGGCTGATCCAGTTGGGTGCCGAGACTGGCATGGAGATTGTGATTGTCCGGCCGCCGCTAATTTACGGGCCAAGGGTAAAAGGTAACTTCCGAGTAATGATGCAGCTCGTTTCGCGCCGAGTACCATTGCCCCTGCGTTTGGTTAGGAATAACCGGCGAAGTCTTATTTCATTGGATAACCTGGTCGACTTTCTGGCCCTCTGTCTTTTTCGCGAAGAAGCTGCAAATCGTGTGTTTCTTGTGAGTGATCGCAGTGACGTTTCGACGGCTGAGCTCTTGGAGAGGCTGGGTTTGGCGATGAATGCTCCTGTCAATTTGTTGTCTATTCCTCCATCTCTTTTTCGGCTATCTTCTCGTCTTGGGTTGTGGAGCTCTATGTATCAAAGGCTTTGTGGGTCACTAGTCGTCGACAGTTCGGCGGCTTTTCGTTTTCTTGGCTGGGAGCCGCCCTTGTGTCTCGATGAGGGCCTGCGACGTGCCGCCATTGACTTTATTGGTTGAAGATGTTTTCCCGGATTGTGCTATCTGCCGTTGTTGCGGGGTTCGTGTCGAATGCTTGTTTGTTGTTGTGGCTGCGGCCTATCCTTTATCGTCGACTGTTGGATCAACCCAATGCCCGCAGCTCCCACTGCCAGCCCACCCCCCGTGGAGGCGGCGTGGCCTTTGTGTTGGTCGCCTTCGCGGCCAGTATTATGTATTGGTTGATCAGTTCCAATCCCGCTTCGGCGCCGTCGCCCATATTTGTCGTCCCCTTGCTGGCGTTGCCCCTGGCTCTGGTTGGTCTTCTTGACGATCGCCACAACCTTCCCGCCAGTTGGCGCTACGGCGTGCAGCTCGCCACAGCCCTGGTCGTGATCCTGGCGAGCCCGCTGGTCGCTCTGTCCGTCGGTCTGCTGCCCCTGCTGGCGTTGTTGGTGATTGCTGTCACGGCGGTGGTCAACTTCACCAACTTTATGGACGGTCTGGATGGTTTGGTGGCTGGTTGCATGGCTGTAGCGATGACTGCGGCGGCGATCAAGCTGTTGGCTCCCTGGCCCGTCTGGTCGTTGGTGGGAGCCTTGCTGGGGTTCATGCTCTGGAACTGGAGTCCCGCCAAGGTCTTCATGGGCGATGTGGGAAGCACCTTTCTGGGAGCCGTTTTTGCCGCGCTCGTGCTCCAATCGACCACTTGGTCTGAAGCACTTGCTTTGCTGTTAGTGGCCACTCCGCTTTTGGGAGATGCCTTTCTTTGTGTGGTGAGGCGACTGATGGCAGGCCAGCGCGTATTTCAGCCCCACCGCCTGCATCTCTTTCAGCGGTTGCATCAGGTCGGCTGGTCCCATGCCCGCGTCTCCAGCCTCTACATCGCTGCAACCGCTGTGCTCTCCATCGCTTTCCTGTGGGGTGGCCTGCCTTGGGTCATCACCCTTGCAGCCCTTGAGCTGCTGATCGGTATCTGGCTGGATCAACAGCTGGCTCTTCCCTTTGCAGTTGCATCGCGCAGTTGATGGCCCAGCGTTGGTTAATCTTTGCCGCCGGAGGCCACGGCCGCTCGCTCCGTGGCCGAGGCCATCGCAGCCAATGGTGATCAGGTGCTGAGGTTTCTCGTCGACCGCCAACCCATCGGCACCCTGGTGAATGGCCCTCCTGTGCTTGGAGAGGTGTCTCTGTCCAGGTAGCTGAATCGGTTGTTTGTTGGTTCCGAACCAGCCCCACCGGATCAGGTGGTAGAGGCCATCGGCAACCCAGAGCTGCCCCAAACCAGGCAACAGGTGCTGGAGCAGGTGGATGCACTCCTCGTTGTGGTGCTTCATCCCCGAGCCAGTGTGAGTGCAACGGCTCAGATCGATCTTGGCTGTGGTCCTGGCCGGCGCTTTGGTCAACGCCAAGCCCTCTCTCCATCTCGGTGCTTGTGAATAGCGGCATCGTGGTGGATCACGACGCCACCTGCGCTGTCAAAACCAGCTTGGCGTCAACGCCGCCATAGCCAACGGCTGCCGCCACGCTCCACTTGCGCGCTTTGGCCCTGGCAAAGTTCTCTGCCGCGGTGAAATTCGCTTTGCCGCCCTGGAGCTATCGCCCGGTGCGTCCCATACCACCGGGGGGTGACCCCAGGCTCGCCGCCTGTATGCCCCCGATCCTCGAGCTGGCCTGTGCCTATGGCATCGCCGTGATCGAAGACTGCACCCATGCCCATGGCGCCCGCATCAACGGCCAATCCGTTGGCCGCTTCAGTGATGTGGCCGCCTTGAGCTTCTTCCAAGACAAGATCCTCACCACCGCCGGCGAAGGCGGCATGGTGACCACCAATCGCGCCGATCTCTGGGATGCGATGTGGGCCTTCAAAGACCATGGCAAAACCCTTGAGGCGGTCTACAGCCGTAAACATCCGCCCGGCTTCCGCTGGTTGCACGAGCGTTTCGGCTCCAACTTCCGCCTCACCGAACTGCAGAGCGCCATCGGTCGGATCCAGCTCCAGCGCCTGCCCGAGTGGACCGCTGCCCGTACCCGCAACGCCCTGCTGCTCGCCGAAGCCTTGGGCGATTGCTCCGCCGTGCGTGTCCCCCTGCCGCCGGCGGGCATCACCCACGCCTGGTACAAGTTCACTGCCTTCGTGAAGCCAGAAGCGCTCGCCGAAGGCTGGAGCCGCGAGCGCATCCTCAGTGAAATCGCCGCTCTCGGCTATCCCGCCTTCTCCGGCAGCTGCAGCGAGATCTACCTGGAGCGCGGCTTCCAGGACGCCGGCCTGGCTCCTGCTGAGAGGTTGCCTGTGGCGCACGAGCTTGGCGAGACTAGCTTGATGTTTTTGGTGCATCCCACCATCACGCCTGAGCAGATGGCCGGCTACGCCGAGGCTGTGAGGTCGGTGGTGAAGCGTGCTTGCCGGTAGGGAGGCTCATGATGCCAACGCGGCTTTCAGGCCGCGGTAGTGGTGGCTGAGGCGTTTGAGGCCGTCGGCCTTGTGAAAGCCTCTCGGGGGTTGTTGCGGCTGCAGGTCGTGAGGGCGCTGATGGCATAGGGAGTTTTCAGCTGCAGGTGGCCCAAGCTTTTGGTTCTGGCTGGCAGCGTTTGCGGTCCCGAGCGCAAGCACCGCCTTCTAGTACAGGTGTGTCACGAGCTGGGCGGTGAGGGTACGTCGTGGGTTGGGTTTTGTTGTTTGACATCCAGGGCTGGATCACCCTGGTCCTGGGCGGCTTGCTGGCGCTGATTGCACTCTTCACGTCTTGCAGCCATGTCCACATCCCCTTCCTCGGTGCATTCGCCCTCGATCAGCACGGGCTGTTTTGATCAATCCGCCTACTACTCCTCGCTGCCCTGGTTCCGGCGCTGGTTGGCGTAGACGAAGTCTTTTCCGTAGCTGAAGGCTTCTCGAAGAGAAGGAGTTGCTCAATTGGCGACCCGTTGTCGACTACGAGCTGAGAGAGAGCTAATTCAAGCGTAGCGAGCGCGAGTACGAACTGAGAATTCAGCAGCTCGAGAGCGAGATCGAACGGCTCGACGAGCTCAACTCTAAATTCGATGCGCTCTTGTTCAGCTCCAGCACCACCTCAATCCCACCCCAGGGCATACCCAACAGCTTCAAGGGCTGATCGGCTTCTTGCTCGAATACAGCGAATTCAGCTGAGTAGGCTTTGTTCCTTGGATCACGCTCACGAAATGCCACAGTCGTTGTCGAGATCCCACCCACCCAACTCCGATGCGTTGGCCCACGTCGTTGGTTGAAGCTGCAGAGGCTTTTCTTATGGCATACCGCACCCTCGCTTCCACCCTGGTGAGCCTCGGTCCGCTGAGGAGACGGTGGCTGTTGATTGCGGCTGATTCGTTGCTGCTGCCCCTCGCGGTGTGGATGAACTTCTGGTTGCGATTTGCAAACCCCTTCCCGCCCGCAATCTTTTTGCGGTGGTGGATGTTCCCTGCGGTCGTGCTGATCGGCCTGCCGCTCTATGCCCTCACCGGCCAATACAAGGGCCTCACCCGCTACGTGGGCAGCCTGGCGCTGTATCGCCTCGCTAGCCGCAACGCTCTGCTGGTGCTCTTGCTTTTGCTCACCGGAGTGCTGCTGCGATTGTCACTTCCGCCCCGCAGCAGTTGGTTGTTGCTGTGGGTGTTGCTCACCGGCCTCACCGGTGCCGTACGGTTCGCGCTGCGCGATGTATTGCTCATTCTGCAGAACAAAACGCGCCAAGCCCTCACCAGAGTGGCGATCTATGGCGCGGGTGCCGCGGGTGTACAGCTCGCCGCTTCGTTGCGTTTGGCGGGCATTCACAGCGTGGAGCTGTTTGTGGATGATGCGCCCCATCTCTGGCACCGCAATATCAATGGCGTGCCGATCCAGCCGCCGCAGCGACTGCGCGACCGGGCAGCCGAAATTGATCAGGTCTTGCTAGCGATTCCCTCGCTGAGCCGCAGCCGCCGGCGCCGCATCACAGCCGATCTGCAGGAGCTGGGCATCCCCTTGCTGCAGGTGCCCTCGGTGGACGACATCACCAGCGGCCGCGCCCGCATCGATGCCCTGCGCCCGATCGCGATCGAGGAATTGCTCGGGCGCGATGCCGTGCCGCCCAATCCGGATTTGCTAGGCCCTGGGATCGCTGGCGCCTGCGTGTGTGTGACAGGCGCCGGAGGTTCGATCGGCAGCGAGTTGTGCCGCCAGATCTTGCGGCTCCAGCCGCGCCGGCTGCTGCTGCTCGAGCGCAGCGAGCCCAGCTTGTATGCGATCGATCAGGAGCTGCAGGGTCTGCTTCCCGCGGGGGTGGCTCTGGTGCCGGCGCTTGGCAGCGCGTCCGATGCAGCCCTGGTGGAGCGGTTGTTCCGCCAGCAGGGTGTGTCTGTGGTGTTCCACGCCGCCGCCTACAAACACGTGCCCCTGGTGGAGGCCAACCCCCTCACGGGCCTGGCCAACAACGTGCTCTCCACGCGCGTGGTGTGCCGCGCCGCCTGCGCGACGAGTGTGAACAAGGTGGTGTTGATCTCCACCGATAAGGCGGTGCGCCCCTCAAACGTGATGGGCGCCAGCAAACGCCTGGCCGAACTGGTGCTGCAGGCCCATGCCCAAGAGGGGAATGGGCCAACGGGGTTCGCGATGGTGCGCTTTGGCAATGTGTTGGGCTCCTCGGGTTCGGTGGTGCCCCTGTTCCGCAAGCAGATCGCGGAGGGCGGTCCGATCACCCTCACCCACCCGGAGATCATCCGCTTCTTCATGACCATCCCCGAGGCCGCCGAACTGGTGTTGCAGGCAGCAGTGTTGGCAGAAGGCGGCGATGTATTGCTGCTCGACATGGGCGAACCGGTGCGCATCAAGAATCTTGCTGAACAGATGGTGCGCCTCAGTGGCCTGTCCCTGCGTGATGCGCGCAATCCGAATGGCGACATCGAAATTGTGTGCACCGGCCTGCGACCCGGCGAGAAACTCTATGAAGAACTCCTGATTGACGCCGACTCCCAGCCCACCAGCCACCCACTCATCTACCGCGCCCAAGAGCAGGCCCTCGCACCCGAGCTGCTGTGGCCCCAGATCGATGCGCTTGAGGCGGCGATTCAGCAGCAGGATGTGGCTGCGGCGCTGGAGGTCCTCGCGGAGTTGGTGCCGGAGTGGACGCGCGGTGAGTCGAAGGGGATGGGAGCTTGAAAGGGTTCCACGAGGCCTTTTTTAGGCCCATGTCATGCGGTTATGCTCATAAAATGGTGATTGCGCGTCGTCGTGCAGGCCAGCGCGGCTTCCCGACCTGCGGCCCCGTGGAGGCCGCTGAAACTTTCAAGCAGCCCTGGGGAGAGATGACCCGATTCGGTGGTTCCAGCTGATCAAGTTCAGGACGCTGGTGCGCCCTTCTCGACATGCCACTGGCAGAGCCGTCGTAGCCGTAGTCGCCATCAAGTTGGGTGCTGTTTTTTGATCGATTGCGATCCTGGGATACGCTGTTTTGATGGATTTCGCAACCATATCCACCAAGTACCAGGTCGTCCTACCCAAGCGGGTGCGTGAGCAATTCGGCCTGTGCGCCGGCCAGCAGCTGCAGGTGATCGCACTGCCGGGGCGCATTGAGCTGGTGCCAAGCCAGCCGCCTGTTGCCCTTCGGGGCTTTCTGCATGGGCAGAACACCTTTGTGCGAGAGGCTGACCGGCTGTGAGTGTGCGGCCAGCCGTGGTCGACCGACTCCTCTGGCTGGATCGAGGTGTTCACCGGCGGCCCCCAGGCCGGCAGCTTTGTGGCCGTGCTCGACTCTGAGGCAACATTGGTGGTGCCCGTGATCAGCATCCTGGAAGTGTTCAAGTGGGTGCTGCGCGAACACAGCGAGGCCCAGGCCATCCAGGC
>JBIPLV010000411.1:0-3080 GCA_044369475.1 Cyanobium sp. | reverse complement strand
CCGCGGCGGCCGCCCACTTGAGTCCATCACGTCTGCGAAGCTGCATCTCAGGTCTCCATCTTGTTAAAACGCTTGTTCAGGAAGGTGTTCTGCACCCACTTGAACACAAGCACCATGCCGAGCATGAAGAGCGCGATCACGCTCACCTCTTCCGGCTTGCCGCCCGCCCACATCTGCAGCATGAGCACCGAGAGCACCTCGTTGCCTGCCGAATAGAGCAGGATACTTGCGCTCAGCTCGCGCAGCATGCCGAAGAAGGTGAGCACCCAGCCCACGGCGAACGACGGCCAGGCGAGTGCGACCATGATCTTCCACAGCGTCTGCATCCAGGTGGCGCCGTGCACGCGCGAGCACTCCTCGAGATCGTAGGAAAGCTGGGCATAGGCTCCCGACATGATCCGCACCGCCACGGGTGTGGCGAGCGCCATGTAAGCGAGGAAGAGCGCCCACAGCGTTCCGTAGATCGGCACCGCCACGGGCAGCAGCGAGAACGCCCAGAGGAAACCGATGCCCAGCACAATGCCCGGCATCATCCACGGTAGCCACGCCATGATCTCCACCAGCCTGCGCACTCGCAGTTTCGTGCGCACAGTCACGTAGGCCACGACGCTGCCCAGCACCATCACGGCCGTGGCCCCCGCCATGCCGAGCAGCAGCGTGTTTTTCAGCGCGCGCCAGAAGGTGCGGTTGTTCCAGACGTTGACATAGTTGTCGAAGGTGAACATGTCCCTCGAGTAGAAGCCGAAGAACTTGAAGAAGGAGCTGAGCAGCAGCTGCCCAACCGGCAGCAGCACCGTCACCAGGAAGAACAGCACGCATATTGAGAAGGTCACCCAGCGCATCCACCCCAGCTTAATCACGCGCGGCGAGAAGCCCTTGCCGGAGACGGTGCTGAAGTTGCGGCCCTTCAGCAGGCGCCACTGCAGCAGGATGACGAGAAACATCAGGAACATCGCCACGAAGCCGAGCGCGGTGGCGACCTGATAGTTCGGTTGTGCCTGGTGATTCAGCAGGCTGTAGATCTTGGTCGTCAGGACCTCGATGCCGGCGGGTGTGCCGAAGAAGATCGGCGACTCGAAGGACTCCACTCCACGTATGAAACTCAGGATGAAGGCGCTCGTCAGCACCGGCGTCATCAGCACCAGCGTGATGCGCCAGAACGTGCGACCGTTGGACGCACCGGACATGCGGCTCGACTCCTCCAGCGACGGGTCCATTGTGCGGAAGGCCTCCACGATGAACAGGAACAGGAAGGTGGTGGAGTACTGCATCATGTGCCACACCACGCCGCCGTAGCTGTAAACGTTCACCAGAGGCTTGTCGCTGCCGGTCATTGCCTGCCAGACCAGGTTGATGGTCCCGGATTGCGGGCTTCCCAGCATGCCCCACGCGGTTGCCGTGAGAATGGGCGGAATGAAGAAGGGCAACGTGATCAGCACTTCCAGCGTGCGGCGACCCGGCGTGTCCGTGCGCGCGATGATCCACGCGAGCAGCGTCGCGAGGAACAGCGACAGCACGGTCTTCACCAGCGAGATGCTGAAGGAGTCGCGCATGATGGTGACGTACTCCGACGTCATCAGCGTGCGGTAGCCGTCTAGGTTGAACACGCCCGGCACGCCCGGCGGCGCCGAGTGCAGGCTGCCATACATCAGCATGGCGAACGGGTACACGGACAGGAAGGCCAGCAATGCGAGTAGCACCGCAAGAGAGAGATTGCGGCTCATGACGGTCGCCTCAGGCCCGCAGTCCTGCCAACGTGTTCTCGTCCTGGTCGAACATCAGCTCCCGCTCGAGCACTGCTTGGTGGGCGCGCACTCGGTATAGGCTGCCGTTCGCAGCGGCCGGCGGGCGTTTCGCGGCTTCCCGATGCGCGCGTGCTTCCGCCATCAGGCGCCGACGCATCTTGACGATCGCCAGGTCGCTGGTTCCCAGGTTCTCGAGGGTGCGGTCGACGATGGCCCCTGCCGATTCGGTGGCCATCGCGTCCTGCGCGCGGATGCCTGCGATGCCGGTGAACGTGTGGTGCTTCTGGAGGTGGCGATCGATGAGGTAGTCGTTCGCCTTGGTCTCCACCGGCTGCGTGGTTCCCGGGACCACCTTGCGATGCGTGTTGTCGCCGTTCTTCCACGCCCGCAGCTCCTGTTCGCGCAGCGGCTCTTCGTGGCGGAAGTTGACTGCGATGACCCAGCAGTGGGTGTCGTCTTTCGGCACCCACATGCGCGTCATTCGCGCGTTGTCGGGGTCGGAAGTGATCATTGTGTAGAACGGCAGCAGGAACTGGTTCATTCGCCAGTAGGCCTTGTCGTCCTCCACCATCCGCTGCGAAGCCGCGATGAAGCCGTAGTCGGTGTCCTTGATGTGCCAGCGCGGCGACCGGTCCTCCTGGAAGTAGCTGCCGGTAAGCGCATTCTTCTTCTGGTCCACCGAATCGACGCGGCGATGCAGGAAGCTCACGTGCGCGGAATCGAGTTCGCCCTCCATGGCCTGGATGGAGTTGCACTCCTGCTCCCAGCGAGAGGCGTAGAGTTTTTCCGGTGGCAGGTCCAGCCACTCGAAATCGGGCATCTGCGGCTGTTCGGGTGCCGGACCCATGTAGACCCACAAAAGGCCACCCGATTCGCGTGCAGGATAAGCGGTCGCGCGCACCTTCTGCTTGAGCGGCGTGTCGGGGGGTTCGTTGGGCATGTCCACACAGTTCCCGTCCGCATCGAACTTCCAGCCGTGGTACACGCAGCGGATGCCATGTTCCTCGTTGCGGCCAAAGTACAGGCTGGCGCGCCGATGCGGGCAGTGCTCTCCGAACACGCCGACGCGTCCTGTCGTGTCACGAAACACGACCAGGTCCTCGCCCAGGAGCCGCAGGCGCACAGGCGCTTCGTCCGCGGGTGGCAATTCGTGCAGGACCATGCAGGGGATCCAGAAGGACCGCAGGTAGTCGCCCATCGGGGTGCCGCGGTCGCTCTGCGTGAGCAGGGCATTCTCTTCATGGGTCATGTGTCTCCTGATCCCCGGGCGTGAGCGCCCTTTCGTTGTGATACGGTAACGCAGGTACTTGTGGTCTGCAAGTATTTCCACGAAGC
>JBIPLV010000410.1:0-3085 GCA_044369475.1 Cyanobium sp. | reverse complement strand
CATAGGCACATAGCAACGGACTTCCACCACAAAGAAAGGCTATCGAACAACTGAGCATCAGCAAGGACAGGCAAACGATTTCGCTACCAGCACTTGCCTTCTGATAATCAACCCGAGCAAGGATCAATGTCCCCAGGTAGGCACCAACACAACCGACAAGCGCGCCCAAACCAAACTCAAGACCAACATCCCCGAGCAGTAACAAAGGGTTCTCTAACTGCCCTTTAGCAAGCGCCAGAGCGACACCAGCAAGAATGACGGCAACAGGATCATTGAAAGCCGATTCGCACTCAATCAAATTGAGCAAGGGTCCCGGCAGCTTATTAGCGATCGGACGCAGCAAAGCCAACACAGCAGTAGCGTCAGTACTGCACAACATTGCCCCAAGAAAAAGCGCAAGAGGTAGATCAGCCTGGTATCGGATACCAGATTCCGAGATGAGAGTTGGAATAAAGCCGAACTCATGATTGAGCGTGGACAATCCATAAATCAAGGCGGTTGCCGCACCAGCTGTCACGACACAGCCAATGGTGGCCATGCGAAGACCAGAAACAATCACACGACGCATGGAGGACCAACGTGTTGTAAGGCCCCCATAAAACAAGACGATGGACAATCCCAGCGTGGCGATGGAGTCTGCTTGCGCAATCGACAGAATCGATTGATGCTCACCCACAAAATCAGGGAGAAGCAATCCCATCACTAGAATCAATAACATACTTGGCAGCCTTATTCGCTCGGAAATATCCTCCAAGAGACGCGAAGCAAGAAGTAGGCCACCAAACAGCAGCATATAGATGTATACCATTTTGTCCATTGCATTACCCATCTCTTTGCACAGGATACCAGACATCATCGATTCCATCTCGTCTGGACATGGAAGAGATGAGAAACTTCAGGCTCACACAAGCGTTAAAAAAAGTTCAGGACGCTCAAAATGGTGATTTTATGAATTGCATCAAAGCGGCAAGGTGCATAGCTTACAGAGCTGAGGCTTGGCGCGACAAAAAGATTGAGGATGCGCAAGAACAATGATAGATGAATTCAATAGTTAACGCAAAGCAGTGTCAATGCATGATGCAGATTGAATAGCAGTGATCCAACAAAAGAATGGACATCATGAAATCAGACCAGGGCCAGCGCCAATGCGGCTGGAGCCCGAATCGGGTCGTCACTGGGCAAACGGACATTGAACTGGTCTCGTCAACGGCAGATCATGGAGCCGTGTATTCACCAACAGCACTGATCTCAACATCAGCTGTTGCTGTGGTGCTGACAAGCGGCAGTATCACCTCTCAACGAGGGGAAAACCGGCTGCACTGAAGCAGACTGACTGAGAGCACAAGAATCGCTAGTAACACCAGATTGCATCCACGCTCTCCTGGTTCGATCTTTATGGCCTTCCAAAGAGGGTCTATTACGTGGACCAGATCGGATCACATGACTTACTGTCAAATCAGCACTGCAATATCTGCTGATAAATTGAGGGTAGTTATCAAAAAATCTTCGGTTGCTTCTGTTTACATACGAACAGGCAAAGGCACCGTTTGCCTCAACCAGCACCTCCTCCTCAAATTCAAGGTGGTAGTACTGAATGCAGTCAGGAAGCTCTTCCTCCGTAACCTGGGTAATGGTAATGCCATTCTCGAGGAAACTAGCGTTCACGACCCTTCCGTCAGCCCAGATTCCGTGACAGCGGGAAACCAAGAGATCGTTGCGAGGAATTCCGTCACCGAGAGAACCAGCTTGAATCCTCATAGGCAAGGCTTCTTTGTAACAAAGTCTGCTTACCCTCAGCTTCCAGACTGTTCGCTTTGCAATCCATTTCACGGCCAACGGCCCATGAGAGGTTCTGACAACCTCACCAATATAGATTTCTTCTATTGGCTTCTCATGGCCGTTGTCCATCATGATCAGTGTGCCGCTCGCAAAGCAGACTGGCGTAGCGTAAAGGCTGTACACAAGAGGATACGTGTCAAGGCCAGTATCGCCTACGATATTGCTTGCCTGATAATTAAGCGATGGCGCACTCCATCCTGCGCCTAATGTTGTGTAGTTACCGCGGTTTGCAGCAAGCCTTACCCTTGTATTGGTGTCGTTATACAGTTCTGAGGAGAGCGTAAAACCAAGCCAGTACTGAGAACCCGAAGACAGCCTTAACGTTGATGTAGGCGAATAGTCGTTATAAGCATCTTCAACTGGAGTTGCAGGTCCAGAAAGATAGGAAATGACGGAACCTGGAGTCGATGAATTTATTCCTGCACTATAAACGCCAACTTGAAAATTAGTCGGCGTCACGAACGGAGCTGACGTCCTGGTCCTAATAGAAATATAATCAAGATTGACATCTTCCCCTGGCGTAAAAGTAACATATTGATATTGATAAACACCCGTTGTAGTACGCCACACCCCATTCGAATTGGTTGGCGTTGTGTTTGCAATGTATAGCGTGCTCACATTTGCGAATTAAACTTCACTGAAAATTAGCAGATTATCAATTCTTTGTCAAAAGCTTGTCAGGCGACATTTCGGCGGAGTTGAAACCAAAGCCAAGGCAAAATGTTCCATTCATGCGACTTCCATTGAGCTACTGAAGGCATGGAGGCTCTTGCCTCTCATGCCGCAACTGATCGATTGGAGCTGAAATGTCACTTCAGCTCAACACTCCAACACCACAGATCGAGTAGACGTGCCTCCAGAAGGCCGGCTGGCAGCGTGCAGGGTCTCAGTGGTGAGTGACCCCGCATCCTTCAGCAGGAAGCGGTCAGGTTGCTGAGGCTTCAACCCGCATAGGCCGTGCGCTCTTCAAGCAGGTGCACGAGCTGCCAAGGCAAGGTAGCGGTCACCCGCTGCGGTGTGCGGCGCAGCAGCGGCCTGCCCGGTAAAGGGCTGTGAAAATGCAGTCATCAGTTCATCGGAAGTGGACTGGTCACGGGTCGTGAAGTTGTACCGTCGCCAGCCCATAGGCCGCAGATTGAGGTGCTTCTGCAGCAGGCGCTCAAGATCTGCTGATAGGTGCTGCAGCGACAGAGAGAGAGGAGCTCTCACTTCAGGAAGGCTGCGCTGGGGTCAGATTTGGTGACCT
>JBIPLV010000265.1:0-3090 GCA_044369475.1 Cyanobium sp. | reverse complement strand
CGACTGGCACCCAGGCCCCGGCGATCCAGCGCGGCCCACCACCCAGGCGGAGGCCCTCGATTGGCTCCAGGCCGCCGGCTTCCGCGTGAATCCCAATGCAGCGCGGCTGGCGGATCTGACGGCGGTGGAAGCCTTCTTCACCCAGTGGGACACCGGCCGCCGCCAGCTGCCCTATGCCACCGATGGCGTGGTGGTGAAGCTCAACAACCTGCGCCTCCAGGCCGACGCCGGCTTCACCCAGAAGGCGCCCCGCTGGGCGATTGCCCTCAAATACGCCGCCGAAGAAGCCCCCAGCCAGCTGCTGCGGCTGGCCTGTCAGGTGGGTCGCACCGGGGTGGTGACTCCGGTGGCCGAGTTCGTACCGGTGCCCCTGGCCGGCACCAGTGTGAGCCGCGCCACCCTCCACAACGCCGACCGGCTGGCCGAGCTGGATCTGCACGCCGGCGACACGATCGTGGTGCGCAAGGCCGGCGAGATCATCCCCGAGGTGGTGCGGGTGCTGCGCGAGCTGAGGCCCGACGGCGCCGTGCGCCTGCAGTTGCCCCACACGTGCCCGGAATGCGGCTCGGAGCTGGTGCGTGAGGTGGGCGAGGCCGCCACCCGCTGCGTGAACAGCAGCTGCCCGGCAATCCTGCGGGGCGCCCTGCGCCACTGGGTGAGCAAGGGGGCCCTGGACGTGGAGGGGCTGGGTAGCAAGTTGATCGAGCAGTTGGTGGATCGGGGGCTGGTGGCCTCGATCGCCGATATCTATGGCCTCGATGGAGCGCTGCTGGCCAGCCTGGAGCGCATGGGCCCGAGGTCTGCCCAGAATCTGCTGGAGGCGCTGGCGGCTTCCCGGCAAAAGCCCTGGCATCGCCAGCTCTACGGCCTGGGCATACATCACGTGGGCGAGGTGAGCGCCAAGGCCCTGGCCCGGACCTTTGCCAGCGCCGAGGCCCTGGCAGCCGCCGCCCGGGAAGCGCCGGAATCGATCACTGCGGTGCATGGCATCGGCGGCGAGATCGTGCAGTCGCTGCAGCAATGGCTGGCCACCCCCGCCAATCAACAGCTGTTGGAGCAGTTGCGGCGGCTGGGCTTCTCCCTGGCGGCGCCCGAGCCGGAGCCAGGGGCTGCCAACGGTGCCTCCCCCCGCCTGGCCGGCCTCAGCTTCGTGCTCACCGGCAGCCTGCCATCGCTGAGCCGCAGCCAGGCCCAGGCGCTTATCGAGGCGGCCGGCGGCAAGGTGATCGCCTCGGTGAGTCGCAAAACCAGCTACGTGGTGGCCGGCGACGAGGCGGGCAGCAAGCTGGTTAAAGCCCAGGGCCTGGGGTTGCCGGTGATCGATGAAGCGGGACTGCTGCAGCTGCTGGCGGAGAGCTAGGCGCCAATAACTCCAGTGCCGTTAGCCCCAGGCCCGTTAGCCCTCATACCCTTTAGCCCCAAATGCCGTTAGCCCCCCAGGCCCTCGCTTTTCTGATTTTTGCTTGCCCAAGATCAATTAATCATCAATTGATCATTACCGCTGATTATTACCGCTGATTTTGGCCATGGACCCCCCCCTACAAAATTCAATACCGGCCTGCATCAAGACGGCCTGTGGCCGAGCCAAGTATCAAGAGCTGGCGGCCCACTCCGGTTGGCTGGCTCGGCTGAGACTGGCCTGGTTCGTGGCGATCGCGGCGCTGAGGGACTGGCGCCTGCCAGATGCCAACCAAAGCCCACCCAAACCCTGATCTCAATCTGATCTCAACTTGATCTCAATTTGATCACAATCTGAGCCCGGCTGCCCCTGCTCCCCCGGCGGGATTTGCAGCGCCTGCCGGGCGGCGCGGCCCACCAACACCACGGTGGCCAGGGTGGCCAGCAGACCGACACTGCGCAGGGCCCAGGTGCCGACATCGGCCTTACCGGCGAGCACCTCGGGGAAGCGGGCCACGTCGCCGGCAAAGGCCCCTAGGGCACAGAACAAAACAGTGCCGGGCAGGATGCCCACCAGGCCCAGGCTGTAGTCGCGCAGGCTCACCTCACTGAGCCCATAGGCCAGGTTCAGCAGACTGAAGGGGAAGGCCGGCGACAGGCGGGTGAGCAGCACCAGCCGCAGGCCCTCGCGACTCACCGCCTGTTCCACGGCCTGCAGCTTGGGCAGGGCCGCCAGTCGGCGCCTGGCCCAGTGCCGCAGCCAGGTGCGCCCCAACAGAAAGGCGGCCTCGGCGCCGAGACAGGCCCCCACAAACACCACCAGGCTGCCCCACCAGGTGCCGTAGAGGGCGCCAGCCAGCATGGAGGCCCACACCCCCGGCAGCAGCAGGGTCACCCAGAGGGCGTAGAGGGGAATGAACAGCAGCGCCCCCACCGGCGAACGCAGGGCGGGCAACAGCTGCTGCAAATCCAATGGGCTCATCGGCATCTGGCCCGTCGGCATCTGGGGATTCACCTTCCTAGCCAGCCGAGCTGATCACCAGCCGAGATCATCCCTAGCTGATCCAATGGCCGGCCAGCTTGGCAACACCAATGGCAAAACATATATCAACCCTTTGCGGCAACATAGGGCAGGGAAGAATGGTGCACCATGATCCGAAGCTTGCCGGAGGCGTCTTTAACGAAGGTCCAGGTTTTGTCGACAGTAGTTACCTCACCCTTCTTATTGGTGATCATTACTTTGCCCATGGTGCTGGCACTATCTTGATCAATGAAAATCGCCGCATTGCAAATATTTACTTTTCTCCAGCCTTTCAAGGCAAAGCCAGTATCGCCAGGAAAGGCAGGATCACCGCCAACGAAGTAAGCCAGGGCTCCGGCGCGGGTGGTGCGAAAAGTCTGGGGGACAGTAGTAAGGGTTGGCTTGAACAGCACCGGTCCAATATTGTAACCATAGGCACTGTCAATTACTTTTGCGGCGAGCTCTTTAGCCGCTGCCTGGTCATATTTGCCATCTTTTTCATTTTTGTCATAGGTGGTGGAAATCGCCACCAACGCATCTCCCCAGCCTTTTTGCGCCGCAAGCACCTCTGCTTCGCTGATGGCCGAGGGCTTCAACAGGGTGGCCTTGATCGCCGGGCAGTCCGGGGCCGACTGGGCCAAAGCCCTAGGGGGATTTAGCTCAAGTAGGCT
>JBIPLV010000279.1:0-3100 GCA_044369475.1 Cyanobium sp. | reverse complement strand
TGGCTGAGGACAGGGTAATTTGACCAGTTGAAACGCCCGTGTAACTCCCATCAAAGTCGGATGGATTATTAAACCTGCCGTTTCTTAAAGAGCCCTCGTTCAGAATAATGTTATTCGCTATTGTTGTACCCGTGAAATTTAGTTCTGCGCCAATATTAACGATTACGCTACCCGTGCCGAAGCCAGAACTATTCTTGCCAAAGCGATAACTAAATGGACTGGTGGTCTCAGGATTTGCCAAATCTCTATCCAAGCCAACAGATCCGGCGTTAATTGTTGTGCCCCCAGAGTATGAATTGGATCCAGCCAACACCAAGGTTCCAGAACCATTTTTTGTGATTGAAGCGGTAGAAATTGAAACTGGGTCGACCACAATAATGGTGCTGGCTCCATCAAACGTCAGAGGATAAGCTCCATCAATACTATTTCCAGTAGAAACATCAAAAGTTAAAGTTCCGAGGTCGCTCTGGATTTCAGAGGCCGCGGTTTGCGTAACAAGACCACTCAAAGTATTGGAGCCGCTGACATTAACAATCGCCCCTCCGCCACTAATACCCGTCCCAGCAATACTCAAAGGTTCAGGCAAATTAATATTGCCTGAGAGCTCCAAGGAAGCCCCACTTGCAATTGTTGTGCCGACGGCGCTGGCACCCAATCTACTTGCATCAACAACTTGAATGGTCCCTTGAAGTATGGATGTTGGACCCGCATAAGTATTAGCACCTGACAATGTCATTTTGCCAACCCCGTCCTTAGTCAGCGACCCCAAACCAGAGATTACTCCTGAAAAGGTTGTTGAAGAGCCGTCACCACCGACTCTTAGGTTATTCGTGGAGCCAGGGAGAACTACACTGCCAGAGCCACTGAGCGAACCAATCACCTCAGACGTACTTGTATTTCCAAGAGTAAAAGTTGCAGTCCCATTGACTGCAAGAGGCGTCAAATCCGAAAGAGTCCCCTGGCCAGATAAAGTCAGTGATCCCGCTGAAACCATGGTCGCTCCACTATACGTATTGGCACCATTAAGAACAAGTTCGCCAGAACTTAATTTCGTCAATCCAAAGCGACCGTTAGCACCACCATCGGAGATCACTCCCGAAAGAGACAGTCGTATTCCGCCAACATCAATTGTGCTGTTGTCGCCAAGCGTCACGGCACCACTCAGACTGCTGGTTCCGGTGCTGGTCTTTAGGGTGCCGCCGCTGAGAGTAATCGACTCAGCAACTTGGAGCACATTCTTTAAATCCAATGTGGCACCACTTGCTACTGTCGTGGCTCCATTGGTTGAGCCCAAGCCGCCACCATTGGTGATTTGCAATGTGCCGCCGCTGATCGTGGTCAAACCGTCGTAGGTGTTGGCGCCGATCAACCACCATGTACCGGAGTCCTTTTTGAGGATCGTTCCGCTAGAGGTACCAATGACACTGGAAATGGTTCCGCCCTGAGCGCCGCCCAAAGTGAGACCGAAGCCTGAGCCCGTAATCGTGCCTGGATTGCTCAGTGTGATCGTGCCGGAGTCACCAATTATTGAGCTCGAGCTACCAAGAGTCACGAGACCTGGATAGGTAGCGCTTGTATTGCCTGAGTTGATCAGTGCGCCCGACGATCCTATCCCTGTTCCATTCAACGTTAGAGGTTTTGCAAGCGACAACGTCACTCCATTCAGATCAAGCCTCGCATTTTGAGCAACGCTCACAGAACTTGATGCTGATCCTCCAAGAGCACTAGCATTACCAAGTTTTAACGTTCCGCCTTCACTAACCGTGGTATTGCCTGTATATGTATTGGAACCCGAGAGCAGCAAGGTTCCGGATGTGTAATTTGAAAACCCAACAAGCTGAACTCCAGCACCTTGAGGAGAAGAAATAGTATTTGACAACTCCAAAGTTTTGCCTGTATGTATATGAACTCCTAGCTGCGTTGAAACGTCAAGCACAATGGGATTATTGATGACAACGGTGGATGGCGCATCACCAGCCAATTCGAGTTGCGAAGCATTCGAGCCTGGCTGCGATGAACCATCAGGCTTAACCGTAAATGATCCGCTACCCAAAGCATTTGAACTTGCAACCCGTACACGACCATTTTGATTGGGTCCCGCGATGATCTCAACACCTCCGCCGAATGTATTGTTGCCGGAAAAAGTTAAATCACGACCACTAGTATCACTGGTAACACGAATTTTGCCAGCGCCGCTGATGGTATTCGTCAATCTTAGATTCGTATAAGTGCCAAACGGAACGTCAATTGTCGCCGTTCCCGTTCCGATCTCGATCAAATTATTAATTTCTACAGGCTGGCCGCCTGGATGGATCGCAGACAGCGTGCTTCCGTTATTGAGCTTCAACAAGCCAGTTCCTATTGAACTCGTGAGCGTGGCATTAGAAGGCGCATACACGACAAGCTTGCCAGCATCAACTGTCGTTCCTCCTGTGTAAGAATTCGCTCCTTGCAAAGTCAAGGCACCGGCACCTGACTTTCGAACAGATCCCGAGCCTGAAATAATCCCGGAAAAACTCGAGGTCCCACTCTGTGATATTTCCAGCGAAGAAGAAGAATTTGTCAGCGCAATACTTCCAGTCCCAGTGACACCCGCATCAGCCGTCAAATGCAAAACGTGAGGACCTGAAAGCGTGATCGAATCGTTAACTGCAATGGTTCCACTCGAACCACTAAAGGGCGTTGAGCACGTCACATTCGAACAACTGCCAGATCCAGCTGTATTTAAGGTGACATTCTGAGTCGCCAATGCAGTGGTCAATGCATTCCCGGTGACATTGCCACCACTAGCAGCGATTGTGATGTCAACTGGATCTAATAACCAATGACCAGATTCACCTGCATAGGATTGCGATGAAACACGGATACCATTCACATCAAGCAGATAACCCGAGGTTTCAATCGCACCACCACCACCTGAATGCACACCTCCCTGTGCTTTCAGGCTTCCGGCGACTGTTGTGCTACCGCCGCGACTCCTGACATCACTCCAAACCACCACCGTGCCGCCATTGCCGCGCTCCGTGGCTGACGCATCAACCAGGGCCGCGGCGCCAAACGCGGTGCGCAGCGCCTGACGCACCTCGGGGTTGCTGTTCTG
>JBIPLV010000007.1:0-34015 GCA_044369475.1 Cyanobium sp. | reverse complement strand
ATCGGCAACGGCTTGGCCCAACCAGGCCAGATGGACAGCGTCCAATTCCGCAAGGCCATGCCTCGCCGCGTGGGCCCGAAGGTGGTGCGGCTGCAGCAGATCGCCACCGGCGGCAGTTCCGTGCCCCGCCGCGGCGGTCAGCCCAGCGTGCGCGGCACCGAAGCCAGCACCCAGGCGGTGATCAACGCGGTCTACGTGCAAATCCTCGGCACCGCTGGTTATGCCGGTGAACGCAACAAAGTCGAGGAAATCAAGCTCGAAAACGGCGACATCAGCCTGCGCGAATTCGTGCGTCAGGTGGCCCGCTCCACCGCCTTCCGGCGCCGCTACTGGAGTGGCCTCTACATCACCAAAGCGATCGAGGTGATGCACCGCCGCATCCTGGGCCGCCCCAGCTTCGGGCGTTGGGAAATCGACGCCTACTTCGATACAGCCGCCCGCTCAGGCTTCTATGGCGTCGTCGACAAGATGCTGAACAGCCGGGAATACAACGATTGCTTCGGCGAGGACACCGTTCCCTACGAGCGGTTCATCACCGCCGGCGATCGCAATGCTCGTCAGGTACCAGCCCTCAAACGGCCCTTCAATGCGGCTGCCTACGCCGATATCACCCCGAGCAAACGCCCTGACGTTGCCGCTCCCCAAACCCTGCGCACCACCAGTGACATGGTGGCGCGCAACCTGGCCGATCGCCCCCGGGTGGTGATGGGTGGATGGAGCGCCCAGATCGCCGGTGGGGAAACGATGGCAGCCCCGGCAACGGCCATTCCCATTGGCCCCAGCAGCATCCGCCAGGCACCAGCGCCAACCCGGCGCTGGAACCAAACCCCAGCCACCACAACAGGCTTCTGGACCTCAACACCCGGCGGCAGTCCATCCAGCAGCCCCAGCACCCGGACCCCGATCAGCGGCAACTGGCGGGCTTCCGTGGGCAGCGGCCAGGCCAGCGGCCTCGCCAGCCAACCTGGCGCTGCCATGGCCAAGGCGATTCAACCGGGTCGCCCCCAGGGCTTCAGCCGTCGCCAGAGCGTTGGCAGGCCCGTGCAGGTGGGCCGCACCAGCAGCGAAACGCAAGTTCAGGAGGCCCTGGAGAGCGTTTACAAGCAACTGCTCAACAGGGTTCCCTTCGCCGCTGAGCGACTGGGTGATGCGGAATCCCAATTCCGCAACCAGCAGCTCACCGTGGCCGAGCTGGTCACCCAGATCGCTGGCAGCGACCTCTTCCAGCAACGCCTCAACCGCATGGCACCGCTTCGGGCCGCGTCAGCCGCCTACCTCGCCCTGCTCGGACGGGCCGCCCAGCCCCAGGAAGTGAGTGCCTTCCTGGCCACCCGGGCCAACCGGGGCCAACAGGCGGCCATCGATGCCCTGCTCAGCAGCGAAGAATATGGCCAGGCCTTTGGCCAGGACACCGTTCCCTATCTGCGCGGCCTGGCAACCGCCGATGGCATCCCTCTCAGCACGGTGAACCGCACCGCAGAGCTGTATGCGGGCAACGCCGGCCTCACCCCTGGGCCGAAAGCCCCCATCTGAATCAAAAGGCAGGGCCAAAGGCCGCGACGAGAACCCTCACGAACCATCCCACCTCCCGAATTTGCTTCGGGAGGTTTTTTCATGCTCAAAAACATCATTCGCTACAACTTTTAATTCACACCGTGAAACAAGTGGTCCAATCAGGGCTGGCGAACAATGAACAATTGCTGCGGTCGGTTGCTATGAACAACATCGACCAAAAGCATTGCGGCCCAAGGGATCTCCGAATCAGAAACGCCGTGAAGAACTGTTACCGCCGCCAAGGGCGACGCAGGGGCTTGGCGCAGAATGATTCGGCGATCGGCGCGAGTCGATCATTCCCTTACCCACCGGATATCGGTCTCCGTCAAGGCGGCCGCTTGTTTCGAGGCAGAACTGCATGAGCATCGTCTCCAACTCGATCATCAACGCGGACGCCGAAGCCCGCTACCTCAGCCCTGGCGAACTCGACCAGATCAAGTCCTTCGTGGGCGCTGGTCAACGTCGACTTCGCGTTGCTCAGGTTCTTAGCGAGAGCCGCGAGCGCATCGTGAAAACCGCAGGCGGAGCCCTGTTCCAACGGCGTCCCGACGTCATCTCCCCTGGCGGCAGCGCCTACGGCGAGGAGATGACCGCCTCCTGCCTGCGGGACATGGACTATTACCTGCGCCTGGTGACCTACGGGATCATCGCCGGTGACGTGACGCCCATCGAAGAGATCGGCATCATCGGCGCCAAGGAGATGTACCGCTCCCTGGGTGTTCCCCTGGACGCCATGGCGGAATCCGTGCGTGAAATGAAGTCGGCAGCCATGGGGCTGCTCACCGGCTCCGACGCCGAAGAGGCTGGCTTCTACTTCGACTACGTCGTCGGCGCCCTCTCCTAAAGCAACACCGCCTCTCCGCACTCCGCCTCTTCGCACTCAGCAGGATTCATGCAAGACGCCATCACCAACGTCATCAACCAGGCCGACGTCCAGGGCCTGTACCTCGACGGTTCGGCCATGGGCCGCCTGGAGCAGTACTTCGCTAGCGGTGAGCTGCGGGTTCGGGCTGCTGCCACCATCAGCGCCAACGGTTCAGCCATCATCAAAGAGGCTGTGGCCAAGTCGCTGCTGTATTCGGACATCACCCGTCCCGGCGGCAACATGTACACCTGCCGTCGCTATGCGGCCTGCATCCGCGACCTCGACTACTACCTCCGCTATGCCACCTACGCCATGCTGGCGGGTGACACCTCAATCCTCGACGAGCGCGTGCTGAACGGGCTCAAGGAGACTTACAACTCCTTGGGCGTGCCCATCGGTGCAACCGTGCAGTCGATCCAGGCCATGAAGGAAACCACGGCTGCCCTCGTGGGTCCAGATGCTGGCCGCGAAATGGGGGTTTATTTCGACTACATCTGCTCCGGGCTGGGCAACTGATCCCTGCCAGCGGCACACCCCGAGGATCACCACCATGCGTCTGTTCAAGATCACGGCCTGCATCCCTTGTCCGGAAAAAAGCCGCACCCAGCGAGAGCTGCAGAACACCTATTTCACCAAATGGGTGCCCTATGACAGCTGGTTTGCTGAGCAACAGCGAATCATGAAGCAGGGCGGCAAGATCCTCAAGGTGGAACTGGCCACTGGGCGTCGCCAACAAAACGTCGGCAACTGAGTCCCGCCCAGATTCACCAGTCTGGCCGCACAACTCCCACAAGCCCGGCATGCGCTGGGCTTTTTTGTTGGGCGTTTTTGGTGGGCACCGATTGACGCGCAGGGCTCGACAACCACCACCCAAACACGGCTCAATAGGGCCTCAGGATGGTGCCACTCCGGCAATCCTCACTCCTTGCCTTGACCCGAACCGCAGCCCACACCACCAGCAGCGATGCCTCCCTCAGCCGCAGCAGCGGCGAAGGCCTGTTGCCCCTGCCTTGGGAGCAGTGGCCCGCAGAAGCGCGGCTGCTGCTGGGCATGGTGGCGCTCTGGAGCGTGATCGGATTGCTGGTGCTCACCTCAGCGAGCTGGTGGGTGGCGGAGCGGGAAATGGGCGATGGAGCCTTCTATCTGAAGCGCCAGTTCATCTGGATGGTGGCCAGCTGGGGCTTGCTCTGGCTCGGCCTGCGCACCAGCCTGCGGCGCTGGCTGCACCTCGCCCCCCTGGGGCTCTGGGTCGGCATCGTGATGATTGCGGCAACCTTGGTGGTCGGCAGCACCGTCAATGGGGCGAGCCGCTGGCTGGTGGTCGGTCCCATCCAGCTGCAACCGTCGGAATTGGTGAAGCCCTTCCTGGTGCTCCAGGGGGCAGCGCTGTTTGCCCACTGGAAGCGCATCGGCGGCGATCAGAAGTTGCTGTGGCTTGGGGTGTTCGGGGCGCTGATTCTGCTGATCCTCAAGCAGCCCAACCTCAGCACCGCTGCCCTTTCTGGCTTGCTGCTCTGGCTGATGGCGCTGGCTAGCGGCCTCTCCCTACCGCTGCTGCTGGGGGCCGCCGGAGCCGGGGGGTTGCTTGGCAGTGCCAGCATTCTGGTGAATGAGTACCAGCGCCTGAGGGTGGTGTCGTTTCTCGATCCTTGGCGCGATGCCCAGGGCGATGGCTACCAGTTGGTGCAGAGCCTGATGGCCATTGGCTCGGGCGGGGTTCTGGGGGAGGGTTTTGGCCTGTCCACTCAGAAACTGCAGTACCTGCCGATCCAAAGCACCGATTTCATCTTCGCTGTGTTTGCCGAGGAGTTTGGCTTTGTGGGCTCGGTGGTGCTGCTGCTGTTTCTGCTGCTGTTTGGTTTTGTGGGCCTGCGGGTGGCCCTGAGTTGCCGCAGCAACCAGCAGCGCCTGATCGCCATCGGCTGCACCACCCTGCTGGTAGGCCAGTCGATCCTCAACATCGCGGTGGCCAGTGGCGCCATGCCCACCACCGGCCTGCCCCTGCCGCTGATCAGCTACGGCGGCAACTCCCTGATGGCCAGCCTGCTGGTGTGTGGCCTGCTGATCCGTTGCTCCCTGGAGGCCGGTGGCCTCGCCCCCACCCCCCGGCGCCGGCGCCCCGCAGTCGCCCGATAGGCTGAGGCCATGATCAGTCTTGGGCCCCAACTCGCCGATTGGGCCCGCACCAGCGAGGCGCTGCTGCAGCAATCTCTGGCCAACCCCTCACCCGGCACCGTAGCCGTGGTCTTTGCGGGCGGGCTCCTCACCAGCCTCGGTCCCTGCTCGCTGTCGCTGTTGCCGGTCACCCTGGCCTACCTGGCCGGCTTCAGCAACACAACCGCAAGTGCTGAATCAGGCAGTGCTGCATTGGGCACTGCTGCTACAGCCCCGCGTCAGGCTCCCTGGCTGCGCAGCCTCAGCTTCGCCGGCGGGATTGTGGCGGCCCTGGTGCTCCTCGGCTTGGTGAGTGGGCTGCTGGGCCGCATCTACGGGCAGATTCCCGGCCTGATTCCCACGGTGGTAGCGATGCTGGCCCTGCTGATGGGGCTCAACCTGCTGGGCCTGCTCAAGCTGCCCCTGCCCGCCGGCCCCGATCCAGAGGTGTGGCGCCGCCGCGTGCCGGCGCCACTGGCGCCGATGGCGGCTGGCCTGGCCTTCGGGCTGGCAGCCACCCCCTGCACCACGCCGGTGTTGGCGGTGTTGCTGGCCTGGATGGCCCAGAACGGCAAACCCCTGGTGGGCATGCTTCTGCTCACCAGCTTCGGGGCGGGCCAGGTGGTGCCGCTGCTGCTGGCGGGCACAGCCGCGGCCAGCCTGCAGCACCTGCTCAGCCTGCGCCGCGTGGGCCAATGGGTGCCACCGATCAGTGGCGTGGTGCTGGTCACCACAGGCGCCCTCACCCTGGTGGCCAACTGGCGATGACGGGCTTCACCAGAGGCTTCACCCGGGTGCTGGGCTGGATCTCCGATCTGCGCCTGGCCATCGTGCTGCTGCTGGTGATTGCCATCGCCAGCGGGGTTGGCACCGCCATCCCGCAACGGGAAACCGCCGACTTCTACCACCGGCTTTACGACCCCCAACCCTGGCTGGGCCTGCTCGGCGGCGATGGGGTCATGGCCCTGCAGCTCGACCATGTTTATTCCAGCGGCTGGTTTCTGGGGCTACTGGCCTGGCTGGCTCTGTCGCTGCTGCTCTGCAGTTGGCGGCGTCAGTGGCCTGCCCTTCAGGCGGCGCTGCGCTGGATCGACTACCGCTCCCCACGCCAGCTCAGCAAATTGAGCGTGGCCGAAACCCTGGCCACCCCTACCCCCAACTCCAGCCTGGACGCTCTGGCCCAGCTGCTGCAGCGCCAGGGTTGGCAGATTCAGCTGCAGGAGGGGCGCCTGGCGGCCCGCAAGGGGGTGCTGGGCCGGGTGGGGCCCATGCTCGTGCATGCCGGCATGGTGGTGTTGATGCTGGGTGCCGCCTGGGGGGCCGTGGGCGGTCAGCGGGCCGAGCAATACCTGGCCCCAGGCCGCAGCCTCGAGCTGATGGACAGCCGCGGCAGCAGCCGGCTCACCCTGGCCCTCGACCGCTTTGCCATCCAACGGGATCCTGCCGGCCGGCCCGAGCAGTTCACGTCCCAGCTGCGGATCCTCGAGGGTGATGGCAACGCAGGCACCCTGCTGAAGCAAGCTGAAATCAGCGTCAACCATCCGCTTCGCTTCCAGGGGGTGACCCTCTATCAAGCCGACTGGGCCCTGGCGGCGATCAGCGTGCAACTCGGCAAGAGCCCGCTGCTGCAATTGCCCCTTCAGAGCTTTCCCCAGCTGGGCGAGCAGGTGTGGGGGCTGGTGCTGCCGACCCGCCCCGATGGCAGTGAGCCGGTGCTGCTCAGCCTGGGCAGTGAGCAGGGGCCGGTGGCGGTGTACGGCGCCGACGGCAGCTTGCTCGGCCAGATCGCCCCCGGTGGAGAACCCGTGGAGGTGAAGGGTCTGCCGATCCGGGTGGAGAGCGTGCTGCCCGCCAGCGGCATCCTGCTGAAGCGCGATCCGGGCGTACCGCTGGTGTACACCGGCTTTGCCATCGCCCTGGCCGGCGGCGGCCTCAGCCTGCTGGCCACCCGTCAGCTCTGGGCGATCGCTGAGGGGCAGCCTGGCCAGCAGGGCCAGCTGCATGTGGCAGGGCTGTGCAACCGCAACCTCACCGGCTTTGCCACTGAACTACCCCAGCTGCTTGCCGAGCTTTAGCAGGGCAGCCGTGTGCCATGGCTGACCCGCACCACGGTGTGGACGTTGCCGCGCGGATGGAAATCGGCCTCCAACTGCATCCACTGGGGATCGGTGGCGGCCACCAGGTCGTCGAGGATGCGGTTGGCCACCTCTTCATGGGAGATGGAGCGGTCGCGGTAGCTGTTCACGTAGAGCTTGATCGCCTTGAGCTCCACCACCCGCGGACCGGGCTGATACAGCAAGCGCAGCACAGCAAAGTCTGGATAGCCCGAAAACGGGCACTTGCAGGTGAATTCCGGCAGCTCGATCGAAATCTCGTAGGGACGGCCGGGCCGGGGATTGTCGAAGCAGATCAACTCTGCCTCGGCGATAGCCCGCTCGCCGTAGAGCGGCGTTTGGGTGCGATCAGGGCCGGCGGGAGCCGCAGAGCTGGAGGACATGGAAACGGGAAGCGGCCCAGCCAGAGGAGGCGTGCAAGGCGATCCTAGAAAGAACCTGGACGCCACTCCGGCGCCCCACTTCAACGCCCTGTGCGAGCGCCCCACCGGTAACAACCGCTACGGCGACCCCCGCAAAGCTCGGGCCTAATGGGGCCATTCCCTCCCACCGGCAGGGATTTCCTGAGAGACTTCACTTCAGCCCAAGCTGTTCCCATGAAAAAAGTTGAGGCCATCATTCGTCCCTTCAAACTCGAGGACGTCAAGATCGCGCTGGTGAACGCGGGGATCGTCGGCATGACCGTGAGCGAGGTGCGCGGATTTGGCCGTCAGAAAGGCCAGGTGGAGCGCTACCGCGGCTCGGAATTCACCGTGGAGTTCCTGCAGAAGCTGAAACTGGAGATCGTTGTCGACGATGACAAGGTCGACACCGTGGTTTCCGCGGTTCAGGACGCGGCCCGTACCGGCGAAATCGGCGACGGCAAGATCTTTGTCAGCACGATCGACTCGGTGATCCGCATCCGCACCGGCGACCGCGACAGCGGCGCCATCTGAACTGAGCTTGACGGCACCAGCGCCGTTCAGCCCTCCCCTGGAGCCCTGGTGGTCAGCGTGCTGGCCACCAGGGCTTTGATCTGGGCAGCATTCACAACTGGCGCGGCCGCTTCGGCGCTCTGGCGCTGCAACCAAAGCAGGTATTCGTGGTTGCCGGCCGGGCCGGTAATCGGCGATGCCACCAGACCGCAGGCCGTCAGCCCCAACGCCCAGGCCGCCGCAATCACCCCCGCAATCGCATCGCAGTGGGCGATGGGATCGCGCACGACCCCGCCCTTGCCGACACGGCCCTTGCCCACCTCGAACTGGGGCTTGACCAGAAGCACCAAATCCACGGGGTCCTCGCTCTGGAGCAATCCCAACAGGGACGGCAAAACCAGGGCCAGGGAGATGAACGACACATCGGCCACCGCCAGGTCGGGCCTTGGATCCTCCGGGCCATACAGCTCGGCGGGGCTGAGGTGGCGCAGGTTGGTGCGCTCGCGCAGCACCACCCGGGGATCGCTACGCAGGCTCCAGGCGGTCTGGCCGTAGCCCACATCAATGCCATAGACCCGCGAGGCGCCGTGCTGAAGCAGGCAGTCGCTGAAGCCGCCGGTGGAGATGCCGCCATCGAGGCAAATGCGGCCCTGCACATCCAGTGGGAAGGTGTCGAGGGCGATCAACAACTTCTCGCCACCGCGGGAAACGAACCGGGGCGGCTGCTGCACCAGCAGCTCGGCCTCCGGCAACACCTCCGTACCCGGTTTGTCGAGCACGCGATCGCCCAGCCGCACCCGTCCGGCCCGAATCAGCTGCTGGGCCTGCTGGCGGCTGGCGGCCAGGCCGCGGGCCACCAGCTCCAGATCCAGGCGTTGTTTGCGGGCCATGGCACTCGCGCTTTTGTGATCAAACCACAACGCAAACGGAACACATTCCAAGCAAGCCCGTCTCCCGCTCAAAACCCAGCGGAGGATGGCTCCTAACTTCGAGGCGGCACCGATGACCACCCTGATCCGCCGCACCCAAACAACCAACAACGTGCTGGAGCTGCTCTACCCCGGCAGCTTCGTCAAACTGCGCAACCAACCGCCCGATTTACCTCCCTTCCAACTCATCCAGTGCCGCGGTGGCCGCTGCTGGGTGCGCCAGCAGGCTTGGGGACATCAGGTCCACTGGGAAGTGGAGCACCGTCGCCTGACGGCCGCGGCCTAACCGAGGCCCAGGGGTCGCACCCATACATTGGTCTGGATGTGAGCCAGGCGCGGCCTTGATCGAGCGTTACACCCTGCCCGAGATGGGCAACATCTGGAGCGAAGAAGCCAAGTTCCAAAGCTGGCTGGATGTGGAGATCGCCGCCACCGAGGCCAACTGCGAGCTGGGGCGCGTACCCGCCGAGGCCGTGGCCACGATCAAGGAGAAGGCCAGCTTCAGCGTTGCGCGCATCCTCGAGATCGAAGCCGAGGTTCGTCACGACGTGATCGCCTTCCTCACCAACATCAACGAGCACGTGGGTGATGCCGGGCGCCACATCCACGTGGGCATGACCAGCTCAGATGTGCTCGACACCGGTCTGGCCCTGCAGATGAAGGCCTCGGTGCAGCTGCTGCGCTGCGAGCTCGACCAGCTCGCAGCCGCCCTCAGGGCTTTAGCCCGCACCCACAAGGGCACGGTGATGATCGGCCGCTCCCACGCCATCCACGGCGAGCCGATCACCTTCGGCTTCAAGGTGGCGGGGTGGTTGGCGGAGGTGGAGCGCAACCAGGAGCGCCTCGAGCGCCTCGAGCGGGTGGTGAGCGTGGGCCAAATCAGTGGTGCCATGGGCACCTACGCCAACACCGATCCCCAGGTGGAAGCGATCGCCTGCGCCAAGCTCGGTCTGGAGCCGGATACGGCCAGCACCCAGGTGATCTCCCGCGATCGCCACGCCGAATACGTGCAAACGCTCGCTCTGGTGGGAGCCGCCCTGGAGCGCTTCTCCACCGAGATCCGCAACCTGCAGCGCACCGACGTGCTGGAGGTGGAGGAGAACTTCGCCAAAGGGCAGAAGGGCAGCTCGGCCATGCCCCACAAGCGCAACCCAATCCGCAGCGAACGCATCAGCGGCTTGGCGCGGGTGCTGCGCAGCTATGTGGTGGCGGCCCTGGAAAACTGCGCCCTCTGGCACGAGCGCGACATCAGCCACAGCTCGGTGGAGCGGATGATGCTGCCCGACTGCTCGGCCACGCTCCACTTCATGCTGCGGGAGATGACCGACGTGGTGAAGGGTCTAGGGGTCTACCCCGACAACATGGGCCGCAACATGAATGTGTATGGCGGCGTGGTGTTCAGCCAGCGGGTGCTGCTGGCTCTGGTGGAGAGCGGCATCAACCGCGAAGACGCCTACCGGATCGTGCAGCGCAACGCCCACACCGCCTGGAACACCGAGGGGGGCAACTTCCGCGCCAACCTCGAGGCCGATGCCGACGTGACCAGCCGCCTCAGCCCCGAGCAGCTGGCCGACTGTTTCAGTACCGACCTGCACCAGGAAAACCTGAGGGTGATCTGGGAGAGGCTGGGGGTTTGAGCGTCACGGCGCTGAGCCCCAGAGGGGGCGCAGCACTAACGGCTGTAGAGGCCCGTGAGCTGGGCCGTGGCCAGCTGATGGCCGTCGATCGCCTGCTGGAGCTGCGCCACCGTGATGCCAGGCTCCAGATCCAGGCTGGTGTCGAGGGCAAACAGGCTGAAGATGTAGCGATGGGTCTGCCCCAGGGGCGGCTCCGGCCCCTGGTAGCCGATGCGATGGAAGTCGGCGACGCCCCAACAGGCGCCGTGGCATGCGCCGCTGGGAAGCTGGGGTGCCCGATCCAGGCCGGCTGGCAGGCCCTGGTGCTCCGCCGAGAGGTTGAACAGCACCCAGTGCACCCAGGTGCCCCCTGGCGCATCGGGATCCTCCAGAACCAGCGCATAGCTGACGGTGGAGCTCGGTGCTCCGTGCCAGCGCAGCGGCGGGGAGAGATTCAGGCCATCAGCGCAGTGGATTGAAGGAATCCTGCCCCCATCGGCAAACCCTGGGGAGGTGAGCTGGAAGGAGCCATTGCTGCTCGACATCGTTCGGTCTCGGCCTCCACAGCCTGAGCCGGTGCCGCGTCTTCTCGCGGTGATCGCGGCAAGGTCGCCACGGATCCGCTCGCGGCTAAGCCTTGTGATACGGGCCACCCTGGAGGATGGACGTGGCGCGATAGAGCTGCTCGAGCAGCAGCACTCGGGCCAGCTCGTGGGGGAAGGTCATGGGCGAGAGGCTGAGGCGCCAGCTGGCTCTGGCCTTGAGCCCTGGGTCCAGCCCATGGGCGCCGCCGATCACGAAGGCGAGGCGATCCGAGCCTGAATCGCGCAGCTGCTCGGCGAAGCTGAGCGAATCGAGGCTGCGGCCCTCTTCGGTGAGCACCACCAGCCGTTCATCAGCTTGGAGGGCCGCTGTGATCGCCTCAGCCTCCTTGGCCATCGTGGCGTCCTTGAGCTCCGTAATCACTAGGCCTGGCAGGCGATTGCGATAAAGAGCGACCCCCTCCTGCACCCAGCCCTTGCGCACCTTGCCCACGGCGATGATGCGGATGCGAGCGGGGTTGATCACGGGTTCGTTCCCACCAACCTCAGGACTGGGGGCGTTCGGTGGCCGGGTCGAGCGGGCCGTTGCCGCTCGCCAACAAGTCCTCGATCTCGCACACCGGGAAGCGGTTGATCGCCTTGAGGGCAGCGCGGGCGTTGGTGCGCAGCTGCTCGCTGATCGCCTCGCAGTAGGGCACCTGGGCCAGCAGATCCACCGTACGGCGCAGGATCCGCACCACATCGCCCTCATCGAGGGAGGTGTTGGCGATCACGTCACTCCAACTGGCCCCCTTGGCCCAGGCGTGCACCAAGCCGGTGAGCTCCGGCTCCCACCAGAGCGGGAAGGTCACCTTGGCGCGCTCCTGCTGGCGCTCAAGCTCGCGACGCAGGCCGCGCAGGTCGTGCAGGGCTTCCTCGGCGGCCGGTGGCGGGGGGAAGCCGCACCAGAGATCGGGCCGGTTGACCTCGGTGGAAATCGCCTCAAACACTGCCGCCAGCTGGGGTGGATCGAGCTCATCGAGGTGGCCACTCATCAGGGCCAGCCCCAGCCACAGCTCGTTATCGCCGCGCAGGGCCGCCACAGTGCGGCCCACCTCGGTGGGCTCCAGCCCATCGGCCCCCGCCAGGGCTCCGAAAAAGCGCAGCACCTCGATCAGGGCCAGGAAGGTGTCCCAGTGGCGGTTGGAGCGGAAGTGCAGCAGCCGCTGGCGCTCCTCGATCTCCAGCTGCAGCTCCTCCATGCGCCGGCGGTGCTTCTTGAGCTGGCGGCGGTCCCCCCAACGGTGGGCCGGATGCAGCTCCAGCTGCTCCTCTAGGTCGTGCACCAGCTGGGCGTGGGCCTGCACCTCGCCCGCCAGGTCGTACTGGGGGGTGATCATGTCGTGGCGGCCGGCCATATGGGCCACCGCCAGGGCCAGACCGCCGCTGGCCTGGTCGCCGTGGCGCAACTCGCCAGCATGGCGCAGCTCGGGCGCCTCCACCTGGCTCACCTGCAGGCAACTGAGCTCGGCATGCAGGGCCACCACGGCGCCGCAGGGCAGCAGCAGCCAGACGTTGTCGTCGGTGAGGCAGAGCAGCAGGGGAAACTGGCCCGGGCCTTTCACCTTCTCCACGATCACCGCCGGCGTCACCCGGCCGCGCAGTTGGGGCGCCTTGAGGCTCACGAGGGTGCCTTCGCTAGCGAACTGCAGGGCCAGGGTGAGCTCATGGGCGAGGGTTTCCTCGGCCTGCTGCTGCAGGATCCGCAGGATGCGGCGCTCCTCGCGCAGGTGCCCCCGCTGTTTCTCGTAGTCCTCGAAGTCGTCCCAGGGCACCTCGCCGGAGCCGTCCTCCAGGCTGTCAAACTGCTGCATCAACTGGGCAATCCGGGCCTCGTCCTCGGCCAGATCCAGGGTGGCCAGATAGCGCCCGAAGCTGCGCTCCACCAACTCCTTGGCCTTGGCCAGGTCGTAGCGCTGCAGCAGGTTGAGCACCATGCCGTAGCTGGGCGTGAACTGGCTCACCAGCGGATCGGCGGGCGCGGTGGCCAGCTGACCCGCCTCGCGCACCCCCTCAAAGCGGCTCTGCACGGTTACCACATAGCCCTGGGAGTCGAGGCCCCGCCGGCCGGCCCGGCCGGCCATCTGCAGAAATTCACTGCCCATCAGCGCCCGGTGGCCCCGCTCGGTGCGCTTGGAGAGCGCCGAGATCACCGTGGTGCGGGCCGGCATATTGATTCCGGCGGCCAGGGTTTCGGTGGCGAACACCACCTTGATCAGCCCCTGCTGGAACAGCTCCTCGATCAGCTCCTTCCAGGCCGGCAGCACGCCGGCGTGGTGGGCGGCGATGCCGCGCAGCAGGGCCTCGGCGTGGCCGCCTTCCCGCACCGCCTCGGGGGTGGCCGCCACAAAGGCGTCGAGCCGGGCCTTGATGCGCGCCTGCTCCGCCGGGGTCACCAGATTGGCCTTGCCGAGCTCCTTGACCCCCTTGTCGCAGCCGCGGCGGCTGAAGATGAAATAGATGGCCGGCAGCATCTCGCGCTCGGCCATCTGGGCCACCACAAAGCCCAACGGCGGCGCCTCGGGCTGGGGCGGCTTGGGCGTTTTCGGGCCCTTGCGGTGGCTGCCCTTGGGAGCCCGCCACACCTTGCAGTTGGGATGGAGCCCGGTGCCCTCCTCGTTGAGCAAGGGGTGCAAGCCCTTGGCACTGCAGAAGCTGAAGGCCAGCGGCACTGGCCGGTGGTCGCTGAACACCAGGCGGGTGGGGCCATGCACCCGCTCGATCCAATCGGTGAGCTGGCCGGCATTGGCCACCGTGGCCGAAAGGGCCACCAGCTGCACTGGCGGTGGGCAATGGATGATCGATTCCTCCCAAACGGTGCCCCGCTGGGAGTCGTTCATGTAGTGGCACTCGTCGAGCACCACGGCCTCCACCCCTTCAAGCGGATCGTCTCCGGCATCCGCTTCCGCATAGAGCATGTTGCGGAAGATCTCGGTGGTCATCACCACCACCTGGGCCTCACGGTTAAGGCTGAGGTCGCCGGTGAGCAAGCCCACCTTGTCGGCACCAAACTGCGCACGGAAATCACGCAGTTTCTGGTTGGAGAGCGCCTTGAGCGGCGTGGTGTAAAACACCTTTTGGCCGTGGGCGAGGGCGCGGTAGATGGCGTACTCGCCCACCAGTGTCTTGCCCGAACCCGTGGGAGCGCTCACCACGACCGAGTGACCCTGGTTGAGGGCATCGATCGCCTCCAACTGAAAGTCGTCGAGCGGAAAGGGAAAAATCGCCGCCGGATCGAGGGCTGCAGACACCGGCGCAAGCTGGGGCATCCCATGATCCTATGGGGGCTCAGGCCAACTCCAACCACTGGCGCAGCTCCCATTCCATCCGCGCCAGCTCCTCCCCCTGCAACAGGCCCCGCAGCTCGCGCACCTGTGGCCGCGACGCTGTGAACAGCTTGTCGACCATCAGCTCAGCTGGTCGCGGCAGGCCCTTGGCCACTGAGGGCTCCAGGGGCAGGCGCAACAGCGGGGCAGCCGATCTGAGCGGCCACCAGCTTCAGACTCCCCCTCAGCTCAGGAACGAGCCGCACCCCCAGGTGCCGGCCGGCTGTGGTGGGTGTCGCACGGGAGACGGCGGACATGGAGGTGGCCGGTGGGAAAAAGAGGTGGCGACTGGGAGAGAGGCGACGGCTGGAAGCACGGGGATCCACAGGGGGGGGTGTTGGTTGGCAATCGATTTGGCTTTGTGACACAGAACGTTCAACAAGTTGCAAACGCCTCAGAGAGGAGCTGACCGGGGATGCACATCACGAAGGCCAGATCACGAGCAGGTCCAACACGAGCGAGCCCAGCTCCCTCGTGCCCGGGCTGTCCCATGCAGCGTTGCCGTGGCAACGCGGTGCAACACGCTGTTGAACAGACTCGATTTAGCCTTTGGGTACTGCGGTCGGATCATTGGGATCAAGGCCATTGGGATCGAGCTCATCAGGGAGCAGCACCACGGCCGCCCACTGGCGGCACGAGCTGCAGCGCCAGCTCGCGAGCCTTCCCGAGCAGCGCCGCCGCGCCCTGCGCAGCTTTGAACCCGCTGACGGCGCCGCTGCCCTGCGAACCAGCGCCTCAGCCCCCCTGCTCGATCTAGCCAGCAACGACTACCTCGGCCTGAGCCGCCACCCCGCCCTGGTGGCCGCGGCCCAGGCCGCGGCCGCGGGTGAGGGCGTGGGCGCCGGCGCCTCCCGACTGGTGAGCGGCAGCCGGCCGGTGCATGCCGCGCTGGAAACGGCCCTGGCGCGCTGGCTGGGCCGCGAGCGGGTGCTGCTCTTCCCCAGCGGCTTCCAGGCCAACCTGGCGGCGGTGGCCGCGTTGGCCGATCGCCACAGCCTGGTGCTGGCCGATCGGCTCATTCACCAGTCCCTGCTCAGCGGGGTGCGGGCCAGCGGCGCCCGCCTGCAGCGCTTTGGCCACAACGACCTGACCGATCTGGATCGGCGGCTCCAGACCGCCCGACAGGAACGACCCAACCAACGGCTGCTGGTGCTGAGCGAAAGCCTGTTCTCGATGGAGGGCACCAGCCCGGACGTGGCGGCTCTGGCGGCGTTGTGTGCGGGCTACGGCGCCGCCCTGCTGCTCGATGAGGCCCATGCCCTCGGGGTGATGGGCCAAGGCGGACGGGGCCTGGGCCACGGCCTCCATGGTGAGGGGGGGCAGCCGGAAATCGCCCTGATCAGCGGCACCTTCGGCAAAGCCTTCGGCAGCGGCGGGGCATTTCTGGCTGGCGACAGCCTGGTGATCGAGTGGCTGCTGCAATTCAGCGGCCCCTTCCGCTACACCACGGCCTTGGCACCGCCCCTGGCCGCCAGCGCTCTGGCCGCCCTGCAACAGATCCAAGCCGAGCCCCGTGGCCAGGCGCTGCTGCAACGGGCCGAGCGCTGGCGCACCGCCCTGGGGGCCGCCGGCTGGCCGCGTCCCCCAGGGGTGGGGCCGATCCTGCCGCTGCTGGTGGGCGACGACCATCTCGCCCTGGCCCTGCAGCAACGCTTGGAGGCCGCGGGATTGCTGAGCGTGGCGATCCGCCCACCCACCGTGCCGGAGGGCACGGCGCGCCTGCGGTTGGTGCTGCGTCACGACCTGACGGCGGGCACATTGGGGCGGTTGCTGGCAGCCCTAGGAGACCCGCCATGCAAGTAATCGCCATGCACGGCTGGGCCGGCGACGCCCAGGGCTGGGAAGCGTTCCAGGCCGCCTGGCAGCGACGCGGCTGGGGCTGGCAGTGCGGCGAACGGGGCTACGGACAGCAGACCCCCAAGGCTGTGGCCTGGCAGCAAGCTGCTGGGCCGCATGTGGTGATCGCCCACTCGCTCGGCCCCCATCTGTTGCCGCCCGCCGTGCTGGAGCAGGCTGACGCTGTGGTGCTACTGGCCAGCTTTGGTCGCTTCGTGCCCGAGGGCCCCTGTGGCCGCCGGCTGCGCACCGCCATGGCGGCCATGGCCGAGCAGCTCGCCTCGGCCCAGGCCAGCGCCATGCTGCAAACCTTCCTGGAGCGGGCCGCAGCACCCCAGTCGGCCAGCCTGTTGCCGCCCAGCATCACCGCGGCCCCCCTTGGCGATGCCGGTCGGCAGCGGCTGGAGCAGGACCTGGCCCTGCTGGCCGCCACCACCGGTCTGCCCACGGCGTTTCCGCCCCATGCCCGGGTGTTGATCGTGGAGGGGGGCGCCGACCAGATCGTGGTGCCTGAGGCACGCGCGCTGTTGCGCGACGCCCTGCCCGCAGCCGACACCCTCAGCCTGGCCGGGGTGGGGCACTGCCTGCTGAGCCCGGCATTGGTACCCCTGGTGTGCGGCTGGATCGAGGCCCTGGCATGAGCCCAGCTGCCGCCCCCAGCCCCGCCTTCAGCCACCAGGTGCGTGCCCGCTTCGCACGCCAGGCGCGCCACTACGGCCAGCAGGCCCGCCTGCAGCAGGGGGTTGCCTGGCGCCTGGCCCACCTCTGCCGAGCCCTGCCCCTACCTGCCGGTCCGCGGGCCGATCTGGGCGCCGGCAGCGGCCTGGTGGGGCAGGCCCTGCACCACCAGGGCGACCACCAACCCCTGCTGCAGCTGGATCTCTGCCCCGAGCTACTGGCCCACAACCCCCTGGCGACCCCAAGCAGCCAACTGGTGTGGGACCTCAACCGGCCACTGCCCGAGCAGCTACGCCAAGCCGCCCTGCTCACCTCCAGCTTTGCCCTGCAGTGGCTCGAAGATCCCGCCCGCCAGCTGCAGCACTGGTGCGGCCAGCTGCGGCCGGGCGGCTGGCTGGCCCTGGCGGTACCCACCAGCGGCAGCTTCCCCCAGTGGCACCGCGCCGCCGCCGCTGCCGGCGTGCCCTGCACCGCGCTGCCCCTGCCCAATGCCGAAGCGCTGCTGGCCGCCACCACCCAAGGGGGGCTGCACCTGCACCACTGCCGCCGCCTGCAGTTCAGCCGCGGCTATGGAAGCGGCCTGGGCTTCCTGCAGCAACTGAAAACCCTCGGAGCTGGCACCAGCCGCTCGGAGCGCCTCAGCCGAGCCCAACTGCGCCAGCTGCTCGACGACTGGCCCAGCGACGGCTGCGTCAGCTGGGAAGTGCTGCTGCTGCTGGGCCAACGTACTAGCTCAACCCCTAGCCCATGACCCACCCCTTGACCCACCCGAACCAGCAGCTGGTGATCTGCGGTACCGACACTGACGTAGGCAAAACGGTGGTGAGCGCCCTGGTGGTGCAGGGCCTGGGAGCCCACTACTGGAAGCCGGTCCAGAGCGGCCTCGAAGGGGGCGGCGACAGCGGTCGGCTGCAGGCCCTGCTGCAACTGCCGGCCGAACGGCTGCTGCCAGAGGCCTACCGACTGCAGACGCCGGTATCGCCCCATTGGGCCGCCGAGCGGGAGGGCATCACGATCGACCCGGCCCTGCTGGCCCTGCCGGTGGTGGATGGCCCGTTGGTGGTGGAGACCGCCGGCGGGCTGCTGGTGCCGCTGCGCCGCGACTGGCTGCAGATCGAGCAACTGGCTGCCTGGGGACTGCCGGTGTTGCTGGTGGCCCACAGCGGCCTGGGCACCCTCAACCACACTCTGCTGTCGGTAGAAGCCCTGCGCCGCCGCGGCATTCCGCTGCTGGGCCTGGTGCTCAACGGCCCGCTCCACCCCGACAACCCCGGCACGCTGGCCGCCCTGGCCCAGGCGCCCGTGCTGGCCCAGCTGCCGCCGCTGGAGCCCCTCACCGCCGCGGGGCTGGCCGGCCAATGGCAGGTCCAACAGCTGGGCGATACCTTCAGAAAGGCTTTGGCTACCCACCGATAAGCAGCCAACCTGGATGATCAAACAACCATGACCAAACAACACTGGCTGGTAAGCGGCGTGCTGGTGCTGCTGTGCGGTGGTGTGTTGGTGCTGTTCACCGACGTGGAGGATTCGCTGGTGCGCTGGGTCAATTGCGGACCCGTGTCCACGGCCAGCGAGCGCCGCAGTGACATCTGCCGCTGAGCTTCGCGACTGAGCCTGGGCCTGCCCCCGGAATGGATCAGAGAAAGCGCTGGTCGGAGCGTGCGCGCAGCGGACAGTGGCCGGAGAGATGGGTCACGTTCCGCTTGGCAACAGCCAGAGGCCAACCCTGCCTCAGCTGATCGTGCAGCAACTCAATCTGGGAAGGGTTCCAGCCATCGGCCTCGAGCTGGGCCCGGATCACGGGCCACTGGCCCTCAGCAAACCACTCCCCCGTGCCCCTGCCGCGCCTCAGATCAGGCCGGACTGAGCCCCGCCGGGCGAGCTCATCCGCAGACAGGAACCGGTTGGAAGGCTGGTCCATGACCCTTCCATCATGGCAATCCATCATGGCGATCGATCATGGCAACAGCCGGCCCACTTGAGCGAAGAAGCACCAGCTCCACCAAAAGACAAGCCAGCCCCTAAGGACCGGCCAGGATCACCGCCTCGGCATCCGCCCGCGACAGACCATAGGGAAAGTGGCGCACCGACACTTCACCGTCGCGGTGCCAGCTCACTTTGAGCTCCTCCACCTCCAGTTCAACCAGGGCACTCCAATCGGGACGATGCAGATCCCAGAGGGAGGAGTTGGCCCGCTGGCGCCGGGCACCCAGCCCCTCCAGCCAGAGCTCCAGGGCCGGCAGGGGATGGTGATACAGCGGGGTCTGGGGGCTGGGCAACTCGGTCATGGCACCAACCCTGTCATGGCACCGGTGGCATGCGCGGCCTGCACTTGCGTCCACCAACTGGGCCACTGCACCAGCTCGGCGCCGCGCATCCAGGCCACACCCACCCCAAGCACCAGGCTCAGCACCAGGGCAAACCCCAGCAGCAGTAGGGCTAACCACTCACCCCCGGAGAGATCCCGACGCACCGAGGTCGGCCGAGTGACATCACCCGCCAGCGGCGGCGGGGATGGCCGCAGCGGTACTGGGGAGGGATGGAGCTGGGCGTCGTAACGCTGGCGCAACACAGGATCGCTGAGCACCGCATAGGCCTGTTGAAGGCGCTGAAAGCCAGCGGCCGCTTCGTCTGCCGGCAAGGCAGTGGTGTCGGGGTGATAACGCTTACTCAACCCGCGGAAGGCCTGGCGAAGCTCCTGGCGTGAGGCCGTCTCCGGCACCTGCAGCAACGCGTAGTGGCTGGGCCTGGAGCTGGAGCTGGATGGCGAGCTGGGTGGTGGGCTGGGAGAGGAGCTGGCCAAGGAGACGGCAGCGGCGAGGGAAGCGGCGAGAGAAGCGGGACTGCGAGATCCGGCGGGGATCTCCGTTCTGCGGGATCCTAGAGATCACAATCCCACTGCCAGGTTGGATGGCCCCCACCCTCACCGCCAACGCCCTCTGGCAAGAACTCGGTTGGCAACCCAGCTCCGGCCAGGAGCAGCTGCTGGCCTCGCTGCAGGAGCAGCTGCGCCAGTGGAACCGCAAGCTCAACCTGACCCGGCTGGTGGAAGGCGATGACTTCTGGATCGCCCAGGTGTTCGACAGCCTCTGGCCCCTGGCTCCCCTGCTGCAGACGGAGGCCGCCCAGGAGCCCCTCCGGTTGATCGATGTGGGTACCGGCGGCGGCTTCCCCGGCCTGGCGGTGGCGATCGCCTTTCCGCACGCCCAGCTGACATTGGTGGATTCGGTGGGCCGCAAGGTGGAGGCGGTGAGGGCTATGGCCGACGCCCTGGGACTGGGCGAACGCGTGGAGCTGCGCTGCGAGCGGATTGAACGCACGGGGCGGCAGAAGGCCTGCCGCGGCCAGTTCGACTGGGCCCTGGCTCGGGCCGTGGCCAGTGCGCCTGTGGTCGCCGAATACCTGGTGCCGCTCCTGCACCCCAATGGCCGAGCGCTGCTCTATCGCGGCCAGTGGTCGCCGGCCGATCAGCGCGAGCTTGACAACGCCCTGGCCCCCCTGAAGGCCCGCACCGACCAGTGCCTTGCACGGGAACTCCCCCACGGCCGGGGCATCCGCCATGCCCTGCTGGTGAAGCCCCTGGCCCCCTGTCCCACTGCCTACCCCCGGGCGGTCGGAGTCCCGGCCAAGCAACCGCTGGGGGCCGCTGCCCCGACGGCAGCCGTCACGAGCCCATCAGCCGGGTGACGGTCTGGCCGCCCAGCCTGCTGCGCAAGCCCCGCAGGATCGCGGGGATCTGATCGACCCAGGGGCTGCGGGCGAGCGCGGCCTGCAGCTCGGCCTCGCTCACCGCGTCGTCGAGCAGGTCGGCATTGCGGCCGGGAAACCAGTGGCCGCCCTGGCCAAGCAACCCGTAGCGGGCCCGGGCAAAGCCCTCGAGATCCCAGGCCTCGACCAGGTTGTGCAGCCAGAGCAACACCTGCACATTGATCTGCCCCGGCATTTCTGACCACTCCGGCAAACCCTGCTCCCAGCTGGCCAGCCAGGCCGGATCAAGGGCGTCCCGGCGAGCCTGCTCCAGCCGCCCGAGCACTGGGGGCACCAGAGCGCTGGCCCGGCCCAGCTGCTCCACCGCCTCGATGTGAAGATCAAGATCCTCAGGACGGGCGGCTCCGACACTGAGGGTATGGACGGCCGGGACCCCTGAAGAACCCAATTCGGACAGGCAGAACAGATCGTTGAAGGTGATCGGGTGCAGCGGCGCGCACAGGGCGCTCAGCCGCGCCGAGGGGGTATGCAGATGGCCGCCCTTGTCGGTGGGGCTGATCACAAACACCCCCATGTCGTGGGCTTGGGCCAGCGCGATAGCGGGGCGGTTGTCCTGACGGATGAAATACCAGTGGAGATTCACATAATCGAAGGCATCGCTGGCGATCGCCTCGCAGATCAAGGGCAGGGGAGCATGGGTGGAGAAGCCCACATGGCCAATGCGGCCTTCGGCCTGCCAGCGCCGCAGCACCTCGCGGCAACCCCCGGGCCGCAGAATCTGCTCGAGGTGCTCCGGTTGATTGAGGCCGTGGAGCGTCAATAGATCCAGCCGCTCCACCCCCAGGCGCTCAAAGCTGGTTCGCAGCTCGGCCTCAAAGGCCTCCGGCTTCGGCTGGGGCGGCACCTTGGTCTGAAGGATGCGCCGGGGATCGGGCACCTGGTTGAGCAGCCAGCCCAGCTGCCGCTCCGAGGTGCCGTAGTGGCGGGCCGTCTCGATGTGGTGGAAGCCGGCCGGCACGGCCTTCTCGAGGAGGGCCCGCAAATTGGTCTGACTCGCCTCGGTGATCTGATCGGGCAGCAGGTCGGTCCAGCTCTGCTGAAAACGCATGCAGCCCAGGGAAAGCACCGGCATGGCGAGCTCGGTGCGGCCGAACCGCCGGGTGGGCAGCATCAGGACGGCTCCCGCCGCGGCAGGGTGCGTTTTGGCCGGGCTGGCGAGGGCACCCCCAGGGGCAAGATCTCCTGATCCGCCAGCTGTTGTTGCAGCCCCGGCAGCTGCTCGTAAGCGACCCAATGAATGCAATCGACAGGACAGGTGTCGATCGCCTCCTGGATCAGCTCGGTGGTGTCACCGTCCTGGCGGATGGCGCGGGAGCGCCCCCAATCGGGCTCCACAGCAAACGTATTGGTGGCCACGTGAGCGCAGTAGCGACAGCCAATGCAGACCGCCTCATCAACCCAAACCGCTTTCTGGCGGAGGGCTCCACCGAGCAGGGGCTCCAGACCCGTGCGCTGCATCTGGGCCCCTGGGGGCATGGCTGTGAAAGCCAGGGCCGGATCCACCTTGCCGGAAGAGCTCACAACGGCTAAGCCCAGCGGGTCACCACCAGCTCGATACTGCCGTCCTGTTGCTGGGTCTGCTCACTCACCTGGAAGCCCTCCTCGACGGTGGCCGCCAGGATGGTACGCAGGGCATAGCGCTGATTGAGCTGGGCGATGAAGCGCTCCACCGGCACCGGCTGCTTCCAGAGATCCAGATCCGTCACGAGCTCATAGCTACCGGTTTCCGGGTTGAGACGAAAGCCGATGTCGGCGCCGTTGGGCTGGACGACGGCCAGCTGGGCCTCTAGGGTCTGGCCGCGGTAGCCGCGCACTGGCAAGGTGCCCTCGCGGGGGTCGTGGCCCAAATCCCGGAGCGCCTCGAGCAAGGCCTGGCGATCGCGGAGCTCGGTCTTGATCGTGCTGAAGTGCGACATCGGTTCAGGGAGCAGCGTCGGTTTACAGGGAAGTGGGATTGGCCAGGGATTGCCCCAAGGGCTGGACCTCGCCTTGAACCTGATCGTTGGACTGGAAAGCCGCGGCTGTGCTCTGGCGCTGTTGGACAGCCCCGAGCCGGGCCTCGATCCGCTCGGTGAGCTGCTCGCAGCCCAAACCCCGCACCCCTTCCACCATCTCTTCAACACGGCCATCGGGCCGGATCCGAAAACGGATGGTGTGCTGATCCATCCCAGGCCTGGACAGGTTTATGGATGTTAGCCGCGATTTCCAAAGGCTGGGCCTGGGGACGCGTCAGCGTCGTCAGCGTCAGCTGAGCAAGCCCTCGTCCACCAGCGTCTGCAGGCGTTCGAGCACCTCGGGTTGCTCCAGTTGCTCGAGAGCCAGCCGTGCCTCATCGCGCACGCTCGATTCCGCATCGTGAAGCATGGCGTGCAACAGCGACTCCACCACCACCTGCTGGCGTGGCTCCACCAGGTCGCCATAGAGGCGACCCAGGGCCCAGGCGCTGTTGCTGCGCACGGCCGGCTCACTGTCGATGCGCAAGCTGAGCAGCAACTGGGCCGCCGCCGGATCGGCCTTCGCCGCTCCGGTGGAGCCCGCCTCCGCCAGGGAGCTCGCAGCCCAGAGGCGCACTGCGGAGATATCCACCTGCAGCGCGCGGATCAACGGATTGAGCACCGGGGCATCCGGGTAGTTGCCCAGGCTCCAGGCCACCGCCTTGCGCACATAGCCGTTGTCGTCGGAGGCCAGCAGGGCCAGCAGCGGCTCCACCGCCAGGGGACTGGGGTTGCGGCCCAGGGCGTAGACCGCACTCATTCGCAGAATCGGGCAGCTCACCGCCAACAGGGGCAACAGCAGCGGCAGGGCCCGCGGATCGCGGTGCTCACAAAAGATACGCAACCCCTGCATGCGCTGCTCGTGGCTGCTACCTCCGGCCTCAGCGCGCAGCAGCACCAAACCCAGGTCACATTCAGCGGCCACATCGCTAGCTGACGGGTCGCTGGTCTCCAGATCATCGAGAGGATCGCCGCGCAGCTCCTCTGCCAATTCCTGGGCCAGCACCTCAGGGTCGAGGTACAGCTCCTGGGGACTGTCGCCGAAGGGCTCTGACGGTTGGTCAGGCTGGGGCTGGTCAGGCTGGGGCTGATCGGGCTGCAGGGAAAGGCTCACGACGGGAACTCAGCCGATCGGGGCGGGGGCGGACATGTCGCCAGGCAACCAGATCCGAGCACTCACAGCAAAGAGCGCCAATCCGAACAGCACCACGATGGCAGCCGGCAGCAGGGTGGAGCGAAAAAATTGCACAGCCTTGGGGTAAGCGGGCGCCTGAACCCATCATCGCCCCTAGTGTTCGCCGAGCTGCCCCCCACGTGATGGCCCCGTCCTCCGGCACCTGGCGGCGCCTCACGGCGGTGGCAGCCGAAGGGGTGGCCAGCGGCACCCCCTACATGGTGGGCACCAAGCTGCTGCAGGGCTGGCTCACCGCCTCCGGCGTGCCCCTCGGGCTCATCGGCCTGTTGGCCTACGCGGAGCTGCCCTACACCCTGAAGATGTTTTGGGCGCCGGCCCTGGATCGCTGGCCGATCCCCTGGCCCGACCGGCGGCGGGGCTGGCTGCTGATGCTGCAGCTCCTGCTGGCGCTGGTGATCGCCGCCATGGCCCTGCTGCGACCCAGCCAGGATCCCGCCAGCCTGACGGCAATCGGCCTGATGGCTCTGCTGCTGGCCCTGGTGAGCGCCACCCAGGACATCGTTGTGGATGCGTACCGCACCGACCTGCTGCCCGAACGGGAGCGGGGTGCCGGCGCTGCAGCCACCAACCTCGGCTACCGCGGCGCCATGCTGGCGATCGGTGCCGGTGGCTTCATCCTGGCCGGTCGCAGCGGCTGGCCCCTGGCCTTCGCCGGCTCGGCCGTGCTGATGCTGCTGGTGGTGCCCTTCACCCTGACGGCCCCGAAACTGCCGCCGATCCAGCACCAAGTCACCAGCCTGCGCCAGGCGATGGCAGGACCGGCCCGGGAGTTCCTGCACCGCACCGGCCCTGGCCGGGCCGTGATGCTGCTGGCTCTGGTGCTGCTCTACCGCTGGCCCGATGGCCTGCTCAACGCAATGGCCGTGCCCTTCCTGATCCAGCAAGGATTCCCGCCGGAGGTGGTGGGCTCGGTGCTGGCCGGCTGGGGCATCGGCGCCACCATCGTCGGCACCATCCTCGGCGGCATCCTTTTTGCAAGGCTGGGCATGAACCGGTCCCTGTGGCTGTTTGCCCTGGTGGGTGCCGCCGGCAACCTCAGCTACTGGGCCCTCGCCAGCTTCGATGGCGGCACCCCGGCCCTGCTGATGGCGGTAGGTCTGGAAAACCTGGGCGGCGGGCTGGTGGGCGCTGCGTTCGTGGCCCTGCTGATGAGCCTCTGCAACCCGCGCTTCTCCGCCACCCAGTACGCCCTGCTCTCCGGTGTCTTCGCCCTGAGCCGCTCGGTGCTCTCCGGCCAAGCTGGTTTTGTGGCCGAAGGTGTGGGATGGAGCAGTTTCTTCCTGCTCACCGTGGCTTCCTCCCTGCCAGCCTTCCTGCTGATGCTGTGGCTCACCCCCTGGAACGGCGATGGGGCCAAGGGGGCCTTCGATCCCGCCAAAGACCTCACCTGAAGGCGCTGCCTGGGGAGTGGGGTCCAGCACCAGGGCCTCGCTCACCGTGGCCATTCAGCAATCATGCAGAGCTGTCAGCTGAATTCAGCCATGATCTGCAGCTCTGCAGCCCTAAGAGCAGCAGCAAGCAGCTTGCACGAGCCCTGTTCCCATGGACTTCGCCCCTCTGCCGCCGGTGCTGTCTACCTTGTTGGCCGGCTTGCTGGTGTTTCCACTACCCAGCCAGGCTGATACCAGGCAACGGCTCATCAATCAGGCCGAACGCCTCGCCAACGTCCTGGAGCAACGTCAGATCCGGCTGAGCAAGAGAGAGGCCGTCGGCCAGGGACTGGCCAACAATCCTGAACTCGCAAGCGCATACCACGGGATCAGCGGTCGCTCCTGGGCACTGATCAGCGCCAGGCGCAGCTGGTTCCCCAGTCTTCAGCTGGTGGGAAGCAGCAATGCGCTGCGCAGCACTGATCCACTGCTGCTCGGGCAGACCTTGACCCTGCGTCAAGTGGATCAGGACATCCAGCAACGCAACACCACCAGCGTGGCCGGACCTGGCGTGGTGCTCAACTGGACCTTCTTCGACCTTCGTCGGTCGGCCACGATCAACCAGGCCCTGGAGAGCCTCAGAGCCGAAGAGTTCCTGTTTGACATCGCGGCCCGCACACTCACACTCAATCTTCAGACGGCCTACACGACTGTGCAGGCCCGCAGCGAACTGCTGCAGCGCTACGACTGGCTGGTTCAGATCACCCGGGAGCAGGTGATCAAGGCGAGAGCGCTGCAGTCCCAGGGTCGCCTCAGTGCCAGTGCTCTCGACCAACTGCTCACCGAAGAGCGGCTGCAACTGACGAGGCTGCTGGAGCGTTATCAGCAGCTGTTTCTCGCTTCCAACAGCCTCAGCGCCCTGGTGGCTGCGCCCACAGGGCGCTACGTCTTGCCGTCGGAGCCACTGAAGCTGGGTGAACCCTGGCCTCTGGGTCTCGATGCCAGCCTGAGTCAGGCCCTGTCTTTAAGGGAAGAGATCCAACAACGACTGGCCCTGGCCTCCCGTGATCGCTGGGCAGCCACCCGAGCCATCAACGGCTATCTGCCGGTGTTCGGCCTGGTGGGTGTCAGCACCCTGGCCAGCAGCGAAGAAGCACAGAGTGGGCTTGCATCAAGAAGCACCACCAACTGGAACAACACACTTGGGCTGAATTTTCGCTGGACAGTCTTCGACGGCGGCCAGCTGGCCGCCGACCATGCGGCCTTCTCAGCCCAGGCAGAACAGCAACGCAGCAATGCCGAAATCCAGAAGCTGCAGGTGAGCAAGGAGGTGATGAACGCTTTTGCCAGCTTCATCACAGCCCGTCTGGCTGTTGAAAACACCGGCCGGGACTATGCCCTGGCGCGCCGCAGCCTGATCGAAACCGCTGCCGTCTTCGAGCGTGGTGGGAATGTCACCAGCCTGATTCAGGTGTTCAACCTCTACACCGCCGCCGCTGACCAGGATGTGGGTTCCATCGCCCAGTTCAACAACGCGGTCTACACGCTCTACCGCAGCTCAGCCCAGTGGCCTGCCGACGTGAATCCACCTCAACAGAGCCCCACCGATCCCTAAGCCGTCACCAGGCTGCCTTCCAGGCGTCGGCGCAGCTGGCCACAGGCGGCGTCGGCGTCGAGACCGCGGCTGGCGCGCACACTCACAGCCACATGGCGTTGCTGCAGGGCGAGGCGAAAGGCCTCCACCGCCCCGGGGGCCGGCCGCTGGAATTCCTCCTCGGCGATCGGGTTGTAGGGAATCAGGTTCACGTGGCTCTGGAAGCCACGCAGCAGCTGGGCTAGGGCGATGGCGTGGCGGGGCTGGTCGTTGAGCCCGCCCAGCAGGATGTATTCGAAGCTCACCCGCCGGCCGGTGATGGCCACATAGCGGCGACAGTCGTCCAGCAGGGCCTCGAGCGGATAGGCATGGGCGGTGGGGATCAGCTCTTCGCGAAGCCGCTGATCCGGCGCATGCAGGCTCACCGCCAGAGTGAACTGGGCGCGGCCCAGGCGCTCCAGGGCCCGCTCGGCCAGGGTGGGCAAGGTTTTCGGCACCCCCACGGTGCTCACCGTGATCTGGCGCTGGGCCATGCCCAGATCGGTGCAGAGGCAATGGATCGCATCCAGCACCGCCTCAATGTTGAGCAGGGGCTCGCCCATGCCCATGAACACAACGTGGCTAGGGCGCGAATCCATCACCTCGCGCACGCTGAGCACCTGGTCGACGATCTCGTGGACCGCCAGAGAGCGCTGCAGCCCGCCCTTGCCCGTGGCGCAGAAGCGGCAGGCCATCGGACAGCCCACCTGGCTGCTCACGCACACGGTGAGCCGTCCCTCGGCGGGGATTCCGACGGTTTCGATGCTGAGGCCGTCGGCCGTGCCCAGCAACAGCTTGGTGGTGCCATCGCGGGCCACGCTGCGGTGCAGCTCCCGGGAGCGGCCGATCCAATCGAAGGCCCCAGAAGGGGGCTGGGCCGCGAGGTGCTCGCGAAAGACCTTGGGCAGCACACTCACCGCCTCCAGGTTGCGAACCCCCTTGGCGTAGAGCCAGTCGTGCAGTTGACGGCCGCGGAAAGCGGCCTGGCCGTGGGCGGTAGCCCAGTGTTCCAGGGCCGGCAGGCCCATCCCCAACAGGGGCAAGGCAGGCGCAGCCGGCTCGGTGCTCAAGGCCAGATCAGCAGCCCATGCCCCAGCTTCCATTCCACGGCCACCAGGGCAATGAAGCCCAGCATGGCCAGGCGGCCATTGAGCAGCTCGGTGTGGGTGTGGAAGCCGAAGCGGGGCAGTCGGCGCTGGGGCACCGGCGTGTTCAGGCTGGTGCGCAGGGGATTAGCCATGGTGATCACTCATCGGTGAGCAGTCCCTCTTCCTGAAGACCCTCGAGGGCTGCAGGATCGGCGATCAGCTCCTCCTCCAGGGCGTCATCCAGGTTGGGGCGGGTGAACGCCGCCAGCCCGCTGGCGCTGGCCTCGATGCCATGGCGGCTGCGGGTGGCCTCCAGATCCGCATCGGAGGGATCGTCGAGCACCGCCATCGACGCGGCCGGAGCCGGCATCTCGACGGTGTAGTCGGGACGCAGGTTCTGCATGCGGCGATAGCCCATGGCATCTTCCTCGAGGATGTCGGGATGGGGGCCGGCCTCAGCCCGCAGCTCCTCTTCGAAGCCGCTGAAGCCGGTACCCGCCGGGATCAGGCGACCGATGATCACGTTCTCCTTGAGGCCGCGCAGCCAGTCGCTCTTGCCCTCGATCGCGGCTTCGGTGAGCACCCGGGTGGTCTCCTGGAAGGAGGCCGCCGAGATGAAGCTGTCGGTGTTGAGCGAGGCCTTGGTGATGCCCAGCAGCACCGGCGTGAATTCGGCGGGAGCCCCACCGGTGATGGCCATGGCGCTGTTCACCTGCTCCACCTGACGCAGCTCGATCAGCTCACCGGGCAGCAGGGTGGTGTCCCCGGCGTCCTCAATGCGGACCTTGCTGGTCATCTGGCGCACGATCACCTCAATGTGCTTGTCGCTGATCGAGACACCTTGGCTCTTGTAGACGTTCTGCACTTCCGTCACCATCCGGAACTGCAGCTTGGAGATCGCCTCCTGGGCCGCTTCCATCGTGGGCTTGCGGCTGCGCAAGTCTTCGAAGAAGCACTCCAGCAGCTCGTGGGGGTTAATCGGGCCGTCGGTCAGCGACTCACCGGCGCTCACCTGCTGGCCATCGCTCACCATCACGTTGCGGCCCAGCAGGATCGAGTACTCAGTGATGGCGTCGTCGTGCTCAATCACCGAGACGGTGATGGAGTCGTCGTCTTCGCCCTGCTTGATCTGCACGGTGCCGCTCTTGCGGCAGAGAATCGTCGATTCCCGCGGGCGGCGGGCTTCCAGCAGCTCCTCAATCCGGGGCAGACCCTGCACGATGTCACCAGTCTTCTGGCGCTCAAACACCAGCAGGGCCAGCCCGTCACCCCGCTGCACCAGCTCGCCGTCGCGCACGTGCAGCACCGAGTCGGGCGACACCATGTAGGGGCGACCCAGGCGGATGGTGAGGGTGCTGCCGTTGATGGCCTCCACCTGCCCGCAGCAGGGAGCTGCAACCCCCTCGGCCAGCCGGTCGCCATCCACGATGCGCTGATCGACGCCGACCTCAGGCTTGGCCGACCCCAGTTCGATGGTGCGGGTGTCGCCGTCGCGCTCCACGATCAGGCGGCGGATCGGTTCGCCATCGACCAGATCGGGCAGCTGCACCACCCCGTCTTCTTTGCAGAGGATCTGGGTGGTGGCCACCACATCACCGCGCTTCACGGCGATTCCATCTTCCACTTGAAGATCGGTGTGGGTGGAGCCATGGCTGGCGTCGGAGAGGGTGTCGCGCCGCACCAGCAGGGTTTCCAGGATGGTGAGCTGCAGGCGCTCGATCGTCTTGGCCCGCTTGTCGGACACGGCCTCCACATCCACCGTCATCTGGGGGGTGGTGTCGATCGTTTCCAGGATCAGTTGCGTGCGCAGCAGCTCAACGCCATCCACGCTCTTGATCAGCTCGCCATCCTTGAAGGCCAAGCGCTGGGTGGCCTTGAGGTTCAGCGAGGGGCCGCCGGACTGCTTCACCGTGCCCAGTTCAGGCAGGTGGGCTGCATCGGGGATGGCGTACTCCTCCACTGGGCGCAACAACAGAGCGCCGCCATCCGGTGTGTCAACCGCCTCGACAAACACCATGGCCTCAGTCTTGAGACCCTTGGCGATCTCTTCACCCGGGGTAGCCATCTTGCCATCGGCATATTTGGCAAGGGTTTTGCTATCGGACACCAGATGCAAGGTGCCGGAGCGCACAATGATTTCCCTCAGAATGTCGTTCTTCTGGGTCACCGTGACGATGCCAGCGGTCTGGCTGAAGATGTCCTTCACCACCTCGGTGCCGGCTTCAATCCACTGACCGTCCTCAATCATCAACAGGGAGATGTCCTTGTTGATCTCGTGGGTTTCCTGGGGGATCCACAGCAGGGTGCCGCCCTTGCTGACCTCGTAGCCATTCTTGGCGCTGCGGGCCTTCTTGATGGCCAGGCCGGGCGCAAATTTGACGGTGCCGCCAGTTTGGGTGCGGAAACGATCGTCGGCCAGCTCGGCGATCACTTCGCCATTGGCGATCTTGCTGCCGGGGGCCGTGTTGAGGCGGTAGCGGATGTTGTCCTTGCCCTCCAGGTGCCAAGTCTCTCCGGAGTGGGTGGACTCGCCCACCAACTTGCAGTCTTTGAGGGTGAGGCTGGCGGTGACGATCTGCACTTCGCGGGAGTCACCAGCGCTCTCGCGCAGGCGCACGGCTCCGCCGTATTCGCTCACCAGGCGGCTTTCGGCCAACACCTCACCCGTGGTGACGGCCTTGTTGCCCTCCACCACGGGCAGGGCATTGGGGGGCAGGTTGTAGACGTCGCCGCTGAACACCCACATCCGGCCCAGACGCTGGGCCTTGAGCGTGATGTTGCCCTGGCGGTCGGTGACCTCCTTGGGCTGAATTGCGTCCTCGTAGCGAACCTGGCCAGCCAGGTCGCAAATCACATCCTTGGTGGCCTTCTCAACGCTCTTCTTGACGGCCACGCCGGCCGCAATCTGGGCCAGGATCGTGTCACCGGGAACGGTGTCGCCGTCGGCTACGAACAGAATCGAGCCGTTGACGATATCAAGCTTCTGGATCTTGCCCTTGCCGGTGGGCTTAACGGTGAGGGTGAAATCTGTTTCTGCGAGCTGGGCCTCCACCCCGTGAGGAGTCCGGAAGGGACGCACCCGGGCCTTGGGACCAAATTCAACCGTGCCATCCACCAGGGAGCGCACCACGCCGGTTTCAGCGGTGGACACACCACCGGTGTGGAAGGTCCGCATGGTGAGCTGGGTTCCCGGCTCACCGATCGACTGGGCGGCGACGATGCCGACGGCTTCGCCCAGATCCACCAGCTGGTTGTGGGCCAGCGCCCAGCCGTAGCACTTGCGACACACCGAGCGGGAGGCTTCACAGGTGAGCGGGGAGCGCACCTTCACGGTTTTCACGCCACCGGCCTCGATCCGCCGCGACAGGGGAGCGTCGATCTCGCCGTCGCGCTCCACCAGGGTTTCGCCGTCTTCGGCCACCACCGGCTCGGCCGCCAGACGGCCGATCAGCTTGCTGCCGAACTTGCCCTTCTCATCGGCGTCGATCGGGATGCTGCGGGTGGTGCCGCAATCGTCCTCGCGCACGATCACGTCCTGGGCCACGTCCACCAGACGCCGGGTGAGGTAGCCCGAGTCGGCGGTGCGCAGCGCCGTATCGACGAGGCCCTTGCGGGCGCCGTAGGAGGAAATCACGTATTCCGTGACGGTGAGGCCCTCACGGAAGTTGGTGCGGATCGGCAAGTCGATGATTTCCCCTTGCGGGTTGGCCATCAGGCCGCGCATGCCCACCAGCTGGCGCACCTGGGACATGTTGCCCCGGGCGCCGGAGTTGGCCATCATCCACACCGAATTGAGTGGATCGTTCTCGTTGAAGTTGCGGCGCACAGCCGCCACGAGACGCTCGTTGGTTTCGGTCCAGGTGTCGATCACCTTGGTGTGACGCTCCACCTCGGTGATCTCGCCGAGGCGGTAGCGCTCTTCGGTTTCGGTGATCTGCTCTTCGGCTTCAGCCAGCAGGGCCGCCTTGTCACCAGGGATGCGCAGGTCGTCGACAGAGATCGACACGGCCGCCTGGGTGGCGTAATGGAAACCCAGGTCTTTCAGCTCGTCAGCCATCGACGCCGTGGCGGCAGTGCCGTGGTGCTTATACGCCCAGGCCACCAGGTTGCGCAGGGCCTTCTTGTCGATCACGCGATTGCGGAACGGCGGTGCCTGCTTGCTGAGGGCTTTGCTGGCGGCTACCGCGGCAATGGCGGCAGTTTCCAGGGCGGCAGCCTCGGCGGCCTTTTTGGCGCTCTTCTTGGTGGTTTTCTTGGCGGGGGTGGCGGTCATGGCTGCGCGCGGAGGAAAGACGAAAGGAGAAACGAAAAATCGGGAACCCAGACTCTGGATTCGCAACGGCCGTCAGGTCGCAGCCACGGCGTCGATGATCGTGTGGTTGATCACCACGCGACCCACGGTGGTGAGCAGATAACGGCTGATCAGGGCTCCGTCTTCATCGAAACGGTCGCGGCGGTAGAGCCACTGCTCGATGCGGGTGCCATCGCTGAGGGTCTCTTCCTTCTGGGGCTGCTTGTCTTCATCGTCGCTCTCAACCTCGCCGCTGAAGCGCACCCACACCCAGTCGTGCAGCGACAGGTGCTTCTCTTCAAAGGCATCGATGACGTCATCGAGGCTGGCGAAGGTTTTGGCTCGATCGCCAAACCCGGGCTTCACCGAGCCGGGCTGCTCTGCCGTGAGGTAGTAGGCGCCGAGCACCATGTCCTGAGACGGAGTGATGATCGGCTCACCGGTAGCGGGCGACAAGATGTTGTTGCTGGCCAGCATCAACATGCGGGCTTCGGTCTGCGCCTCAATCGCCAAGGGCACGTGCACGGCCATCTGGTCACCGTCGAAGTCGGCGTTGAAGGCGGGGCACACCAGTGGGTGCAGCTGAATGGCGCGGCCATCCACCAGCTTCGGCTCAAAGGCCTGGATGCCGAGGCGGTGCAGGGTCGGAGCGCGGTTGAGCAGGATCGGATGCCCTTCGATCACCTCCTGCAACACCTGCATCACCTCATCGTCGGCGCGCTGGATCAGCTTCTTGGCGGCCTTGATGTTGTTGACGATGTTCTGGCGGATCAGGCGATGGATCACAAACGGCTGGAACAGCTCAATCGCCATCTCCTTGGGGAGACCACACTGGTGCATCTTCAGCTTGGGACCCACCACGATCACGGAACGACCGGAGTAGTCGACCCGCTTGCCGAGCAGGTTCTGACGGAAGCGACCCTGCTTGCCCTCGATGATGTCGCTGAGCGACTTGAGCGCCCGATTATTCGCACCTACCACGGTGCGACCTCGGCGGCCGTTGTCGATCAAGGCATCGACAGCCTCCTGCAACATCCGCTTCTCGTTGCGGACGATGATTTCAGGCGCGAGGATCTCCTGTAGCCGCGCCAAGCGGTTGTTGCGGTTGATGACGCGACGGTAGAGATCGTTCAGGTCAGAGGTGGCAAAGCGACCGCCGTCGAGCTGCACCATCGGACGCAGATCCGGGGGAATCACTGGGATCACATCCAGCACCATCCATTCGGGCCGCGCACCAGTGGCGATGAAATTGTCGATCACCCGCAGACGCTTAATCAACTTGGCTCGCTTCTGGCCCTTGCTGGCAGCGATCTCCTCGCGCAGCTGCTCGGCCGTTTCGCTGAGTTGAAGATCTTCAAGCAGTTGCTTCAGCGCTTCAGCGCCGATGCCCACCACGGGCTCATTCTCGATCTCTGAATCCTCGGCATAGATCTGATCTTCGATCTCCAACCACTCATCTTCGGTGAGCAGCTGCTTGTAGGCGAGGTCCTTGTGGTCGCCCGGATCGAGCACCACGTAGCAGTTGAAGTAGACGATCTGCTCGACATCGCGCAGGGGCATGTCCAGCAGGATCGCCACGTAGCTGGGAATTCCCTTGAGGTACCAAACATGGGACACGGGTGCCGCAAGCTTGATAAAGCCCATGCGGTGACGCCGCACCCGGCTCTCGGTCACCTCCACGCCGCAGCGCTCACAAACAATGCCGCGGTGACGCACCCGTTTGTATTTGCCGCAGTGGCATTCCCAATCCTTGGACGGGCCAAAAATCTTCTCGCAGAACAGCCCGTCCATCTCGGGCTTCAGCGTGCGGTAGTTGATGGTTTCGGGCTTGGTGACTTCACCCACCACCTGACCGTTGGGCAGCGTGCGCTGCCCCCACTGCATGATCCGCTCAGGCGACGCCAAGGTGATCTTGACGTAGTCGAAGTGGTTTTCGGTGCGGAGGTTGCTGTTGGACATCGGCTTGGAGCTCGCGGAGATCGAGAGAGGAAGAAGTGGAACGGCAACGCCCAGAGGAGCGGTCCGCGATCAATCAGCGATCAGTCGTCGTCATAGTCCGCGACGCCGAGGGATTCGTAGGTGGGGCGGCTGGGGGTGCTGCGGCGGGGG
>JBIPLV010000365.1:0-3118 GCA_044369475.1 Cyanobium sp. | reverse complement strand
CTAGCACCGTTGACGGTGCCCGTGTCAGCCTTGCTGGCCGGATCAGGCGGCAGCTTTCGCCTCAGCGATGTCTTCGGGGTGACCCCCAGACCTGCACCAATCCTGGGCAACGGCAACCGCACTCTGCTGTTTCCGCTGATCGGATCAGCCACGACCAGCAGCAGCTTCGGCTGGCGTCTGCACCCGATCCTGGGCAACTGGCTGTTGCATGCCGGCAAGGATCTGGCCGCTCCCGAGGGCACACCCGTGGTGGCAGCCCTGTCGGGCCGCGTGCTGAGCAGCGGCCTGGCGGGGGGCTACGGCCTGGCGATCGAGGTCGAACATGACCGACCCCGCCGCCGCACCCTCTATGGCCACCTCAGCGAGCTGTATGTGAAGGCCGGCGAACGGGTGCGCCAGGGCGAGGTGATCGGCCGGGTGGGCAGCACGGGCCTCAGCACGGGCCCCCACCTGCACTTTGAACTGCGGCTGCCGGGCAGCGGCGGCTGGGTCGCCGTCGATCCCGGCGACCTCGACCCCGGCAGCGGCGCCCGCGGCAGCGATGCCGTGGCATTGCTGATGGGCGAACTGGTCAAGGCGCTGGAGCGGCCAGAACCAGCAATGAGCTCAACCAGGCGTTGAACGGGTCTGATCGGGATCCTCCGGCAGACCTCGCCAGCGCAAAGCCCAACGGCGAGCCCATAACAACAATGGATACAGCCGTTCTGCCCGCCTCGGCTCGCGAAACACCCCTTGCAGCAACGCCAGCAAGGCATCACCAGGCGCCATGCGACCACAGAGCTCAGCAATGGCTGCGGAACCATGCCAGACCCGGTCCCCCTCGATCAGGATCGCCCCCCGTGCCAGGGACAGACCACGCTGCCGCAGCTGAGATCTGAGGGCATGATCGCGGCGACCATCGCACAGCTCAAGATCGTCCAGACCTGCGGCAAGCTCGGCGCGCTGAGCAAAATCAAGACAGAACGGACAGCCCCCGTCGTAAACCAGTTTCAGCGCCATCGCGTCACCTAGCTCGCAATGCGCCCATCGCGAAAATGAATCACCTGCTGGGCGCGGGCGGCAACATCGTCTTCGTGGGTGACCATCACTACCGTCATGCCACTGCGGTGCAAGTCGTCAAAAATATCGAGCACTTCGCTGGTGGTGCGCGAGTCAAGGGCACCGGTCGGTTCGTCGGCCAGCAGCAGGGCCGGATTGTTAATGATCGCCCGGGCGATGGCCACCCGCTGCTGCTGACCGCCTGATAGCTGGTTGGGCTTGTTGGCCATCCGCTGGGCCAGCCCGACGCGGGTCAGGGCCTGCCGGGCCCGCTGCTGCCGCTCGTCGTGGGGAATGCCCGCGTAGATCATCGGCAGCACCACATTCTCGAGGGCGCTGAGCTGGGGCAGCAGGTGGAACTGCTGAAACACAAAACCCAGCTCGCTGTTGCGCAGGTCGGCAAGCTGGTCGTCGTCGAGGGTCTCGACCGGAGTGCCATTGAGTTGGTAGTTGCCGGAGCTGGGCCGGTCCAGACAACCGAGGATGTTCATCGCCGTGCTCTTGCCGGAACCCGAGGCACCCATCACAGCCAAGTAATCACCCCGTTGAACAGACAGGCTCAAGTGGTCAAGGGCCTGAACCAGCGCATCGCCGCTGCCATAGACCTTGCAGACATCGTGCAGCTCGGCGACAACAGAGGTTTGAGGCGCCGCCTGCAGGCTGGCCGCACTGGCGTGGATCACCGTGGTCAACCGAGGGGAGCCTGGGCGGTGGCCGCAGCGATCGACTTCAACAGCATCGGGGTGCCGGTGACCGCCTCACCGGCCCAACCGAACAGGGGGTTGGAGAGGATACCCCCGACAGCGGTGACGATCACGCAGGTCACCAGGGCTGCCCGCAAGGCGGGCATGCCACGCAGAGTCCAGCTGAGCTCGGGATAGGCCTTGACCACATCGGAAGCATCCTGAGGTTCTTTGACCACCATCATCTTGATCACTGAGATGTAGTAGTAGATCGACACCACCGAGGTGATCAGACCCACGACCACCAGCAGGTACTGGTGATCGGCCCAGCCAGCGAAGAACAAATAGATCTTGCCGAAGAAACCGAGCATCGGTGGGATACCGCCGAGTGAAAGCAGGCAGAGACTGAGACCAAGGGTGATCAGGGGATCCTTTTGATAGAGGCCGGCATAGTCCGAAATCCGATCCGAACCCGTGCGCAGGGAGAAGAGAATGATGCAGGCAAAAGCGCCAAGGTTCATGAACAGATAGGCCGCCATGTACAGCACCATTGCGGCATAACCCTCTTCAGTACCGCAGACCAGACCGATCATCACGAAGCCCGCCTGGCCGATCGAGCTGTAGGCCAGCATCCGCTTCATCGAGGTCTGGGCCAGGGCGACCACATTGCCCAGCACCATGCTCAGCACCGCCAACACGGTGAACAGCAGCTTCCACTGGACCGAAAAGCTGTCGAAACAGCCAACCAGAATGCGCAGGGCCAGGGCAAAACCGGCGGCTTTAGAGCCCACCGACAAAAAGGCCACCACCGGGGTGGGTGAACCCTCGTAGACGTCAGGGGTCCACTGGTGAAAGGGGACCGCTGCAATCTTGAACGCCACCGTGGCGAGCACGAACACCAGCGATAGGGCTGCCACCGGGGTGGCACTGCTCTGAAGGGCCAATGCAACGGCGTCCAGGCCCGTGGAGCCCCCGGTCAGTCCATAGAGCATGGACGCGCCGTAGAGAAACACCGCCGCCGCGGCAGAACCCACCAACAGGTATTTGAGCGCTGCCTCGGAACTGCGGGCATCGCGCTTCATGTAGCCAGCGAGCAGGTAACTGGACACCGACAGGGTCTCCAGCGACACGAAGATGCTGACCAGATCGGTGGCGCCGCACAACAGCATCGCCCCCAGGGTGGCGGCCAGCAAAATGCCGGCGTATTCGCCGATCGGCGTGCCGCTGCGCTCGACGTAACGCCAGCTCAGCATCAGCGACACCAGGGTCGAGGCGGCGACCACAGCCCTGAAGGCGATCGCCAGGTTGTCGGCGAGGAAGGCTCCCAGAAACGCCGGTTGGGCGGGTGTGTTCCACTGCAGGGCCAGCAGCACCAAGGCGCCGCCCAGACCGCCGTA
>JBIPLV010000375.1:0-3126 GCA_044369475.1 Cyanobium sp. | reverse complement strand
GCCTGCCGTGGAGGGACATCGAGGCCCTATTTCAGGAGCTTGGTGGGGATGTCAGTGAGAGGGCGGGCAGCCGAGTCGCGGTCGTTCTGTTTGGCGAAGTCAGGGTCTTCCACAGACCCCACCCATCGCCCGATACAGACAAGGGTGCGGTTGCTTCGATCCGCAAATGGTTTGAAGAAAACGGAGTGACACCATGAATCTCATGAATGTCGATGGCTACCACGCCAAAATTGACTACGACGAGGAGATGGATCAGTTTCGAGGGGAAATTCTTGGACTTTCTGGAGGGGCGGACTTTTATGGGTCAAGTCCTGAGGAGCTTCGCCGAGAATTCAAAAAGTCATTAGATGTCTTTCTTGAGGTATGCAAGGAGCAAGGAATAGAGCCCCGCAGACACTATTCAGGTAAGTTCAATCTTCGGATTCCGCCTGAACTGCATGAGAAGTTAGCGATGACTGCGGAGGCTCAGGGAAAGAGTCTCAATTCGCTTGCTCAGGAAGCACTTCAGAGAAGTGTCTCGGCGTAGAGCAATGGATAACAAGCCCCTCAAGTGTACAGGCCTCCAAAAGTATCTGGCTCCGGCATAGAATCCTTGCCTGCCCTCAGGGGCAGCGTTGCAAAGTTGCGAACCGCCATTGCAGGTGAGGCTATTCCGAGAAAGCCGATTCATATCTCATTTGTCACCAACCGTCTTCAGGGATGGCGAATTTCGATCCTTCTTCTTATCACGGGAGGAGAGCCGTCCTCGCGTCCATGTGAGTCATCCTGATGGTGAGGCGAAGTTTTGGTTCAGCCCAACCGTTGAACTCGCTCGCAATATCGGGTTAAGCTCACAGAGGATCAAAGAAGCAGAGCGACTGGTCGAGACACGTCAACAGGAGATCATCGATGCCTGGAACAACCACTTTGGCGGCTGAGGTTGCGAACGTCTCGGGACATTGTGTTTGGATGCTTATTAATCACGAAGAGCTAGCGCTTCCCTATTCAGAGTTTCCCTGGTTTAAAGCTGCAACTATTCAGCAGATCCTTAATGTGCTGCGTCCTACCTCGGGCCATCTTTATTGGCCTGATCTAGATGTTGACTTGTCTGTCGAGTCGATACGGCATCCGGCAAGGTTCCCGCTGATGGCCAAGAGCACTTTCCAACCCTGCCATACACCTGACCCGCCTCCATCATTTTGGTGAGCCCACGGAGACACGGACGCTGCAGCTTTTTGCGGGCAGGTGATGGCCAGCTCTAGTCAGAGCAAGGGGGATGCGCTGAAGTCGCATGCGTGGCTACAATGTGGGCACGCATGCAGGGTGTGGCCGTGGTTCGAGCGAAGCTGGTCAAAATCGGCAATTCGAGAGGGATCCGTCTCGCCAAGCCGCTGCTTGAGGTTGCGGGGCTGGCTGACGAAGTCGAGATCGAGGCTGCTCCAGGGGTTCTGACCATCAGGCCATCGGTACATCCGAGGGCTGGCTGGGCAGAGGCGGCAATGTCTTTCGAGGCGGAGGGACTTCTCGATGAGATGAGCGCTACTCGGTTTGATGATGAAGAGTGGTCATGGTGACTCAAGAATGCGTCTCAAGAGGGGATATCTACCTTGTTGCATTGAATCCCACGCGAGGATCTGAAATCAGGAAGACAAGGCCTTGTGTCGTAGTGTCACCGGATGAGCTAAATGCTCATCTTCGTACTTTCATTGTCGCGCCTCTTACCACTGGTGGACATCTATACCCTTTTCGTGTGCGATGCAGTTTTGATGGTAAAGACGGTCACGTTGTGGCTGATCAGCTAAGGGCTGTAGATCGGGAACGTCTCGTCAGGCGATTGGGGAGTCTGTCGGAGGCTACGCTGAATGAGCTACTGGCTGTTCTGCAGGCGATGTTCGCTGTGTAGAGGCGTGGCTAACACAGCCATGCGCCTGACCCGCCGCCGCAGATTCACTGATCCCTCAGACGAGCTTTTCCCATAGATCACTGCGGGCAGGTGAAGGCCAACGTACCAGACACATAGCAGGAATGACCAGCGACATGGTCGTAGTACAGGCCGCAGTGATCAGATCATCAGCTGATGCGTTCTTCAGTAAGCAACCTCGGCGCGCTCTGCTCAGTGTTGGCTATTGCCTCGTCGTCAGATCATTCAGGCTGCTACGATGAAAACACTTAATTTCACTGCCGTCGAGCTTTGGGTTTCACAAGCACTAGGGCGATCTCAGAAGAGGCCCGTACTCCTGCTGGATCTTGTTAAGAGAATGCTTCTTGCCTGCGTTGGATTCAACCATGTCATTGCCTGACGAAGGGTTTAATGAGTCGATTGATGGCATCGATCTACAGGAGGCGCTGGCGCTTGCTGCATATATAGAGCAATTGCTCATGACTGAACAGCAGTGGATCCTCAACCGTTTGTCTTGGCTTTTTACCTCTCAATCTTTTCTACTAACCGCTTTTGTTGTTCTTCTGAGCTCAGGCAATCGTTCTCCCGCTGCCCATCTGTTGAGATTTGCGCTGCCTCTTTTGGGCTTGTTTTGTTGCGTGACGGTGGCGTTGGCTATTCGGGCTGCCGAGCGCGTCGGCAGGCCGCTTGGAAATCGACGCGCTTTCTTGTCAATGCTTATCAATGATCGAGTTAAAAGTCCAATGCTGATTCCAAGGTTGGGATCAAGTAAGGCTCTTCGTGATAATCCATGGACATTGCATCATGGCTCATTGCCGCATATCGTTTTGCCTTGGGCGTTTGCCATGCTATGGCTTCTCTTGTTGATCTCACTTGGGCTGTGAACTAATGCGGTCGTTTCCTCCGCGTAGTGACACTTTGAGCAAGCGCTTGGATTGGCCACCGTCAGTTCTCAGCTTCGCCACCTCCGGCTCCTTGCCTGCCACTTAAGGGCTGCGGTCAGCGCGTTTCTGGAATGACAACTGAGCTCAGTGGCGTCTGTTGATGCCGATGGCCTGGGCCGCACTGCTTCCCTCCAGCGATACCGCAGCTGTGCAGGCCGCAGCAGCCAGCACCTCTCCCTGGTTAGGTTCCGCTGCCATGGGCCCGCTGCAGATCGTCTGGTTCAAGCGTGACCTGCGCACGGTGGACCATCAGCCGCTGCTGCAGGCCAGCCAGCTCGGATCGGTGCTGCCCCTTCTGGTTGT
>JBIPLV010000247.1:0-3126 GCA_044369475.1 Cyanobium sp. | reverse complement strand
CAGCCTTCAGGCGATCCATTCGATTTCGACGAATTTCGTCGACACCCTTTTCGCTAGCCACATTCTCGGGCGTTCGTCCGGCAAGGAGTTTTTCAATGCGTCCACTCGCCACTGCCTCCCGTCGCGGCTTCACGCTGGTCGAGTTGCTCGTCGTGATCGCCATCATCGGCACGCTCATGGGGCTCCTGCTCCCCGCCGTTCAGAGTGCCCGCGAGGCGGGGCGACGGAACAGTTGCATGAACAACGTCAAGCAATTGGCGTACGCCACGCTCCAGCATGAAACGAAAGCGCAAGCCTTGCCGGGTTGGAGGAACCCACATCCAGGCGGTGCTGGGTCGGTGACATGGACCGTTCCGCTCCTGCCTGCTTTGGAACGCAGCGACGTCTATCGCGTTCTCGAGCAAACGACCGCCGGCACATTTCCCATCCAGACGGCTGTTGCGATCAATATTTTCAAGTGTCCATCTTCGCCCTCTGGTGATCCTAACGCTCCCCTCGTCCACTATGCCGGCAACGTCGGCACGTCGGCATGCAACGGCACACAACAGGTGCGCGGAGATGGGGTCTTCTTCGACACCGTCGGAAACGGCGCTATCTACGGCGCCGCTCGTACCAACCTCGACGCCATCAATCAGGCAGATGGTACGACGAACACGCTCATGTTTTCCGAACGCAATTCGGTGAACGTGACTCCGCCCTCATGGCAATGGGCTCCGTCCACGCTCCCAAGTGCCGCCAACGCGGGCCGTTGGTTCATCCGAGACACGACCACGGGACTGCTTCCAGACTCCGGCACAATTCTGACGGATGTTCCGGTATTTGGCATCGCGACCAATGCGAGCGGCTCAGTCGTGAAAGTCATCAACAGTGCCGTGCCGCCAGTCGCAACGACGAATCCCAGCTATGCGTCACACCCGTCATCAAATCACCCCGGTGGCGTGGTTACTGCCATGTGTGACGGCCGAACTTCATTTCTGAAGGATTCGATCGGTCGGCACGTCTATGCTCAGTTGATTACGAGCGACAGCCGATGGACGCCGGGATCGAGTGCTGCCCCAATCGGTGGTGCGGCGGCTGGAGATGGCGGTTACGTGACGAATACCGACCGCGTCGAGGGATGGCTCAGGAATACGAACATAGCGCAGCCGTACCTTCTCAAAGACGGCGATCTCTGACCGGTTTTCTCGGGTAGACCGTATCGTTCGGTGATCCGCCGGCCAGACTGCGTGGAGCGCCTAGAATCGTCGTGTTACCTCTCACAAGGAACACGTACGATGAAGTGCATGTCTCTTCCTTCCCTGCTGCTTGGGAGCCGTTCGCGCTGGGAATCCGAATCGCCATCCGCTACGGGAGCGGGCACGCAAACGACGACCGAAGGCGATTTCCGCCACCACCTCGTCTCGCACCCGGTCTACCGTCTCGTAGACGGGCCGGACCGGCTGCGGCGGTTCATGCAGAGCCACGTCTTCGCGGTCTGGGATTTTCAGAGCCTTCTGAAGGCGATGCAGCAGCGGCTGACGTGCACCGGGGTGCCGTGGACGCCGACTGCTGATGCTGAGGCACGGCGGCTCGTCAACGAGATCGTGCTCGACGAGGAGTCGGACGAGCTGCCCGCTGACGAGGCGGAGCGGGTCGGGCTTGTCGGCCCCGACGGCCCGCTCACGTCGGCTTCCCACTTCGAGATCTACCTCGCCGCGATGCGGCAGGCGGGCGCCGATACACGGCCGATCGGTCGGCTCATCGGGCTCCTGCAAGACGGCGTGCCGCTCTCGAGCGCGCTTACCGCATGCGGCGGGCCGCCGGCGGCGCTTGATTTTGTACGGCAGACATTTTCGGTGATTGAGTCGGGCGAGACACATCGGATCGTGGCGGCGTTCACGTACGGTCGCGAGGACGTCATCCCGTCGATGTTCCGCCACCTGGTCACCGCGCTCGCCGATGAGGACCCCGCAACGTGGGGCATCTTCCGCTTCTACCTCGAGCGTCACATCGCGCACGACGACGAGAAGCACGCCCCGATCTGCCGCAGGATCGTGGCCCGCCTCTGCGGCGACGATCCCGACAGGTGGGCCGACGCCTCGGCGACGGCCCGCTCATGTATCGAGGCCCGCATCGCGCTCTGGGACGCGATCGCGGCGGATCTGGCGTGACGGATTCTCCCGGCGGCGGCTCGCGCGGGAGACGGCCTGCTATCCTGAGTTCGCCCGCCTGAGTTCGCCGGCTGCGAATCTGCTGCAGCTCCTTCCGAGGAACACGATCATGCCCGCCGACGCGACGCCGGAATCCGGCGACTCTGTTGCTGCCATCATCAAGCTCTACCAACGCGACGTCGACCGCTCGCTCTTGCGTCGGCAGCTCTCCCGCACGCCCGAGCAGCGGTTTCGCGACGTGATGGATCGCCAGGCCGCGGCCGAGGCATTCCGCCGTGCCGGCCGCGAAGGCCTCCGCACCAGATGACGGATCTGCCACGGCTCATCGCCGACCTCGTGAGGGCCGGTGTCCGCTTCATCGTCGTGGGCGGAATGGCTGGCATCGCGGCAGTTCCGGGGAGGGGCTGCCCATGCCCCGAGAGCCGGGCTGTGGAAGCGAGCGCAGGCAGGATGCCGGAGCGAAGCGGACACGCAGTGAGCGGCGGGCACGATGCCCGCCGCGAACGTCCGGCGACGGGGCTGGGCAGCCCCGACCCTCGCGCGGCGTGGCCGAAGACTCGCCCCGGAAACCATCCCGAGCGGATCACACCCGAACGCCCCGCGCCCTCCAGGAGCAGCCAAACCCGCCGGCGTCACTTCGCCCCGACGAGTTCCTGCTTCTTGCGGGCCTCGATGATTTCCTTCTGGATGTTGCCCGGCGTCGGACGGTACTTCGAAAACTCCATCGTGAAGACGCCCTGGCCCTGCGTCATGCTCCGCAGGTCGGTCGAGTAGCCGAACGTCTCCGCCAGCGGCACCTCCGCGACGATCGTGGACGTGTTGCCCACGGTCTCGGTGGAGATGATCAGCCCGCGCCGCTTGTTGAGCTCGCCCGTCACCGGACCCTGGAAGTCGGCTGGCACCTCCACCTCCATCTTCATGATCGGCTCGAGGAGGACGGGCTTCGTCTCGAGGAACGCCTCGCGGAAGCCGGCCC
>JBIPLV010000415.1:0-3126 GCA_044369475.1 Cyanobium sp. | reverse complement strand
TGCGGTACGTGAGCACGGAAACCTTCCTCAACGAATACGTGGACGGCATCCGCAGCAACACGATCGCGGCCTTCAAGCGCCGTTACCGCGAGGTCGACGTCCTCCTCATCGACGACATCCAGTTCATGGAAGGCAAGGAAGGTCTCCAGGAGGAGTTCTTCCACACCTTCAACTCGCTCCACGGGGCGAACAAGCAGATCGTGATTTCCTCCGACCGGATGCCGGATGCGATCCCCACCCTCGAGGACCGTCTCCGCGGTCGCTTCCGTTGGGGCCTCATCACCGACATTCAGCCGCCGGACATGGAAACCCGCCTCGCCATCTTGCGCAACAAGGCCGAGCGTGAGCGAACCTCGGTGTCTCACGACGTGCTCGAGTTCATCGCGAGCAAGGTCACGACGAACATTCGTGAGCTCGAAGGCGCGCTCATCCGCGTCGCGGCATACGCCAGCCTGAACAAGACCCAGGTGGATGTCGCCCTCGCCGAGCAACTCCTGACGGATCTCTTGTCACGGTCGGCACCCAAGCCCCGCACGGACGAGCAGTTGTTGGCCGAGATCGCCGAGCACCTCGGCTTCGACGTCGAGGCGTTGCGTGGCAAGAGCCGCCAGCGCCCCCTCGTTGCAGCCCGCCAGACCGCGATGTACGTGTTCCGTGAACTCACCGACTTGAGTTACCCGGCCATCGCCCGCTTGTTTGGTGGTCGCGACCACACCACCGTCATCCATGCCGTCGACAAGACGCAGCGCATGATGAAGGAGCGCAAGCAGGTCTTCGATCAGGTCACCGAACTCGTCCAAAAATTCAAGACGTCGTAGGGAGTGGACAACGATGTGGACGAGCCGTGCGCAACAGGTGGATAACTCCGAGTTACACCCAGCGACAAAAACTACATCTGTGCAAGATGTGGCGATCGTTCGTTGCCTTGTGAGTCCGCATTCCCCGATGCGTCAAGGGATCGAGTGACTTACCCACAATCCACAGCACTTATTACCGTTACTAAATATTTCTTTATCCATCCACAAACAACAATGAACAACCAAGGAAGTGGTTCCCATGAAGTTCCGAGTTGAGCGAGAAGTCTTGGCAGAGGCCCTCGGCGCATGTGCTCGTGTGGCGTCCACACGCAACAACGCCATGCCGGCACTTTCTGGTGTGCGACTGTCGCTGATCGGCGACGAGCTCACGATCACGTGCACGGACAACGACCTCTCGGTGCAGTTCGTGCTTACCGTTGGTGGACAAGGTGATGGCGTCGTCGTGGCCAGTGCGAAACTCCTGAGCGACATCGTGCGCTCGACCCCGGACGGCAAGGTGACCATCGAGACCCAAAACGAAGAAGTCGTTGTCACCTCAGGTCGCTTCCAGACCACCGTGTCGACCTTCGCTGCAACCGACTTCCCCAACGTCACCCTCGCATCCGCGCCCCCGGTCACCATCTCCGCGCCATTGTTGGCTGATGCACTCCGCCAGGTGGTTCGCGCTGCCAGCACCGACATGCAACGCCTTGCGCTCACCGGCGTGTTGATGGCTGCCGAGCCCGAAGGCCTCCGTCTCGTCGCAACCGACTCGTACCGACTCGCGGTGCGTGACCTTGCGGTGACCAACGTGCTGGGCCACGGCCAGCGCGTCGTACTGCCAAGTCGTGCGCTCGGCGAACTCCAACGGTTGCTGTCCAATGGGGATGAGGCCACCATCTTGTTTGGAACCGACAAGGCAACCTTCACCATCGGCAACGTCACGTTGACCACCAACTTGTTGCAGATCGAATTCCCCAACTATCGCCAACTCATCCAGGCGAGCTATCCGAACAAACTCACGACGTCACGTGAACAACTGACGGAAGCGATCCGTCGCTGCCGCATCCTCGCTCGCGAGACGACGCCGGTGCGCCTCGAGATGGGGAACGACTCCTTGCGCCTTGTCGTGATGACGCAAGACCTCGGCAACACCGTCGAGGAAATCGACGCGTCGTTGTCCGGATCCGAGATGACCGTGGGCTTCAACCCGGAATATCTCGCGGCCGGTGTCGAAGCGGTCGTCGGTGACGAGATCACGATCGAGACGAGCGACCCGATCAAGCCCGCAGTACTACGCGGCGTCGGTGCGGAGGACTATCTCTATCTCGTCATGCCGCAACGCTTGAACAACTGACGTCGAGTCGTGTTCGTCAGCCGACTCGAACTCACCAACTTTCGCAACTACGCGCGACTCGAGTTGGACCTCGCCGAAGGCGTGACGGCGATCATCGGTGCGAACGGTCAAGGAAAGACCAGCCTCACCGAAGCGATGTCGTATCTCGCGACGTTGAAGAGTTTTCGCGGAGTGCCGACCGAGGCGATGATCCGCACGGGGAGCGACTCAGCAATCATTCGCGCCACCGTGATCCACCCCGACGGCCGCGAGATGCTCGTCGAGGCGGAACTTGCCAGGGTTGGTCGCAACAAGGCCCAGGTGAACCGGCAACGCCTGGCCAATACCAAGGATTTGTTGGGTGTGGTGCGCACGACGGTGTTTTCCCCCGAAGACCTCGGACTCGTCAAGGATTCACCGGAGACGCGCCGCATCTTCGTCGATGATGCACTCGTAGCGATCTCACCGCGACTTGATCAAGTGTGCAGCGAGGTCGACCGCGTGTTGCGGCAACGCAATGCACTGTTGAAGCAAGCAGGTGGGCGCCTGACGAGCGAGATCGAAACCACGCTCGACGTGTGGGACGAACGTTTCGTCGAGTGTGCGACGACACTTGGTAACGAACGAGCGAACTTGATCGCCACCATCCAACCACTCGTGCAACAGGCCTACGAAGATCTCGCCGAACGCAAGACGCCACTTGAGCTGAACTACGACCCGCAGTGGAGGAGAGATGGTCTCGCTGCGTCACTTGTCGCGAGCCGCACGGACGATGTCCGTCGTGCAACGACAACGGTCGGTCCGCATCGCGACGACATCGACATCTCACTCAACGGTCTCCCCGCACGAACCCATGCGTCACAGGGAGAGCAGCGCACGCTCGCGCTCGCGCTGCGACTCGCAGTGCACCGCCTCGTCACACAGGTGACCGCCGGACCACCGGTATTGATCTTGGACGACGTGTTGTCGGAACTCGACCCACAGCGCAGCGCG
>JBIPLV010000001.1:0-102537 GCA_044369475.1 Cyanobium sp. | reverse complement strand
GGTGACGCTGAGGCGATTGCGCACCGCCGGCAGACGGTTGATCAGATGGGGCTCAATGATGGCGCCGGTGCCGCAGCCCATCATCGCCAGGTCCATCATCAGCCCGAAGGCTTCCCAGTCCACCAAATTGGTGGAGGTGCAGTTGTAGGAGCCGGAGAAGTTTTCGCTGCGCTCGATCCATTCCGTGCCACCGATCCACAGCCAGCGGCCGGAGGGCAGGGCCTTCTGCTGCTGCTGCATGCGGCGCAGCAGGTCCACTTCCGCATCGTTCAGATCACCCAGGCGGCGCAGCCCGCCCAAATTGCGCTCGGCCACCTGATTCCAGCTCTCCCGGCCAGTCTCGGTTTTGCGGCTGTAGGTGCGATAAAAGACCGGATTGGCCGCCGGAGCGGTGGCCGGAAAGTCTTGAGCCTCGCCCGCTGGTCTGCCGCTGGGGGCGGCAAAGGCCTTCTCAGCGCTGGCGGCTGTGGGGGGCGTGGCGGAGAGGGTCACAGGTTGTACGGCCTGATGGTGTGCCGAACCATAACGCCACTGGTGGGGTGCGCAAGACACCGTTGACACCAGCAACAGTGCGCGGCCCTGTCCACGCCCCCAGACTGGCAAGCGCAGGTGTGGTGTGCCCATGCAGCGGATCCCCGAGCCGGAATTGATGGATGGGGCCGACCAGGTGCAGGCCTATGGCGCTGCCGATTTCGATGCCTCCGACCAGGCGATGCTCGATCGCTTCTCGGCGCTCTGCGGCGGTGATCCCGGCGGGCGACTGGTGGATCTGGGCTGCGGCCCTGGCAACATCACCCTCCGCCTGGCTCGGCGCTGGCCGCTGGCGACCGTGCTCGGACTCGATGGCGCGCCGCGGATGCTGGCGCTGGCCCAGGAGCGGGCCGCTGCTGAGCCGGAGCTGGCAGGACGGCTGGAGTTTCAGCAGGCGTTGCTGCCTCTGGCCGACCCGGGACCCCTGGCCGCTGCCTTCTCGGCAGTGGTGAGCAACAGCCTGTTGCACCATCTGCACGATCCGGGGGGGCTTTGGCGGGCCGTGGCCCAGCTCGCCGCACCCGGGGCTTTTGTGTATGTGCAGGATCTGCGCCGCCCCGCCAGCCCGGCGGCGGTGGACGCCCTGGTGGCCGAGCAGATGGGAACTGCCCCGGAGGTGTTGCGCCACGACTACCGGGCCTCCCTCCATGCCGCCTTCACGCCCGAGGACGTGATGGGGCAGCTTGCGCAGGCGGGATTGGCGGGTCAGCTGCAGGTGGCGCGTCGGCAGGAGCGCTATCTGGAGGTGTGGGGACGCATCGCGTGAATGGCCTGGCAGGCTGACCCCATGACGACCAGCTCTCTCGCCAGCGGTTCTGCCGCGACCAGCAGCCCCGAACTGGCGGCCTTGGCCGAGGCCGTGGCCCGGCGCCGCAATTTCGCAATCATTTCCCACCCGGACGCGGGCAAAACCACCCTGACCGAGAAGCTGCTGCTCTACGGGGGCGCGATTCAGCAGGCCGGCGCTGTGAAGGCCAAGGGGGAGCAGCGCAAGGTGACCTCCGACTGGATGGAGTTGGAGAAACAGCGCGGCATCTCGATCACCTCCACCGTGCTGCAGTTCGACTACTCGGGTAGCACGATCAACCTGCTGGACACCCCTGGCCACCAGGACTTCTCAGAAGACACCTACCGCACCTTGGCGGCCGCCGACAATGCGGTGATGCTCGAGGACGCGGCCAAGGGGCTCGAGCCCCAGACCCGCAAGTTGTTTGAGGTGTGCCGGATGCGGCGCATTCCGATCTTCACCTTCATCAACAAGATGGATCGCCCGGGTCGCGAGCCCCTGGAGCTGCTGGATGAGATCGAGCAGGAGCTGGGCCTGGCCTGCTGGCCGGTGAATTGGCCGATCGGCAGCGGCGACCGCTTCCGCGGTGTGATCGATCGCCGCAGCCACGCGGTGATTCTGTTTGAGCGGGCCGAGCGGGGACGCCAGAGCGAGGAAAAGGTGCTGTCGGTGGAGGAGGCCCGCGACTCAGGTGCCGTGGAGCCGGAACTGTTGGCTCAGGCCCTCGAGGAACTGGAGTTGCTGGAGGGGGCTGGTGCCGACCTCGACCTGGAGCTGGTGCATGCCGGTGAGCTCAGCCCCGTGTTTTTCGGCTCGGCGATGACCAACTTCGGCGTGCGTCCGTTTCTCGATGCCTTCCTGGAGCTGGCCCAAAAACCCATTGCCCGCGCCAGTGGCACCGGGTCAATCGCGCCAGTGGCGCCGGGTTTTAGCGGCTTTGTGTTCAAGCTGCAGGCCAACATGGATCCCCGCCATCGCGATCGGGTGGCCTTTGTGCGGGTGTGCTCCGGCAAGTTTGAAAAGGACATGACGGTGCAACACGCCCGCACCGGCAAGGCCATTCGCCTGTCGCGCCCTCAGAAGTTGTTTGGCCAGGATCGGGAAGTGGTCGAGGACGCCTACCCCGGCGATGTGATCGGTCTGAACAACCCCGGCATGTTCGCCATTGGCGACACCCTTTATCTGGGCCAGAAGGTGGAATACGAGGGGATTCCTTGCTTCTCGCCGGAGATCTTTGCCTGGTTGCGCAACCCCAACCCATCGGCGTTCAAGAGCTTCCGCAAGGGGGTCAACGAGCTGCGCGAAGAAGGTGCCGTGCAGATCCTCTACGACACCGATGAGAGCAAGCGCGATCCGATCCTGGCGGCGGTGGGTCAGCTGCAGTTGGAAGTGGTGCAATACCGCCTGGAGAATGAATACGGCGTGCAGACGCGCCTGGAGCCCCTGGGCTTTGCAGTGGCCCGATGGGTGGTGGGCGGTTGGAGCGAGCTGGAGAAGGTGGGCCGGATCTTCAACTGCAAGACCGTGCGCGATGCCTGGAAGCGGCCGGTGCTGCTGTTCAAGAACGACTGGAACCTGAACCAGCTGGTCGAGGAGCATCCCGAGCTGGAGCTCAGCGCCGTGGCGCCGGTGGTGAGTGGGGTGGAGCCGATCGCCCTCTAGCGGCAGGTGGGCCCACGGACAGCCAAGGGGCGCGCCAAACTGGTGCGTAACAAACCATCACAGCGATGCCCAAGCCACTTTGGCTGGTGCGTCCCCGCCCGGACGGGGGCTGCGATTACGTGAGTTTCCTGCCCGCCCAGGGACCCATTGGTGCGACCACCGTGGAGATGCGGGAGGGAAGCCACCTTCCCCCCCAGTTGCCCCTGCTCAAGCACCGCAAGCGCCTCGGTGCAGAAGAGGCGGAACATTGCCGCCGCCGATTGCAGCTCGAAGCGGGTTTCCGCTGCAGTGAGCCCCTTTTTTAGCCAAGCCTCGATACGCTCTATTTCAGGCAACGTCCTGCGATCTCCCTGGTTCCGCGGCGCCGCCCGTCATGACTCAACGCTCCGATCAGCCCTCTCCGGCGGCCGACCACTCGGGCCCCTATGAGCGATTGGGTGTTCCGTCTGATGCCAGTTTCGACGCGGTGCAGGCCGCCAAGCTGGCCCGCCTTGAGGAGGTGGGCGACGACACCATGGCCCGTTCTCGCATTGAGGCGGCCTACGACGCCGTGTTGATGGAGCGGCTTAAGGAGCGTCAACAGGGACGTGTCAGCAGTGCTGCCAAATCCGCCTCCCAGCGCGAACAATTGGCCCCGCCACCGCCGAAGTTGGCGGTACCGTCCCTGCCCCAGCTGCCCTTGCCTCGGATGGCAGCGCCCCAGCTCAAGTTGCCGGGACTCGCCTTGGCCACGGGCCGGGAGCGCTGGTTCCCGCTGGCGACCTCGGGGGTGTTGCTGCTCCTGCTGCTGTTGGCTCCGGGTTTCCCCCCGGATCTGCTGCTAGCCCTGGCCACCGCCATGGCGGTGATCAACCTCCAGTGGCGGAACCGCCGCTTTCTGGCTGCTGTGGGCTGGGGCTTTGGCTTGCTCTGCCTGGGCCTGTTGGTCGGAGCGATTCTGGCCGGCGCCCTCTCCACCAGCCTGCCCCTGGGCCTGCCTCTTTCGCCCCTGCAGGTCCAGAGCCTCCCGGCTCTGCTGCTGTTGCTGCTGGGGGCCCTGTTGATCGGCTAGCGACCTTCAAGGGCTGACAGGCGCAACTTCGGCGATCAGTGCCGCCAGTTGGGATGCGTCCAGGATGTACACGGCATTGCAGAAATGGCAGGTCAGTTCGGCCTGGCCGTCTTCGGCCAACATCGCACTGAGTTCGGTGTGGCCGAGCAGCTTGAGGGCCCCCACGCTGCGCTCGCGGCTGCAGGGGCAGTAAAACCGCACCGGCGTGCAGGCTGCACGGTCGTTGAGCGGTTGGGGATCGAGGTCGGGAAAGATGTCTTCCAGCAGGGTGTGCAGCTGCTCTTCGCAGTCGGCCAGCCGCTGGCTGAAGTTCTGCACCTCTCGGCAGCGCTCCTCCAGCAGAGCCACCAGGGCCGGTTCCCGGGCAGCCTTGGGCAGCACCTGCACCAGCACGCCACCGCTGCAGCGCACGCCGCTGCTGTCGATCTGTTCGCCCACAAACACGGCCGAGGGGGTTTGCTCCGAATGCAGCAGGTAGGAGGCCAGATCGTCGCCGATGCCGCCGCTCACCAGCTCCACGGTGGAGCTGAACGGTTGGCCTTCGCCCAGATCCCTCACCACGTGGAGGTAGCCGGTGCCGGTGGCGGTGCGGAAATCGAAGTGATGCAGCCCGTCGGGCTCGTTCACCAGATCCAGCTCCAGGCCGGGATCGCCCACATAACCGCGCACGCTGCCGTCGCGGCCCGCATCCACCATCAAGCCCCGCAGCGGGCCATCCGACTGGATGCGTAGGTTGACGTGGCCGTGGGCCACCTTCATCGAGCTGGCCAGCAGCAGCCCCGCCGTCATGGCACGGCCCAGCAGGGCTGTGGTGAGGAAGGAGAGGCCGTGGCGCTCCCGGGCGGTGCGGCTGGTGTGGGTGGTGCTCACCGCCACCATCCGGATGCCCCCGCCGGCGGCCGTGGCCCGCAGCAGCTGATCGCTCAAGGCTCGCCGTTTCGATGTGAAGGCATCGTAAGGAGCCCAGTTTCGGGCGTGGTCTGGAGCCCGGTCTGGAGGCTCGTCAGCTGGCCCGCCTCCAGCCTCCAGCCCCCATCGATCACGCCGTGGAACAGCTCCGGTTCGTGGGTCACCACCAGCACGGCCCGCTCCTGGGCCAGGGCGGCCAGCAGCTCCAGCACCTCGCGTCGCACGGCCCAGTCGAGGCCGGCGGTGGGCTCATCCAGCAGCAGCACCTGGGGATTGCGCAACAGCTGCACCGCCAGGGCCAGTCGCCGTTGCTGGCCGCCGCTGAGCTGCTCCGGCGCTTGCTGTAGGGAGAGGCCCTCCAGTCCCACCAGCTGCAGGGCATTCTGGGCCTGGTCGGCCGTCAGCCGCCGGTGGCCGAGCTTGAGCTCCTGGCCCACGCTGAGGCCGAGGAAATGGCGCTCCGGAAATTGAAACACCAGGCCGCACAGCCAGCGGCGTTGGCGGCCGCTGAGGGGCTCTCCCTCCCAGAGCAGCTGTCCGGCGGACGGCTCGGCCAGGCCGCTGATCACCTCCAATAGGGTTGTTTTGCCACTGCCGCTGCGGCCGGCCACCAGCACGGTGCGGCCCACCGCCACGGTCAGGTTGATCCCGCGGAGCACCGGTTCCTGCGCCGTAGCGGGCTGATAGCAGACGTTGCGCAGCTCGAGCATCGACCCAGCATGCCGCCGGGCGTGTTTGATGGAGCGAGTCTTCCCCCCGATCCCCCTCTGCCATGGAGGTGCGCTTCCGCGAGTTCAACCCCTTTAATTGCTGGATCTGGATGCGGTTCCCCCATCCCCTGGGCTCAGGGGAGCGGGGCTATTTGGAAACGGCTTTCGACAGCTGGTTTTTCCTGGGCAAGCTTGGCGGCTTCAATGCCGAAAACCTCCAGGCCCATGAGGAGGGGGCGGAGCTGGGCTGGATGGCCTACAGCCATGAAGCGGCTGCGTCTGCCTTGCCGGCCCTGATGCACAACATGGGCCCGATGGAATACCAGGACGACTGGGCCCGCTGTTGGGTGGACCTGGGCACCAGCGATGCCTTCGCCCTGGACGTGTTGATCAATGCCCTGGCTCAGCTCAACAACGACGTGCTGGAGATTGAGGAGTTGCTGATCGGCGGCCTCAATGACGACTGGCCGATCGAGGAGCAGCCCGAAGCGATGTTCGCCGGCCTCGATGCCCTCGACGCCGAAGACATGGACGCTGAAGAGATGGACGCCGAAGACACCGAAGACGAGGAGCAAGATGCGTCTGGCAACGAAGCCTGGAGCTAGGGGGACACCGTGGCTCGTGAATTGCGGCGCCTGCTGATTGCTCCGGAGCGCCTCGCTATCGCTGCTGAGCGAGCAGGCCCCCTCGCTCTCAGCCTGGAACGGGCCGAGGCCCACTACCTCAGCCGGGTGTTGCGGCTGCGCCCCGGTGATTGCTTCGCGGTGGTGGATGGGGCAGGCCGGCTTTGGAGTGCGGTGTTGCAAGCCAACGATCGCGCCCACCTGGAGCAACCCCTGGCGGCTCCGTTGCAGGTTGAGCCGCCGCCGGCAGTTCCCTTGGCCTTGGCGATGGCCCTGCCCCGGCGGGATGCCGATGTGCTGCTGCGCATGGTCTGTGAACTGGGGATCGACGGGCTGATCCCTCTGCAGGCCGAGCGCAGCGTCGACCCCGAACCCCTCAAGCCGGGCCGCGCCGACACCATCCTGCGGGAGGCTGTGGAGCAATGCGAGCGGCTCTGGCAGCCCGTGCTGGCCCCATCGCTGCCGGCACCGGAGCTGCTGGGGGCTCCACCGCCAGGCGGCCCGGGCCGGGGATTGCTCTGCACCACGCGCCAGAGCTGCACGCCCCTCATGGGGGAGGCATTGGCAGCTCTGGGTCCCACACCGGATGGCCTGGCGGGGTCTGTGCCAGGAGCCCTGACCGTGGCGATTGGTCCGGAGGGTGGTTGGACTCCGCAGGAAGAGGACCTGGCCCGGGAGCACGGCTGGCAGGCCGTGAGCCTGGGCGACACGATCCTGCGCTGCAGCACGGCCACCGTGGGTGCAGCAGCCCTACTCAGCCACTGGCGCGCCCAGCAGTTGCCTTAGTTGCGGAACATGCCGGAGGCCATGTCCTTGAAGCCGGCCAGGTTGGCGCCAGCCAGGCGGCGGCGGCTGCGCAGGGCGTTGGCTGGATTGAGGCAGTCAGGGGCGAAGGTGGCGTTGCTGGGTGGGGGCAGGGCCTCCTGGGCCGCCCGCAGCTCAGCGGCGATGGCTTCGGCCGTGGTGACGGCGACGCCAGTTGTGACCTCTTGGCTGGGCGAGGGCATCGCCGCAGGGATGGCGACCGGCGCGCTCTGGCCTTCGACTGGCTTGGCTGGCGGTGTTTTGGGTTGCTGGGCTTTGGGTTCGGCGATGGCCACCTTGGCCGGTTCGGCGCCTTCACTGCCCAGGTCTAGGAAGAAGGAGGCCTTGCGGTTGAACACCATCACGGCAGCAGCGTCGTAGGCCGATTATCCGCTGCTCTGCTCCCCAGCTGCTCCACCGGTCGCGCTGTGCAACACACTTTGATGGCGCCGTCGCCGCCCCGTGCCGATCCCCGCCCCAGTCCTGGTGGCCCCCCAGAGCTGGAGCCACTGGTTGGTGGCCCTCGCCCTGAACACCCTGTTGATCGGCTTGGCCCAGCGCCTGCCCCTGCTCACCCGCGCCGGCTGGGTGCATGCCGGCATTCTCGGCAGCCTGCTGTGGGGCTGCCTTGGGTTAAGGGGTTGGCTGGCGGTGGTGCTCTATTTGGCCCTGGGATCCCTGGTGACCCGCCTCGGGTTCCGCACCAAGCAAGCCCGCGGTTTGGCGGAGGGGCGTGGTGGGGCCCGGGGGCCTGAGAACGTTTGGGGTTCGGCGGCCACCGGTGCCCTGCTGGCGATGGCGGCGGTGCTGGCGCCGCCGTCTTGGCAGCCCTTGCTGTTGCTCGGCTTTGCCGCCAGCTTCGCTGCGAAGTTGGCCGACACCTGCGGCAGCGAGATCGGCAAGCGCTGGGGGCGCCACACGGTGCTGATCACCTCCCTGCGCCGCGTGCCGCCGGGCACCGAAGGCGCGATCAGCCTCGAGGGCACCGCCGCCAGCCTGGCGGGCAGCGGCCTGATGGCGGGGCTGATGCTGGTGCTCGGCCTGGGGCCTGGCAGGTCGATTGGCACCAGTTCCGTTGGTTCCGCTGCCGTCAGCCCGGCTGCCGTTTGGCTGCTGGTGACCCTGGTGGGACTGGCGGCCACCCTGATTGAAAGCTGGATCGGCGCCAGTGCCCAGCAGCGCTGGGCCTGGCTGAGCAACGAACTGGTGAATGGGATTCAGACGGCGATTGCCGCGCTGCTCGCCATCGCACTGGCCCCGCTGGTGCTGGCCCCGCTCGTGCTGGCGGCGGCCTCCTGAAGCCAGGCCAACAGGGCGTTCCCTCGCACCCTTGCCTGGCGGCTGGTGAGCTGCAGCTCTAGGGCCAGCTCGCTCCAGCTCAGGCCCTCCATCCAGCGCCCCTCCAGCAGCCGCTGCTCCAGCCGGTTGAGGTGGGCGAGCTGGCTGTGCAACCAGTGGCACTGCAGCTGTTGCTCTGCATCTGTGCCGGTGCTGCCGGCAGCCAGCTGGTCGAGCAGGCAGCCGGCCTCCTCGCCATCGCTGCTGGACAGTGGGGCATCGAGGCTGCGCACCTGCAGGGCCCGTTGCACCGCAGCGGCTTCTTCCAGCTGGGCCTGGCTGCAGCCCAGTTCCTCGGTGAGCTGGGCGGTCTGCAGGGGAGCCAGGCCCTGGCCGCGGCGCTGCTCCTGCAGGCGTCGCGCCCGTTGCTGCAGTTCCCGCAGCCGCCGTGGGGTCTGCACCGGTTGGCCGTGGTCGCGCACGTCGTGGCGCATGGCGCCTTCGATGTAGGGCACGGCGAAGCTGCTGAAGTTGCAGCGCCGGCGCAGGTCGAAGCCCTCCACGGCCCGGATCAGCCCCAGGCCTCCGGCCGACACCAGGTCATCGAAGGGCTGGCCACTGCGCCGGCTGTGGCGCTGGGCCACCAGGCTCACCAGGGCCAGGTTGTGCTCCACCAGGGCATTGCGCCACAGCAGCCGAGTGCTGGCGTCGGGGCTGGCCGCCATGGCTTCGAGCCAGCTGCGGTTGCGGGCGTGCAGCTCGGAGGCGGCGAGTGTTGATGCGGCGGCCATGGAGGGGGAGACGTCGGTGTTTTCACCGTCGCCGCGGTGCCCCAACGCTCGCTTCCCCCGCACGGGGGATTGGTGCTCACCCGAATGGGGGATCGCCCCTCAGCAGGCCAGAGGCGTTTGGCCGTGGAGGGGCTGTAGATCCGCCCAGGCCAACAGGGCCGGCCAGGAGCGGACCCGCTCATACACCTGGCGATGGCCGTCGCTGTTGAGGTGGAGGCCATCGCTGCTCAGCCACTGGGGCCAGTCGGGATCGGCCAGCAATTCCTCCAGCAGGGGCAGAAACGGCACGTCGGCTTCCAGGCAGGCTTCCTCCAGCAGGCCCTCGTAGCGGCGGATGTCGGCCAGGGAATACCAGAGCACATCGGCGTAGGGCATGGCGTTTTCATCCACTGGGGTGAGGCCGATTACGTGCACCGGGGCGATCGCCCGAGCCTGATGCAGCAGTTGCTGCAGACCAAACAGAAATCCCTCAGCATCCAGCTGGGGCCGACCATCGGACCGCCCCACCCGGGCCGTGTCGTTGAGCCCAATCCCCAGCAGGATTCCCTGGGGTTGCTGGCGTCGCAATTCACCGCGGCAGCGCACTTCGGTGGCCAGCCGGGCCGCCAGTCGCTCCAATCCATCTCCCCGCACGCCGAGGTTGTACAGCACCGGTCCGCCGGGCAGGTCCATCCAGTGGCGCCGCAGCCGTTCGCACCAGCCCCCCTCCAGCGGGTCGCCCCAGCCGAACACACCGCTATCGCCAAGCGCCACCAGCTTCTTGGGGATGGCCATCACCATGGGGTGTCTCCTGATGGGGGGTCTCCAGCAGCCACAGGCGGGCGCGATCGCTCAGATCTTCCCCCAGCAGCGTCAACAGCGCGTAGGCCAGCACCAGCGCCAGCAGCTGGTCGCTGGCAAACGAACTGAGGGCCTCGAGCAGTTGGCTGCCCAAGCCAGTGGCGCCCACCAGACCCACCACCACCGATTCTCGCAGGATCACGTCGGCCCGGTAGGCGCCGTAGGCCAGGTAGGGGCGGGCCAGGCCACTGAAGCGGCCATAGAGCAGGGCGAGCCGCGGCCTGCTGCCAGCGGCCAGCAGGGCCTGTTGCTGGGGCGCTCCTGTGGTTTCGGCGGCCTCCAGCAGCAGGCGGCCGAGGATGCCGAGGTTGTGGAACCCCAGGGCCAGGGCGCCGGTGAGCACCCCGGGCTGGAGCACGAACAGCAGCAGCAGGGCGGTCAGCGGTGGCGGCCAGAGTCTCCCCAGGGCCCATAGCCCGCGCAGCAGAACGCCTGCGGCGGGCCAGGGCTCGACCACCAACAGCAGCAGGGGTGCCAGACCCACGGCCAGGGCCGCGGCCAGAAGGGTGAGCAGCACGGTGTTGGCGATCAGCCCCGGCCAGGGCAAGGAGGCCACTGCACCCCAGTCGGCCGGGCCCAGCGGAGGCAGGCCCTGCCACTGCAGCAAGGCGGCGGGCTCGACGTCCAGCCGCCAGGCCACCACCGCCAGCAGCGGTAGCAGGGCCAGTCCCACGGCCACCAGCTCGCGCGCCTGCCGTCCCACGGCCCGTTGGCGCAGCCCCAGCCGCGCCGGCATGGCCCAGCGCCTCCGCAGCCATCCCAGCAGCGCCTCCAGCAGCAACATCACCGCCAGCAGCAGCCACAGGCCGCTCCAGAGCTCCCGGAAGGCCAGCGACTGCAGGGTGAGGCGTAGCTCGGTGCCCAGGCCTCCCAGGCCGAACACCCCAAGCAGGGTGGCGCTGCGCAGGGCGCACTCGAGGCGGTAGCCGCTGTAGCTGATCACCTGGGGCAACAGCGGCGGCCCCAGGGCCGTGAGCAGGGCCGCCGGTGCCGGGGCTCCGCCCGAGCGCAGGGCCTCGAGGGTGGAGGTGGGTAGGGAATCCAGCTGGTCGCTGACCACCCGGGCAACCAGGGCCCCGAAGGGAATCGCGATCGCCACCACCGCCACCGCCGGCTGCAGCCCCACCAGCTGCAGCAGCAGCAATCCCCAGAGCAGCTCGTGAATCGAGCGGGGCAGGGCCAGCAAGCGCCGGATCCAGCCGGCCGGGGTGGCACTGCCCGTGCAGGTGCGCCACACCACCCGTGAGCTAGCGATGCCGAGCAGCAGGCCCAGGGCCAGGCTGCCGGCCCAGCCGAGCAGGGCGATGCCCGCTGTGATGCCCAGCCCCCCCAGCACCGACCCCAGCACCAGCGGATCCAGGGAGGGCTGCAGCGCTGCTGTCGCAAACTGCCCCACCAGTTCCCAGCCGCCGCCATGGCTCATCGTGGGCAGCAGGGCCAGCACCGGCAGCAGCACCAGGGCAGGCAGCAGCACCCACAGGGGCGCAGCTGGCCTCATGCTTCTGTGCCGGCGTAGAGCGCCTCGAGTTGGCCGGCCTCCAGTCTGGTGCAGGGTTGGTCGAAGACCAGGCGCCCGTCCCGCAGCCCCACCACCCGATCGAAACCAGTCAGCAGGTCGGGGCGGTGCAGGCTCAGCAGCAGGCCCCGCGGCGGGCTGGCCTGCTCCAGCAGCAGATTGAGCAGATCGGCGGCCAGGCGGGGGTCCAGGCTGGCCAGAGGTTCATCGGCCAGCAGCAGCAGCGGCTCCTGGCGCAGCAGCCGGGCCAGGGCCACCCGCTGCCGCTGGCCGCCTGAGAGGGCCGACACCGGTTGGTTGAGCAGGGCAGGATCCAGATCCACCCGCTGCAGCACCGCTGCACAGGCCGGGCTGTCCAGAGGCAGCAGCAGGTTGAGCAGGGCTCGCGGCCAGCCCCACGCTGCGAGGCAGGCGGCGTTGAGGTTCTGCTGCACCGTCAGCTCCTCGATCAGGCGCAAGTCCTGCCAGAGGGTGCCGATGCGAGCCTGCTGGCGGCGGCGGGCGCGGCTGCTGCGGGCCCGGGGTTCCCCCTGCCACAGCACCTGGCCATGATCCGGGGCCAGCAGGCCGTTGGCCACCGCAATCAAGGTGCTTTTACCAGCGCCGCTGGGGCCCAACAGGGCAACCCGCTCGCCAGGCTCCAGCTGGAGCGAGACCCCATCCAGGCGTGGCTGGCTGCGCCGCCCGCCCACGGTGATCGACTCCAGGGTCAGGAGGGACGGCAAGGTGAGGTCAGGCCAGGGTGAGGCGGTAGACGATCAGCGCCAGGATCAGGGCCACCAGGCTCATTTCGATCAGGTCGGGGCCGCGGGGGTTCATGGCCGGATTAGAAGCGCCGCCGCTCCAGGCTGGCCGCCGAGGGCAGCGCCAGGGCTACCGCCAAGAGGGGAATCTCCAGCAGCAGCTGGCCATTGCCGAAGGCGATGAAGGCCAGATCGAGAAAGGCGATGCTGCGCAGAAACAATGACCACGCCTCATCGCCTTCGTTGCTGGCGCGATTCCAGAGCACCAGGCCGGACAGCAGCAACACCAGATCAATCAACCAGACCACGCGGTCTCCCGGGCTGGAGTGCATCGATTCTGGCCTGCGGCGCGCTGCTTCGGGTCAGTCCGTTAGCGGATCTTGCCGGTCTGGCGCCCCACCAGCTCGATCTGTTTGTATTCGCCGGCTTTCACCGTGGTGAATTGCTGGGCGCCGAAGAGCTCAAGGATCTGCTTCTGCTCGGGATCGCTGGGCCGCCAGCCGACGATTGCGGCGCGCAGCTTGGCGGTGAAGCCCTTGCCAAAGCGCTGGTCGAGGTTGGGTTGGCCCAGCCAGAGGTAGTTGGGGTAGCTGGGGGTGCGCCAGATCTGCAGCACCTTGCTGCGGTTGGCCTTGCCGCTGCGCAGGCTGCTCTTCCACACCTCTTCGTTGACGGCGCCTGCGTCGTAGGCACCGCTCTGCACCAGGGCGATGGTGGCGTCGTGGCTGCCGCTGAAGCCCGGCGCGCCGCCGGCGAAGTCGCCCAGCTTCACGCCCGCCTGGCTCAGGAAGTATTGGGGCATGAGTCGGCCGGATGTGGAGCTCTCCGAGCTGAAGGTGAAGCGCTTGCCCTTCAGCACCGTCAGCCCTTTCTGGTTCTGGATCGGTTTGAGACCGCTGCGGGTGTTGGCGATGAACACGCTGTAGAACTTCGCGTCGATATCCCGTTGGGCGATCATCTGCGCCCCGGGCTTCTGCAGGCTGGCTTGCACGCCGGTGAGGCCGCCAAACCACACCAGATCGAGATTGCCGGTGCGGAAGGCACCCACGGCAGCGGTGTAATCGGTCACGGGCACATAGCTGACCCTCACCCCGAGTTGCTTGCTGAGCTCGTCGGCCACCAGGCCGTAGAGGCGGTTCAGTTTTTCGGGGTTCTGGTCGGGGATGGCACCGATCCGGAGCACTGGTTGGGCGCTGGTGGGCTTGGTGGTGCTGGGTTTGGCCAGGTTCTGCTGGGCTTCAGCCGCCGGCAGCAGGGATGGGGCAAGAGGCGTGAGGACCGCCGGCAGCAGGGCAAAAGCAAGCCCAGCCAGTGCGGCGGTCCAACGTTCTCGAGTAGGCATGGCAGGTGATGGAAACGGGTGAGTTCAGGCAGTCAGAGGGTGTCCAGGAAGCGCTGCAGGCGCTCCAGGCCATCCTGGATCGTGACAGGTCCGGCGGCGCAGGACAGGCGGATGCAGCGGTCGTCGCCGAAGGCCACGCCGGGTACCACCGCCAGCCCCACTTCATCGAGCAGGCGGTTGCACAGGGTCATGGAATCGAGGCCATAGGCGCTCACATCGGGGAACGCGTAGAAGGCCCCTTCCGGCGGCAGCAGTTGCAGCCGTTCGATCGCCATCAGCCCCGCCGTCAGCAGGCTGCGGCGCTCATCGAACTGGGCGGCCATCGCCCGCACGCAGTCGCGGGAGGCGCTGATGGCCGCCAGGGCGCCGAACTGGGCAAAGCTGCACACGTTGCTGGTGCTCTGGCTCTGCAGGGCGCTGGCGGCAGCCACCACCGACCGGGGACCCGCCAGCCAGCCGATGCGCCAGCCGGTCATGGCCCAGCCTTTGGCGAAGCCGTTCACCGTGAAGATGCGACCGGCCAGGTCGGGTGCCACGGCGGCAAAGCTGTGGTGGGTGTGTCCGGGAGCCAGCAGAAACTCATAGATCTCGTCGCACACCACCGCCACCTGGGGATGGCGGCGCAGCACCGCGGCGATCGCCTCCAGCTCCAGCCGGCTCAGCACCATGCCGGTGGGGTTGCCGGGGCTGTTGAGCACCAGCAGCTTGCTGGCCGGGGTGATGGCCGCTTCCAGAGCGGCGGGATCGAGTCGAAATCCCTGGGCCGCGGAGCTGGGGATCAGGGTCACCGAGGCCCCGGCCAGCCGGGCAATTTCGGGGTAGCTCAGCCAGTAGGGCGCCGGCAGCAGCAGCTCGTCGCCCGGCTCCAGCAGCACCTGGAACAGGTTGTACAGGGCCTGCTTGCCGCCGTTGGTGACCAGCACCTGGTCGGTGGTGGTCACCACGCCGTTTTCCTGGCTCAGCTTGGCGGCGATCGCGTCCCGCAGGGCGGGTTCGCCGGCGGCGGGGCCGTAGCGGGTGTGGCCTGCCTCCAGGGCCGCAGTCGCGGCCTCGCGGATGAAGGCCGGCGTGTCGAAGTCCGGTTCGCCGGCGCTGAGGCTGCAGATATCTCTGCCATCAGCCTTGAGGGCTTTGGCGCGGGCGGCAATCGCCAAAGTGAGGGAGGGCTGCAGAGCCCTCGCCCGGGCCGAGAGACTCGGGCTGGTGGTGGGTGCGGCGAACATCCCTGTCTCCGGCATCGGGACGCGCGGCTTCAGCAATGGTTTCCATCCTGCCGCACGGTTTCTCCGCCTACGGTTCGAGCTGGCACGAAATGGACAGTTCGTTGCTGAGCGTCACCACTGTTCCTTGATGGCTTCACCAGTCCCGCCGCACGATGCCCTGCAGCAGCTGGCCCTCTCCTGCGCCGACTGCCGCCGCTGCGGCCTGGCGGAGGGCCGCCATCAGGTGGTGGTGAGTCGGGGGAATCCAACCTCCCGGCTGATGCTGATCGGCGAGGGGCCCGGAGCCCAGGAGGATCTGGCGGGGCTGCCGTTTGTGGGCCGCTCCGGCCAGCTGCTCGACCAGCTGCTGGCTGCCGCTGGTCTGGACAGCCAGAGCGAGGCCTACGTGTGCAATGTGGTGAAGTGCCGGCCGCCAGACAACCGCAAGCCCACGGCCGTCGAGATGGCGGCCTGCCGCCCTTGGCTGGAGCAGCAGATCGCCCTGGTGGATCCCCTGGTGATTGGGCTGGTGGGCGCCACGGCCCTAGAGGCGGTGCTGGGCATCCGCGGCGGCATCACCAGATTGCGGGGCCAGTGGCGTGAAGGCGACCAGGACAACTTGAACCTTGGCGGTCTGCAGGGGCGCTGGTTGATGCCCCTGCTGCATCCCTCCTATCTGCTGCGCAATCCCTCCAAGGCGGAGGGATCTCCCCGTTGGCACACCGTCCGCGATCTGGCCGAGCTGCGCCGCCGTTTGCTCGACCCCTCAGTGGCGGATGCTTCGCTTGGCTGATGCTTCGCTTGGCTGATCCGTCAGCGGTGGGGATGTTGTGACAGGCTTTGCGCAGCCTCCGGCCCCCAGCGCTCTCCCGTCATGACCGGCACCCTGGCCCGCCCCGACGCCTCCTCTCCCGACCGGGCCACCGCCCCAACCAACGACTGGGCTAGCGACCCCCGTTTCGACACCCAGATCCATCGCCGCAAGACCCGCAGCGTGCGGGTGGGCAACATCTGGGTCGGCAGTGACCACCCGGTGGTGGTGCAGTCGATGATTAATGAGGACACCCTCGATATCGAGGGTGCGACCGCCGGTATCCGCCGCTTGCATGAGGCCGGCTGCGAGATCGTGCGGCTCACGGTGCCGTCGCTGGCCCATGCCAAGGCGGTCAAGGAGATTCGCCAGCGGCTCGAAGACACCTACCAGCCCGTGCCGCTGGTGGCGGACGTGCACCACAACGGCATGAAGATCGCCCTCGAGGTGGCTCAACACGTCGACAAGGTGCGGATCAATCCCGGCCTGTTTGTGTTCGACAAACCCGACCCCAACCGCACCGAATTCAGCCCCGAGGAGATCGCCGCTATCGGTGAGCGCATCACCGACACCTTTGAGCCGCTGGTGAGCTTGCTCAAGGAGCAGGACAAGGCCCTGCGCATTGGTGTCAACCACGGCTCCCTGGCCGAGCGGATGCTGTTCAGCTACGGCGACACGCCCTTGGGCATGGTCGAAAGCGCCCTGGAGTTCATTCGCATCTGCGACCGCCTCGACTTCCACAACATCGTCGTGTCGATGAAGGCGTCGCGGGCCCCCGTGATGATGGCCGCTTACCGGATGATGGCTGCCCGGATGGATGCGGAGGGCTTCCATTACCCCCTGCACCTGGGCGTGACCGAAGCCGGTGACGGCGACTATGGGCGAATTAAAAGTACCGCCGGCATTGCGCCTTTGCTGGCCGAGGGGCTGGGCGACACGATCCGCGTCTCGCTTACCGAAGCGCCGGAGAAGGAAATCCCGGTTTGCTATTCGATCCTGCAGGCCTTGGGGCTGCGCAAAACGATGGTCGAATACGTGGCCTGCCCCAGCTGCGGCCGCACCCTGTTCAACCTGGAGGAGGTGTTGCACAAGGTGCGCAACGCCACCGCCCACCTCACCGGCCTCGACATCGCCGTGATGGGCTGCATCGTCAACGGCCCTGGCGAGATGGCCGATGCCGATTACGGCTACGTCGGCAAGACCCCCGGCACCATCTCCCTCTACCGCGGCCGCGACGAGATCCGCCGGGTGCCGGAGGCGGAAGGGGTGGAGGCTCTGATCGCCCTGATCCGGGAGGACGGCCGCTGGGTCGATCCCTGAGCGCTCCTGGCTTGTTGTTGTCCGGTTACCCACCCCGGTGGAAACCTTGCGGCGGCGCTAGTTTCAGGGAACGTTTCCCGGGCCTCCACGGCTTTTCCTGATGGCCAGCCCCCGCGCCAGCCTGGTTGTGCTGGTCGGCATTGGTGCCTGTGCGGCCACGGCGGTTGTGGCCCGGGAAGTGGTGACGCCGCCGGGGGGCATGTCGCGGATCAGCGACAGCCCCAAGGAAGTGATCGACCAGACCTGGCAGATCGTCTTCCGCGACTACCTCGACATCAACGGCAAATACAAGCCGGAGCAATGGCGCAGCCTGCGCAGCAGCGTGCTGGCCAAGAGCTACGGCAGCACCAAGGAAGCCTACGAGGCGATTCGGGGCATGCTCGGCAGCCTCGACGATCCCTACACCCGCTTTCTTGATCCGCGGGAATTTAAGGAGATGCAGATCGACACCTCCGGAGAGCTCTCCGGGGTGGGCATCCAGCTGAGCCTCGACAAGGAGACGAAGAATCTGGTGGTGGTATCCCCGATTGAGGGATCCCCGGCGTCCAAGGCCGGGGTGCAACCCAAGGATGTGATCGTGGCCATCGATGGCAAGAGCACCAAGGGGATGAGCACCGAGGACGCGGTCAAGTTGATCCGCGGCCAAGCCGGCACCTCCGTGACCCTCACCTTGCAACGCAAGGGCCAGACCCTGGAGGTGCCGCTCACCCGCGAGCGCATCGAGCTCCATGCCGTCGACCACCAGATCAACACCACCGCTGATGGGGTGAAGGTGGGCTACATCCGTCTGCGGCAGTTCAACGCCACGGCCACCAAGGACATGCGTCTGGCGGTGAAGGATCTGGAGGAGAAAGGCGCCCAGGGCTACGTGCTGGATCTGCGCAGCAATCCCGGTGGCCTGCTGATGGCCAGCGTCGAAATTGCCCGCCAGTGGCTCAACGAGGGCACGATTGTCTCCACCAAAACCCGCGATGGCATCCGAGATGTGAAGCGCGCCAACGGCCGCGCCCTCACCAACAAGCCGTTGGTGGTGCTGGTGAATGAAGGCTCGGCCAGTGCCAGTGAAATCCTCTCCGGCGCCCTGCAGGACAACCAGCGGGCGGTGTTGGTGGGCCAGAAGACCTTCGGCAAGGGTTTGGTGCAGTCGGTGCGGGGGCTGTCCGACGGCTCCGGCATGACCGTGACCATCGCCAAATACCTCACCCCCAGTGGCCGGGACATCCACAAGCACGGCATCGACCCCGATGTGACGGCGAAGATGACCGAGCTGGAGGCCCAACGGCTCAAGCTGGAGGATCTCGGCACCCGCAAGGACAGCCAATACCGGGTGGCCGAGACCACCCTGGTGAAACGGCTCCGCAGTGCCAATGGCGTGGAGAAGGCCTACAACCCGGCCAGCGCCAACCTGCCTTCAGCGCTGGCCAATCCAACCGGCGAGGCCCGCTGACACGCGATGTCGGAGCCCCCGGAGTCGATTTGGGCCCTGAAACCCTGGTGGTGCCAGCCTTGGAGCATCCTGCTCACAGGAGTGGCAGCCGTAGCGGCGAGCTGGTTGTGGCTGCAGCGCTGGTGGATCAGCATCCCGATGGCGCTGGGGGTGCTGGTGTGGTGGTGGCTGTTTCTGGTGCTGGTGCCCATCAACCACAAGGCACAGCTTCAGCAACAGATCTCTAAACCCTGAAACGGCCTAGGCAACAGGCTGCATCAGGCCGCCACCTGGGCTGGAATCGTCATCGTCATTGTTGTTTGTGTCGCCTTGCAGCAGGGCGAACAGACCCAGGGCCAACAGGCTCACCACCCCAGAGATCACACTGAAACCGCCACCGAGACCGCCAGCGAAGCCCGAAGTTGCGTCGATCACCTCGCCCATCGGCCTCGTTACACAAGTTCTCATGAATGTAACGGAACTTTGAGCGTTGTGGGGCTGGGGTGGGAGTTCGGGCCGCCAGCCCTCTCACGCCGCCATCTCATTCACACCGTTAAGACCGCTGCGTTCTGGGCCGCCTGCTGCTCGCTGCGCTGGGCCTGGGTTAGGCCATCGGCACCGGGGAGTTGGGCGGCCATCTGGTTGAGCCAGCCCATCAGCTCCTCCAGTTGCTTCTCGGCGGGCAGCACGCCCAGGCCTCTGGCCAGCACCTTGGCGGTGCTCCCCACTCCCGCCTGATACACCAGCCTGCCGTGCAGGTGCTGGGGCAGGCCCTGCCGCAGCAGCCGGAATGCCGGCTCTTCCATGGGTGTATCCAGGGCGATGTTCGGCTTCTCCGGCTTGATGCGCGAGAAGCCGCAGCGCTTGGCCACTAGCTTCAGCTCCATGAGCTGCAGCAGCGACTGCACCGGCGCGGGGATGGTCCCGTAGCGATCCACCCAGCCGGCGGCCAGCTCCACCAGGGACTCCTGGCTGCTGCAGTCGGCGGCTGCGCGGTAGGCGGCCATCTTCTCGTCGTTCTCGGTGATCCAGTCGCCGGGGATGAAGGCGGTGATCGGCAGGTCGATCTGGGTGTCGTCCACCGCCGGGATGTCTTGGCCCTGGATCTCGGCCAGGGATTCCTGCAGCATCTCCATGTAGAGATCGAAGCCGATGGCCTCCATCTGGCCGCTCTGCTCCACCCCCAGCAGGTTGCCCACGCCGCGGACTTCCATGTCGCGCATGGCCAGCTGATAGCCGGATCCGAGCTGGGCAAATTCCTGAATCGCTCGCAGCCGCTGGCGTGCCGCCTCACTCAGGGAGGCATCGCCGGGATAAAAGAGCCAGGCGTGGGCCTGGATGCCGCTGCGGCCCACCCGGCCCCGCAGTTGATACAGCTGGGCCAGGCCGAACTTGTGGGCGTCTTCGATCAGGATCGTGTTCACCCGAGGGATGTCGAGGCCGCTCTCCACGATCGTGGTGCAGAGCATCAGGTCGGCTTCGCCGGCGTTGAAGGCCACCATGGCGCTCTCCAGCTCCCCTTCGGCCATCTGGCCGTGGGCCACCAGCAGCCGCAGGCCCGGGATCATGCTCTGCAGCTGGGCGGCCACATCGTCGATGCCCTCCACCCGCGGCACCACGTAGAAAATCTGGCCGCCGCGGTCGATCTCCTGGCGGATGGCGCTTCGCACCGCTTCCTCATCAAGGGCCGCCAGGTGGGTTTTGATCGGCCGGCGCAGGGGCGGCGGCGTGGTGATCAGGCTCATCTCCCGCACGCCTGAGAGGCTCATGTAGAGGGTGCGCGGGATCGGCGTGGCGCTGAGCGTCAGCACGTCCACGTCGTTGCGCAGGGCCTTGATCTTTTCCTTCTGGTTCACACCGAAGCGCTGCTCCTCATCCACCACCAGCAGCCCTAGCTGTTTGAAAGCGGTGCCCTTGGAGAGCAGTTGGTGGGTGCCCACCACCACATCCACGTTGCCGCTGGCCAGCCCCTCGAGGATCACCTTGCGCTCGCCGGTGGTGCGGAAGCGGTTGAGCAGGCTCACCTTGAGCGGATAGGGCGCGAAGCGCTCCGAGAGGGAGCGCCAGTGCTGCTGGGCCAGCACCGTGGTGGGGGCCAGCATCGCCACCTGCTTGCCGGCGGTGACGGCCTTGAAAATGGCGCGGATCGCCACTTCGGTTTTGCCGAAGCCCACATCGCCGCACACCAGCCGGTCCATGGGTTTGGGCTGCTCCATGTCGCGCTTGACATCGGCGATCGCCTTCACCTGGTCGGGGGTTGGTTCGTAAGGGAAGGAGTCTTCGAGTTCGTGTTGCCAGGGGCCATCGGCGGGGAAGGCGAAGCCCGGCGCCTGGTGGCGCTCGGCATAGAGCTTCACCAGATCCAGCGCCACCTTGCGCACGGCCTTTTGGGCCCGCTCCTTGGCCTTGGTCCAGGCCGTGCCACCCATGCGGTTGAGCTCGGGTGGGGCGTCGCTGCTGGCGCGGTAGCGGCCGAGGCTGCCCAGCTGATCGGCGGCGACCCGCAGCAGGCCGTCGGCGTATTGCACCACCAGGTAGTCGCGCGATTCGCCGCTGATCGCCAGCTTTTCCAGCTTCAGAAACCGGCCGATGCCGTGGTTGCGGTGCACCACGAAGTCGCCCGGCTGCATCTTGTTGGGATCCACCGTGCGGCTGGCGGCCTTGCGGCGCCGGCGCACGTAGCCGGTGGCGGCCAAGGCGTGCTGGCCGAAGAACTCCCGGTCGGTGATCAGCACCAGCTTCCAAGCCGGCAACTGCAGGCCTTCGAGCTCGGCGGTGCCTTTGGTTTTCAGCGCCACCGGGGTGGCCTGCTCCACCAGCCGATCAATGGCCGGGAAGTCGGTGGGGTTGGGCACGAAGCGGGTGATGCAGTCGTGCTCCTCCAGCAGGGCCACCGCCCGGCTGGGCTGGGCCGAGAGCAGCCACACCGTGGCCTTCTCGGCCACAAAGCCCTTCACCAGCCCCGCGAGCTTTCCGAAGGCGTTCGGATAGGCCGGCACCGAGCGTGAGGCCAGATCGAGACTGTTGGGGTGGTGGTCGGTTTCGTGCAGCTCGGCCAGATCGAAACCGCCGAAGGCCGTCGCCTGCTCCAGGGCGGCGTTGGGGGGGCGGTGCAGCAGAGGGGGCAGCAGGGTCGTGATTGCCTCGGGGCTGCAGCTGGCCGCCTCGGCCAGTTCCTGGCACACCTCGCTGTGATGCTCCACCACATGGTCAAACCACTGCTGGCCGTGGGAGAGGCAATGGCGCCGCTCGTCCACGGCGATCAGGGTGTGGGCGGGCAAGTAATCGAGCAGCGTGGCCGGTTGCTGCCAGGCCAGCCCCATCAGCCGCCGCAGGCCCTCCGGTGTGCCGCCTTCCAGCAGCTGGTCGCTGGCCTCGGCGCCAAGCAGCTGATCCAGTCCATCGGGCATCGCCTCGCGCAGGGCATCGGCGATCAGTGGGCCGTAGCCGGTGGGGGTGAGGCGCACCACCTCAACGGCATCGAGGGAGCGTTGGGAGGCGGGATCAAATTCCCGCAGCTTCTCCAGCTCCTCGCCGAAGAACTCCAGCCGCACCGGCAGCTCCGCGCTCACCGGGAATAGGTCGACGATGTCACCGCGGCGGCTCCAGCAGCCCTCCTGCTCGATCGTGGGCACCCGCTCGTAGCCCAGGCGCGTCAGTGTGGTGGCCAGCTCTTCGAGATCCACCGTGTCGCCTTTGCGCAAGCTCAGGCAGTGGGCTTGCAGGGCCTCCGGTGGAGGTAGGTGGGGCTGCAGGGCCCGCTCGGTGGCCACGATTGCGAGGCGCTGGTCGCCATCGAGCAACTCTCCCAGCACCTGCAGCTGCCCCCAGGTGATCTCGCTGGTGGGATCGAAGGGCTCGTAAGGGCTGCTCTCGCTGGTGGGGTAGAGCTGGCAGCTCGGCCAGCCCATCAGCTCCAGCAGTGCCGCCCAGCGCCCCGCTTCTTCCAGGGTGGGCACGATCACCAGCAGGGGAGCGCCGCCGGCGCCTGCCAGCGCTGAGCTGATCAGGGCTCTGGTGCCCCGGCCGGCGCCACTCAGCCGCAGGCGCTCGGACCGCTTGCTCCGCTCCAGCACCTCCCCGGTGAGGGACGCCTGCTGCAGTTGACGCACCAGGGCGGAGAGGGGCATGGAGGCGCGGAAGGCATGAAGCTCCGATCTTCGCAACTGGCCTCAGACTGGTGTGACCGCCCGACTGCCCTGGTGCGATCCCGCTGCCTGTCCCGCCTGGATCACTCCCTCGGTCGGGGGTCTCTGCTCGTGCTCAGTGGGGTGCTGGGGTTGCTGGGCGCCGCCTGTGCGTCCCTGCCGGTGAGCCCTGGGTCCCAAGCCACGTCACTTCCCGCGCGTGCTCCTGCCCAGCCCGCTGCCGCGTCGCCGGCGTTGGAGGCGTCTCTGCTGCAGCAATTGGCGGTGGCCGATCGGCAGTGGATCCCCCGGGCCGAAACCCTTCCCAATGGCGCGATTCGCTACCACTACCGACGACGCGCTGATCAACCGACGCTCTCTGTGGCTGAGCTGCGCGCCCTGATCGCCAATCCCCCCAGCTTTGGAGCGGAGCGTCTGGCGATTGCTGAACTGCTGACGGTGTTGGCGGCGGCGAGGGTGCGCCTAGAGCTCACCGAGCCGCGTAAGCCGGGGGCCGCCGGTGAATGGGATCCCCAGGCGCGCACGGTGCGGATCCAGCCCCGGGTGGTGGAGAAGGGCAGTGCGGAATTTGCCACGGTGCTCAACCATGAGGCCATTCATGTGGCCCAGAGCTGCCGCAACCGCGGGGTGCGCTCCAGCCCGCGGTTGCTGGGTCTGCCCACCGCCTTGCCGGCCCACCTGGCGGAGGTGCTCAACGAACCGGTGTACCGCCAGGCCACGGCCCATGAACGGCAGCTCGAGCGGGAGGCTTTTGCCAATCAAGCTCGATCGGGTCTGGGGGCCCAATTGGTGCGCCAGCACTGTTGAGCACTGGGCCGGGCCGGGCGGCGCTTAGCCGGCAGCCCCAGGGGTCTGCCCGGTCAGCCATTCACTCTCCAGCAGCATGTTGAACTGCAGCAACTGGGCGTCGCTGAGCTGCTGGCGGCTGGTGAGGGAGAAGTGTTGCTCGAGGAAGGCGCGGCCCCGGCCAGGATCCCACTGCAGTTGGCCCAGTAGCGCGTCGCTCTGGCTCAGTAGCTCCCGGCGCCGAAGCGGCGCCGGGGCGGTGGCGGGATCCGTGCCCGGAGCAAATCCCTCCAGGGCTTGGAGGTAGGCCAGCAGATCGCCGTAGCTGGTGAGTCGATTGCGGTTGGGGTGGTTGAACACCCGCTCCAGGTAGATCGCCTCCTGGTCGCGGTCCCACCCGAGCCGTTGGAGCTCCAGATCGAGGCGGGCCAGTTCGCTGCTCCAGTCCTCCGGATCGGCAGGGGGTTCCTCAGGGGCCTGGGCTGCTAGCGGGCTCGGGTGCTCTTGGTGTGGCGAGGGGCTTGCGGTGAGCAAGGGCTCGGACCCGGATAGGGATTTCGACTCGGATGGGGATTCGGATTCAGGCTCTCGCTGCAGCTGGGGGCTTGGCGCTGGCTTGCTGGGCCGTGCGGATGGGGCTGGCGAAGCAGGTGCCGGAGTTGCTGCGGTACCTGGCGGGGGTTTGGGGGTGAGGCGGGCCGCCAGGCGTTGGCGCGCCCTGTCTTCGGCTTCCTCCGCCGTGGCGGCTTCCCCAAGGGCTCCGTCAACGAGCAGGCCGCCGCGCCGCGCCTGCACCAGCACCACCCGGCTGCCGCTGTCGGCATGCACCAGTTGGACCTCCAGCTGCAACTCCACAAGCTGCGAACCCTCCACGAGATGTGAATCCTCCAGCGGGCGGTTCAAGGTGTCTTTCTAGACTCCACATCATCCTGACCCGCTGCAGCCCGTGGAAGCGGAGTCGATCCAGTCCCTCACCCCCCTGCTCCATCAGGCCGATCAGTGGCGAGAGGTGCTGCTGCTGCTGCCCCTGCTGGTGGCGCTCGAGGCCGTGCTCTCTGCCGACAACGCCATCGCCCTGGCGGCCATCGCCCGCGGCCTGGAGGATCCGGCGCGCCAGCGCCAGGCTCTCAACCTGGGCCTGGCGCTGGCGCTGGTGTTTCGGCTCGTCCTGATCGTGGCGGCCCAGTGGGTGTTGAACTTCTGGCCGCTGCAATTGCTGGCGGCAGGGTATCTGCTGTGGCTCTGCGGCCGACACCTGCAGCTGGTGTGGTCGGCGCCCGGCGATGGAGGTGCCACCGGCGGCGGGGCTGAAGCTTCCGGCGGATCAACAACCCATCCCGGCTCCCCCCACCACGCCGGCCTCGGCTCGATTGTGGCCACCCTGGCCCTCACCGACCTTGCCTTCTCCCTCGACAGCGTGGCAGCGGCGGTAGCCGTGAGCGATCGTTTGCTCCTGGTGATGGCGGGTGGCGTGATCGGGGTGATCGCCCTGCGGCTGACCGCCGAGCTCTTCATCCGCTGGCTGGAGCTGTATCGGCACCTCGAGACCGCCGGCTACTTGGCGGTGGGGCTGGTGGGGATTCGGCTGCTGCTGCGGCTTGGTCTGCCCCAGGTGGTGCCGCCCGAGTGGGTGCTGCTGCTTGTGGTGGCGGCCCTATTCGCCTGGGGCTTCTCGGCGCGGAACGCTCCGCTGGAAACACCGCCCGAGCCATGAGGGTGGAGCTGCGCCAGATCGGCAGCGACCAGCTGCTCGATGCCCTGGAGGTGGCCGAGCTCGGTGAGGTGCCCCAGCCCGGACGATGGCTGGAGGCGTCTGGCCGCAGTTTTCTGGTGCTGCAGCGCCGCCACCGCTACCAGCTGCGCAATGGCCGCTATGAACTCGCCTCCGTGGCGCTCCAGGTGAAGGCCCAGCGCCGGCCCGCCGATGCCCGCTGGTGGCAGAACCAATGGGTGATCGGCGATCCCAGCTGCCGTTTCAACGCCCGCAGCCCATTGCTGCGCTGTGCCGTGCTGCCCGATGGCCCCTGCGAGCGCTGCAGCCATTTCGCCGTGGCGGGAGCAGCCGGCCATGGCTGAACAGGAGCAGCCGGCCTGGATCACGGGCTGCCTAATCCGGGGTTATGGCGTCGCCTCGGGGCGCGATCCCGCCTCCCCTTACCCAGCCGGCACCATCAGCCTGCAGCGCCCCCTGTTTGCCCAACGGGGCCTGGATCTTTCCGACTGTTTCGCTGGAACCCTCAACCTTTGCTTGGCTCCGTTGGAGCTCCGTAGTGAGCACCCCGACCACTGCTTTCAGCAGCTCCTTTGGACCGATCGCCATCCAGCGGAGACCTTTCGGTTTTGGCGCGTGTTGGTGCGGTGCGGTGGTTCCCCAGCCCGGAGGGGCTGGATCTATCAGCCCGATCCGCAGACCAAACAACGCCACGGGCAGCCGCCTCAGGTGGTGGAAGTGCTGGCGCCGCTGCTGGAGGGGATTGCGCCAGGTGTGGAGATCGCTCTCGGGGTCGATCCACATCGGCTCTGGACCATCCATGGCACCCGGCTGCGGGCGCGCTTGCTGGAGTTTTTCAAATTTCGAGTGTTGGCGGCCCAGGACGCCTTCTTCCGCACCTGGCGCGATTCCCCCAGCGGTGCTGTGGATCCGGCCCGTTTGCGGCTGTGGCTCCAGGGGGTATGGCCCGAGGCGCTGGCCCTCTCCGACAGGGATCTGCTGGCCACCTGCGACCAGGCCTGGCAGCTCTATGGCCCCTGACGGAGTTGCGGGCCCATGCCCAGGCCCCCCCTAGGGTGGAGAACCCCGCAGAGCCGGCGATCCGTCAGTCCCCTCCCCGATCCCGCAGCGCAACGGCTGTCTCCAGTTCAACAGCTGTCTCCAGTTCCATGGCCGTTGCCAGTCACCCGGAGGCTGAAAGCCCCGTGCAGGCTGCCAGTCATGCATTGGCTGCTGATTCAGCAGCCAGTGTTGCGTTGGTCGACTTTGCCTCCTTCGGACTGGGTGAGCCGATTCTCAAGGCGGTGACCGACAAGGGCTACACCAAGCCGTCGCCGATCCAGGGCCAGTGCATCCCAGCCGTGCTAGCAGGCCACGACGTGATGGCTGCCGCTCAGACCGGCACTGGCAAAACCGCGGGATTCACCTTGCCGATGCTGGAGCGGCTGCGCCATGGCCCCCATGCGCGCGGAGGTGTGGTGCGTTCGCTGGTGCTCACCCCCACCCGAGAGCTGGCGGCCCAGGTGGCGGAGAGCGTGCGGGCTTATGGCCGCTACCTCGATCTGCGCAGCGACGTTGTGTTCGGCGGCGTGAAGATCAATCCCCAGATCAGTCGGCTGCAGAAGGGCACCGACGTGCTGGTGGCCACCCCGGGCCGCTTGATGGACCTCTACCAGCAGCGGGCGCTGCGGCTTGATCGGGTTGAGATCCTGGTGCTGGATGAGGCGGATCGGATGCTCGACATGGGCTTCATCCGCGACATCCAGAAAATCCTGGCGCTGCTGCCGCCCAAGCGTCAGAACCTGCTGTTTTCAGCCACCTTCTCCGGTGACATCCGCCGCCTGGCTACCGGACTGCTCCACAACCCGGTGCAGCTCCAGGCCACTCCGGAAAACCGCACGGCCCCCACGGTGGAGCACCTGCTGCATCCCTGTGACATGGATCGCAAGCCGGATCTGCTCAGCCATCTGATCCGCAGCAACGATTGGCAGCAGGTGCTGGTGTTTTCCCGCACCAAGCACGGCGCCAACCGGATGGCCGAGCGGCTCAGCCGCGAGGGCATGTCGGCGGCCGCCATCCACGGCAACAAGAGCCAGGGGGCACGGACCCGGGCCCTGGCCGACTTCAAGGCCGGGACGCTGCGGGTGCTGGTGGCCACCGACCTGGCCGCCAGGGGCATCGACATCCACCAGCTGCCCCACGTGGTCAACCTGGATCTGCCCAATCAGGCCGAGGACTACGTGCACCGGATCGGCCGCACCGGTAGGGCCGGCCACAACGGCCACGCCATTTCCCTGGTGGCGGCCGAAGAGAGTGAGCTGCTGCGTGCGATCGAGCGCATGATCGGCACCCGCCTGCCCCGCCAAGAAGTGCCCGGCTTCGAACCCAAGGTGCTCTCCGCTCCACCTCTCGATCTCAGTGGCGGCCGGGGGCGCGGCGGACGCCGTCCCTCCTCCTCTCGACCCGCCGCCTCACCCCAGGGGGCCCGCCGCGAGGGCCGTCGCAGTCCGCGTGCACCCGGCTCGCGACGCTGAACGGCAGCAATCGACACACCGGTTACCGGGGGGCTCCGCTCGGATGGTGTGGTTGAGACGCTTGACATGCCCTACGAGCCCGGATCCCCCGAGTGCCGCGTGCTGATCGATTGCAAGGGGCAGATTGAGGCGATGCTTCTGGCCCTTGGGCGCATCGATAACAGCCAGCACATCCGCGACCAGCTGGTGTCGGTGCACAACCAGCTGGAGGGCCTCCATGCGCTGTATCGCAAGGAGATTGGGGAGTGGAACCAGCCCAGTTAGCCCAGCCAGCCCCGTGAGCCCGGCTTGTGCTGATTGCGGTCAGCTGGCCTCGGTGATTCGCTCCATCGCCAGGCACTGACAGGTGGCGTAAGCACTGGCCAGCGTGGCGACCCTGCGGCGCTGCTGGGGTTGTTGTTGGTGGCTGACCACGTAGCGACCCGACGTCTCCCGGTAGATCAGGCAGCCTTGGCCTGTTTCACCGACATAGGACAGCTCGCTTCCCATGGATCCTCAGCAATGTCTCCACCCTCTGTAGCCACCGTGGGGGATCGGGAAAAGTGTGCGAGCCCTAACAACACAGAACGTAAGAGGCCCGTTACCGAGCTTCATCCGCGATGTGCGTCCCGCTGCCGGTGGGGCCCAGTTGATCGCCAGGTTGGGCCGCGAGCTGTTGGAGCAGGCTGCCGCCCCGGGCGGCAGCCTTGCCCTCCAGCTGGGCTTCACGCACCAGCACCGGGCAACCGCCGGTGGCCACCACCAGGCCTGTGTCCGTTACCGCTGCCAGCACCGTGCCTGGGGCAACGGCTGCTGCCAGCTGAGCTGGTGCCGTTTCGCTGCTGCAGGCCAGCGCGGTCTTGGCTTCGGGGCTCAGCTGCTTGGCGAGGCGAGCCACCAGGGGTTCGGTGCTGAGCAGTTTCAGCCGTTTGCCCCGCCAGCTGGTGTGGGCCGCGGGATAGAGACCCATCACCCGCCGGTGGATCGCCAGGGCGGAAGCGCTCCAGTCGATCACTGCGTCGTCTTTGGTCAACATGCGGGCAATGGTGAGCCCCGCCTCGCCCTGGGGGCGCACTCCAAGTCGGGTCAGCCGTTCGGTTTCCGGACCTGTGCCAGCGCCCTCGATCATGGGCATGGCTTCGACCAGCAGCTCGGCGCTGAGCTGGGCGAGCCGCTGACCCAGCTGCTGCGCGTTCTCCCGCAGCCCGATGGCGAGGCGGCGCTCCAGCAACACCGGCCCGGTGTCGAGCCCCACCTCCATGGCCATGATCCCCACGCCGGTTTCGGCGTCGCCCTCCAGCAGACACCACTGGATGGGCCCGGCGCCGCGCCAGCGGGGCAGCAGGGAGCCGTGGGCGTTCCAGCAGCCCAAGGGGGGTTGCGCCAACACCTCTGGCGGCAGGATCTGGCCGAACGCCACCACCACTGAGACGTCAGCGCCCAGGGCCGCGAGCCGCTGCTGGCAGCCCTCATCCCGTCGAATGTGCTCCGGCGTGAACACCGGAATCCCGTGCTCCAGGGCCCTGTCCTTGACTGGGCTTGGCTGCAGTTCTTTGCCGCGCCCGCGACGGCGATCCGGTTGGCTCACCACCCCCACCAAGGTGTGACCGGCAGCCACCAGGGCCTCCAGGCTGGGCACGGCGTAGGCAGGGGTGCCCCAGAACAGGATCTTCACGGCCGGGGGCTATGCCTCGCCGGTGATGGAGAGCCCCTCCACCCAGACGTACGGGCACAGCCCATCGGGTGTCACCTTGGCTTCGCCCTCAAAACCCACGATCGCCTTGAGCACTGTGCGAATGTCGCCGGCGACGGTGGCGGCTTCGATCGAGCGGCTGTTGCCGCCCTGCACCAGCCAGCCGTCGAAGGGGAGAGAGAAGGAGCCCTGGCTGGCCTTGACCCCGGCGTGCAGGGCGGAAAGCGAATCGATCACCACCACGGGCCCATCGTGGCCGAGGCGGTTGAGGCCCTGCTGCCCGCCGCCACTGCCTGGGGTGGCGCCGATCTCCAGCCAGTCGACCCCCACCGACACTTTGGCCCCCATGCCGGCATGGCCGGTGGGGGGCACGCCGAAGGCGCGGGCCGTGGCCTCCGAGTGCAAGAAATGCCGCAGCACCCCGCCGTCCACCAGGTCGAGGGGAGCGGTGGGTGTGCCCTCGCCATCGAAGACCGAGGCGCCCACGTTGCCCGGATGCAAACCGTTGTCGCGGATGCTGAGAAACGGCACCGCCAGGGCCTGGCCCAAGGAGTCGCGCTGGCTGAGGCTGACGCCATCGAGCACGGCCCTGGCGTTGAACAGGCTGCTGAAGGCGCCGATCAGATCAAGGAACGCCTCGGGGCTGAACACGCAGGTGTAGTGGCCGGTCTCAATGGGGGCGTAGTCAAGGTGGGCGATGGTGCGCTGGGCGGCTTCGTCGATGCAGCCTTCGATGTCGAGGTTGGTGGTGCCGTAGGCCAGGCGTACCGCTCCTGAGCTGCGCGGTTTGCGGCCGGCTTCCTCGGCTCGGGCGTAGAGATACAGGCTCGCCGTGGTGAGGCTTTGGTGGCGGCAGGCCCCTTCACTGTTGAGGTACAGCCTCTCGCTGCTGCGCTGGGCCAGGCCGTTGTAGGGCACGGTGCCGATGGCGGTATGGCGATCGAGCAGTTGGCGTTCGGCCTGCTTGAGGGTTTCCAGCAGGGTGAGGATCGGCTGGGGCTCGTGGTGGGGCTGATCCAGGCTGGCCAGGGGGGCCGTGGCCAGGGGCGAGAAGGCCGGGGTCTCATCGGCGTTGCCAAAGGCGCTGGCGTCGCGAGCACCGGCGAGGGCTCGAACCAACCCTTCATCGCTGAGGTCGGAGGTGCTGGTGATGCCCACCAGGCCATCACCGTTCCACACCCGCACGGTGATGGCGCTGCGCTGGGCCCCTTTCATCTGTTTGGCCTCGCCGCGGTCGACCTGCACGGAGGTGTCGGTGCTGCAGGAGGCGCCCAGATCCCACTGCTGGATGCCGGCCTGGTGGGCCAGCTGCTGGAGTCGGCTGCTCAGGGCCTCGGCGTTGAGGCCAGCGGAGGTGGCCATCGTCAGCGGCCCCCCACGGTGATCGAATCGACTTTGATGTGGGGCTGGCCCACGGTGACGTAGACACTGCCGCTGACGGAGCCGCAGAAGCCAGCTGCCAGCTCGAGATCATTGGCACACATCGAGATCCGGGGCATCACCTCCTTGGCTTCGCCGATCAGGGTGGCACCCTTCACCGGCTTGGTGAGCTGGCCGTTTTCGATCAGGTAGCCCTCCTCTACGGCGAAGTTGAATTGGCCGGTGGGGCCGACACTGCCGCCGCCCATGGATTTGCAATAGAGCCCTTTGTCGACTGAGGCGATCAGTTGGTCGGGCGAGTGCGGCCCGGCGGCAATGAACGTGTTGCGCATGCGGCTTGCGGCGGCGAAGGCATGGCTCTGGCGCCGGCCGCTTCCGGTGCGGCCATGTCCGGTGCGCCGTTCACCGGCGCGATCGCTGAGAAAGCGTTTGAGGATGCCGTTTTCAATCAGCACCGTGCGCTGGGGCTCCATGCCCTCGTCGTCCATGGAGAGTGATCCGAAGGCGCCGTCGGTGAGGCCTTCGTCGATGGCCGTCACCGCTTCGTGGGCGATGGGCTCGCCCACCTTGTCGGCGAAGGGGGTGGTGCCGCGCTCCACCTGGGTGGTTTCCAGCAGATGGCCGCAGGCCTCGTGGAAGATCACGCCACCAAAGCGGTTGGCGAGCACCGCCGGCATCTGACCGGCCTCCACGTAGTCGGCGTAGAGCATGGTGCCAACGCTGGCGCACACGTCCTGGGCGGAGGCATCTGCATCCCAGTCGCGCAGGTCGTCGGGACGTCCGGAGGTGCCGTAGCGGCGGCCCAAGCCGGCGCGGTGGTCGCCATCGGCGGCGAGGACGTTGAGGCCTAGGGATTGGTGCAGTCGGATGTCGCGGGCGAAGGTGCCGTCGCTGGCGGCCACCAGCACGGCTTGCCAGTCGCGGGAATAGCTGCCCCGGCGTGCCTGCAGGTGGCGGCCGTGGTGGGCCAGACGGGCTGTGCCGTCCAGCAGCTTCAGTGTTGCTTCCGCCAAGGAGGGGCAGCGCTCCAGCCAGTCGGCCTTGGTGGCCGCAAAGTCGCGCAGGCCTCCCAGGCCGTTGAATCGGGAGCCGGGAGCGCTGCTGCGCATCAGTCCGAGCATGCCCAAGGCCTGGTCCAGAGCCTGGAGCAGGCCGGTGTCGCTAAGGTCGTTGGTGCTGACAAAGCCATCCCGATCGCCCCGAAACACTCGAATCCCGGCGCCCATGCCGAAGGATGGACTGACGCTGGTGATCGTTTCCTGCTCAGCCAGCACCCCGAGGTGATCGGTGCGCTCCAGAAAGATCTCTACTAGATCGGCCCCAGCCGCCTGGCCTGCCGCCAACAGCGTTTCGAGTCGGGGCTGCCAGGCCAGGTCAAAGGAGTCGGGTGCGGAGGCAACCAAAAGAGATCAGCGATGGGGAGGGACAAAAGTGACGGGCGCTGCGGCAACCGCAGCCAGGCCTCAGCGCACTGAGGGTTGAAACTGCTCGCTGCGGATCGGGGCCATCAGGTAGAGCTTGGCCATTTCGGCGCCATTGGCGATCCAGTAGGGCAGCTTGCGCAACACCTTGATCGCCGCCGGGGCTGAGCTGGCATCGGCCTCGCTCAATTTGGTGTTGTTGCTCACCAGCCGCTCCAGCCGGGTGTAGAACTTCGGATGTTCGACATTGAGCACCACCGGGAAGACGCGGGCCGAGGTCTCGTTGGTTTTGGCGATGACGTACTTGTCGTAGTCGCGGGCATCCAGGCCTAGGGCTTCGTAGAACTCCTTGCGGGCCACGTCGCGCACATACATGGTGGCGAACACCGCCAGCAGGAAGAAGCGGCACCAGAGGCGAGCGGTCAGGCCGCGCACCGTGTCGGGCTGGGCCTTCATCAGTGCGTCAAAGAAGTCGCCGTGGCGGTTTTCGTCCTGGCACCAGTTTTCAAAGAAGTTGAAAATCGGGAAGATCTTGCTATCGGGATTCTTCTCGAGGTGGCGGAAGATGGCGATGTAGCGCCAGTAGCCAATCTTCTCGCTCAGGTAAGTGGCATAGAAGATGAACTTGGGCTTGAAGTGGGTATAGGCCTTGCTGGCGGTCAGGAAGCCAAGATCCAATTGCAGGCCAAAGTCACCCATGGCCTTGTTGAGGAAGCCGGCGTGGCGGGCTTCATCGCGGGCCATGTGGGCGAAGCACTCCGCCAGCAGGGGGTTCTTGTCTTTGATGCGGCGGCTGAGCTCCTTGTAGAGCAGGAAGCCAGAAAACTCCGAGGTGCAGCTCTGCTCCAGAAACTCGATGAACACCTGGCGGGTTTCAGGATCGAGCTTGTCGGCGGCGCCTTCAAACTCCGCGTTGCGAACGAAGTGGTGGCGGTTGTAGTCCTTGCGGAACTCCTCGCAGATCGCTTCCAGCTCGACGGCGTTGGGGCGCAGATCCATGGCCGCCATGGCGTCGAAATCCGTGGTGTAGAACCGCGGGGTCAGGATCGTGTCCTTGACCGGATCCTTGATGGCCGGTGCAGCGGGGCTGGCCATTGCGGCGGGAGGAACCATTGAGCGTTGCGGCTTACGGCAGTGAGGGCATCGTAGAGGGACCGCCCGTCAGTTCGGGCCGAGCCACTTCTGACCGTTGAGCCGCTGCACCAGGCGAGACACCAGCAGCGCCAGGCTCATCTTCTTTTCGTCGATCAGGAACGACTCCAGCAGGCTGGGTTCGCTGCCGGCCTCCGCCACGGCCACGGTTTTGGGGGCATTGATGTCGGCTGTGGTGAAGCACAGCCAGAAGCGCCGCTCCCCGGGCAGCTGGCCTTTGACCATCCAGCAGTCCCCACCCACCACGGGCATTGGACCTTGCTTGAAGGTCAGCTCGGGGGCCGAACCGCCGTAACCCTGGATCTCCTTGGCCAGGGCGGGGAGCAGGAGCTCGGGCACAAACGTGGCAAACGGCTGGTCTTCCGGGGCCGGTGGCTTGGGCTTGGTAGGAGTGGCGGCTGGCTGGGCGGATTCGCTCACCGGTGCAGGCCCCTTTCGGCATCTGCGTCGACTCTACGCAGATCGCGCTCACCACTCGTCGTCACCTGTCCTGTCCCAGCCGTCGCCCATGGCGGTGGTTTGGGGGGTGGCAGTTGCAGCGGAGGTGCCGGTGGCGGCCGCGGGCTTGGCAGCAGCTGCCGAGCGACCTTTGCGGATCACCCGGAACGGCACCGCCACGGTGGGTGCGGGATCCCCGGGGGGACGTTGTGGCCCTGCTGCCTGGCGGGGTTGCGAGGGGGCTGACGCTTTGGGCGGTTCCTCCCAGGAATCCATCGGGTCGCGGGGCTCGCGCCGCACCTGGCGGCGCAGCGAGACTGGCCCGGTTTGCAGGGCCAGGGCGGCCGCTGCGGCGCTGAGGCCGGCGCCACCGCCAGCGGCCAGGGCGAGCCAGACCCCGATCGGCAGCGCGGGGCTGCTCCAGATCAGCAGCCGCAAGGTCAGGTTGGGCCTGGGGTTGAGGGCGCCCACCAGCAGCACCAGCAGCAGCGGGGCGAGCAGGGGGAGCAGCAGTAGGCGTTGCAGCAGGGCCAACGGACGGACTGGTGGGAGAGACGACCTACGCGGACGGGCGCCCTAGGAGGAAGGGGCGCCCGGGGATCCTGGCTGGTGGGGCGGCCCCTGCCAACGGCGCAGGCTGCCCAGCTCGTAGCCGAGCACGTCAAAAACCCGGATCACCAGGAAATCAACCATGTCGTCGATCGTCTGGGGTTGGTGGTACCAGGCGGGCACCGGTGGGGCGATGCGGGCCCCGGCCTCGGCCAGGGCTGTGAGGTTGCGCAAGTGAATCAGGCTCCAGGGTGTTTCCCGCGGACAGATCACCAGGGGGCGTCCCTCCTTGAGGTGCACGTCGGCGGCGCGCTCCACCAGATCCAGAGCCACCCCCGAGGCGATGCGACCAACGGTGCCCATCGAGGCCGGCAGAATCACCATGCCGCGGGTGCGGAAGCTGCCGCTGGCAATGCCAGCAGCTTGGTCGTTCCAGCGGTGGCAGCGCAGCTGGCCGGAGCCGATACCGGTGCGCTCGCGCCAGAACGCTTCTTGGGCCGCGGGCTCCGAGGGCACCCTCAGGCCCAGCTCCGCCTGCCAAACGCCAATGGCGCCTCGAGAGGTGACCAGCTCCACCGACTCGCCGGCCTCCAGCAGCAACTGAAGGGCCCGCTGCGCCAGCGGTTGAGCCGAGGCGCCCGAGACAGCCAGCACCACCGGCCCGCTTCCGGCCGCAGGGGTCACGGCTTAGGCCTCGCTCAACACCGGGATCGGCGCAAACGGATCGTGTTCTTCCTCTTGAACAGAGGTGTCATCGGCCCCATCAGCCCCTTCGGCCAGATCGTCCCCGTCGGCCATCACGCCTTCGGGCAGCACCACGGCCAGATCGATCTGATGGCGCAGGGCGTCAACCTTCTGGATTTCCACCTCCACCTGGTCGCCGAGCATGTAGGTGCGGCGGTTCTTGCGTCCCACCAGCCGGTTCTGACGCGAGCGGTATTCGTACCAGTCGTCTTTGAGGGAGCTGACGTGCACCAGACCCTCCACCTGGGAGGGGGGGACTTCGACGAAGAACCCATAGCTCTGCACACCGCTGATCACGCCGGGCAGCACCTGCCCCACCAGCGGCTCGGCCTGGCGGGCCTGCACCATCGCCAGCAGGTCGGCCTGGAGTTCGGACAAGAAGCGGCGCCTGCCGTTGAGGCGCTGCACCAGCCCATGCTCCTGGGCCTCCAGGAAGGGAGTGAGTTGGCTGGGGGCCAGCAGCGGCCAGTCGATGGCGCCGTGGCAGGCATCGGAGGCCAGGTCGACGGTGGTTTTGTGGCGCACGCTCGGGCGGTCCTTGCCCTCGGTGAGCAGCAGCACCAACAGCTGCTGGTTCCAGATGTCGGCGTAGTGGAGGGTGGGGCAGCACCACGGGGCTAGTGCCGCGTCCTCCTCCAGGCGAGCCGATAGGGCATGGGCGCCGGGTGTGCTGCTCAGCTGAATCGGCTTGAGAATGGCCTGCAGCTGTTGCTGCAGAGGCCGGCTGCGATCGGTGCCGGCGAAGGCGGCCGCCAGCTCGGCCGCACTGGCGTTGCCCTCCTCGCTCAATTCCAGGGGAATGTCGAGGGCGAGGGCCGAGCGAGCCACGTCGTTGAGGTCATTGGCGTCGGCGGGAGCGTTGGTGGCGTAGACCGCCGGCAGTTCGAGGGTCTGGAGGTGCTGGCCGAGGGCCTGTTCGGCCACGAGCACGGCTTCCCGCAGCAGCGCCAGGGGATGGTGAGGTTCGAGGGTCACCATCCAGCCCTCGAGGGGAGAATCAGGGCCTGGCACCGCCAGGTCGCCGAGGCTGTCGATGGCGGGCAGCGGCAGGTTGAGGTCGAGGGAGCCTGCTGCCTGACGTTGTTGACGCAGCAGCCCGGTGACAGCGATGAGCTGCTCGAGCAGCGGCAGCTGATCTTTGAGTCCCTTGAGGGCCGCCGGCACGGTGCGGCTCTTGGGCTTGCGATCCCCAAGGGCCGTCAGGGCTTCAAGGCCCGCGGCGGCCACCGGCTGGATCTGGCTGCGGCAGAAGCGGTAGTGCTCCAGCCTGCCGTCGGTGCTGAGCTCCAGGCCCACCGACAGGGCTGCTTGCACCTCGCCCACCCTGAAGGCGCTGGCCTTGGCCAGGGCTGGACTGAGCAGGGGCAGCCACTGTCGGCCCACGCAGTAGGCGTCGGCCTGGTTGCGGAGCCAGGTGTCGAGGGCGGTGCCGTTGGCAAAGCGCTCGGCGATGGCCGGGGTATGCACCCACAGGGTCCAGCCGCCTTCGCGCTCCTCCAGGGCCAGGGCAGGCAGCCCCGGGGCTTCCTTGCCGCTCCACGGTTCGATCAGCAGGGCCGCTTGGCCGGTGAGGTCGGAGCGCTCTTTGGCTGCCAGGGCCTTGATGGTGGCGCGAGGGGGCTGGGGACGGGTGTGGAGCCGGTGCTTGGTGAGCAGCAGATCGAGGTCGGCGGCCTCGCCGCCGTTCACGGGCAGGCGCCGGGCCACGTGGCCTTGGGGTGCAAACTGCCCCACCGGATAGCGGTCGACCAGCACCTCCACCACAGAGCTCTGCTGGCTGTCGAGATGGGTGGCATCACCGGCTGGCAGTTCCACGGTGGTGAGCAGCCGGTCGTCGAGGGGGGTGGCCACCAATCGCTCTTCCTGTTGCTCGAGCTGAGCCAGTAGCGAGGTGGTGTGCCGCTCGAGGATGCACTGCACGCCCCCCTCCGGCGAGCGGCGACGTCCGCCTTCGCGGGTCACTCTCACCAGCACCCGATCGCCGTTCCAGGCGTGGTTGAGCTGGTGATCGCGGATGTAAATGTCTTCGCCACCGTCTTCCCGCAGGGCGAAGCAGAAGCCTTTGCTGGAGCAGCGCAGCCGGGCAGGAATCAGCTCGGGATCCTCGCGCCGGGCGATGCCGGCCTCGCTGATCTCCAACAGCCCCAGCTTGGTGAGTCCGTCGAGCCCGATCTGCAGCTGCTGCTTCTCAGCCTTCTGGCTCAGGCCGAGGGCCTTTTCGAGCTTGGTCAGCGGCAGGGCTTCATGGGCGGGAAGCTGGTCGAGCAGGTCGGCGACCGTGAACTTCATCGGTGGGAGGGCTGGTTGGCGGTGGGCCACCCAGGAATGCCCCGGGAGGCAGGGGCGGGCGGCGAGGGGAAGAAGGTGGCTGATGGCGGACTGGGCTCGGAGCGATGCCCACGGCCACCAAGGCCTTCTCTTCAAACATTAGTCGGCTGAGGGATCCTTGGCTGCCTCTCCGGGCTCCGAGACGGTCTTTTCGCCGGTCTCTTCGCCAGTGGAGCGCTGGATCAGCCGCACGCCAATCACCAGGAAGCCCACCGAGGCCGCGAGTTGCAGGGCATTGGTGGGGATCACTGCCGAGAGAGACCCGCCGGCCGCCGCCCCCAGCAGGCTGGCCAGCACCAAAGCCAGGGAGCTACCAGCAAAGACCGCCCCGGGGCGGGTCGAGGTGCCGCTGATGGTCACGATGGCCAGCTGGGTCTTGTCCCCCAGTTCGGCCAGGAACACGGTGACAAAGGTGGACGCGAGCAGGGCGAGCGGCAGGGCGGACACGGTCGTTCAGGTGAGGTGGAGGTCGGAAGGTGAGGGCACTAGCCCCAGCACGGCCTGACGGCCGAGCCAGAGCCCCAGGGCCACCATCAGGATTCCCGCGAGGCGCTCCAGCTGCTGCGGCGGCATCACCCGCGCCAGCCAGCGGCCCAGCAACACCCCCACCAGGCTGGAGCTGATCAGGGCCAGGGAGGCCCCCACAAACACCACCAACGGACGTCCCGACTGGGCCGACAGCAGTAGGGCGGCGAGCTGGGTCTTGTCACCCAGCTCGGCCAGGAACACCGTGGTGAAGGTGGTGAAAAAGGCTGCCCCCCAAGTGCCGGCTGGGGCGGGTTTGGGGAGCTCGCTGTCGTTGCTCATGGACATGGCTCATGGACACTGCTCATTGACACTGCTCATGTGCGCTGTTCTGGGCGCTCTCGGATGGCACGCCGAAAGCGCCGCATCACCCTGCCACGGCCTCCGTATTCACTGCGGATCTGTTGGAGGCAACAGCCGATCGCCAGGCGGTCGCCGGCGCCGGGGTCCTCGGGCGAACCAAACAGCTTGACCAAATTGGCGACGTTGCAGAAATCCGGTCGGTCGGCATAGATCCGGCAGCTGCGCGAGCCGCTGTTGAAGTGAATGCACCAGCCATCGGCGCCCACCATGGCCAGGTATTCCTCCTGCTGGGTGGGGCTGAGTGCGTCGATGGCCTCCTGCCGCAGGCTCGGATCCAAGCGGCAGCAGGCCCCGCAACCGCTGATGCAGCGCCACTGCTCCTGCTTCTTCACCTGCCCTCGCGCCTCTCCCGGCCGGTCCTGATGGTCTGGGCTGGAGGTGTTGCTCGCCATCGCCCGGTCGCAACTGCTGACTATTCAGCCACAGACCAGCAACAGCCCAGCCCAGAGCGCCGCTGTGACAAGCCGTCACAGAGCCAGGCGGCAGCCCTGGCGGAGCGGCACCTACGCCTAACCTGCAACAACAGCGTTTGCAGCTTCTCAGCCACCACCATCATGGGTATCGACTTTCATCTGATCGCGAATTTCGCCGCCCTAGCCCTGATCACCCTGGCCGGCCCGGCCGTGATCTTCGTGCTCTTCTACCGCCGCGGCGCCCTCTGATCCGACGCCAGCTCCGGCGTCCGGCGCAGGTTCCAAAGGGCGTGATAAATCGGTTCGGCCTGGATCCGGCGGCCAACGGTGGCCCCGATCACAGCGCTGAGCAGGATGCCGAATAGCCATTGCTGATCGCCGGCCATGCGCAGGGCGAAGAGCACCGTCATCAGCGGCAGCTGGGTGGCTCCGGCTAAACCTGCTGCCATTCCCAACGCCAGGCCTAGCTGCGCATTTCCACCAAAAAGCTCCAGGGCGCCACTGCCGAACAAGGCACCGATCGCGAAGGCTGGGTCAATCAGCCCCCCAGGTACCCCGGCGGCCAGGGCCAATACGGGCGCCACGATCCGTGAGCCCAGCACCAGCCACCAGGCGGCGATGCTCACCGGCTCTCCCGGAATGGGCAAGCTCCCCTGACCGTCCAGCAGCTGGCCCATCAACGCCTCGCCATCGCCGCCACTCCAACCACCGCTGGCGCAGGCGATCAGCCCCAGGGCCAGGCCGAGCACGAGCCCCCAGGCGAGGGGCCGTTGCCGCACCCGCTGGCGCAGCAGCGCCGAGCTGGTTAGCAGCAGGCGGCTGAACAGCCCCCCTAGCAGGCCGCCGCCGATCCCTACCGGCAGCGCCCAGAGCAGCTGCTGCCACTCGGGTTGGGGGGTCTGCACCAGGCCCAGGATGAAGATCGGGATGCCGTCGAGGTTGCTCACCAGGGCGGCGGCGGAGCACACCACTGCCGCAGGCCAGAGCACCGACGTCTGGAAGCGCCCAGTGAGCTCCTCGATCACGAACACCACCCCCATCAGCGGGCTGTTGAACCCTCCTGCCAGGCCGGCGCCGGCGCCGATGGCCATCAGGCTCTGGGGCTGAAGCCCGGCGAGCAGGCGAGGAAAGCGGCGGCGCAGCCCATGCGCCACGGCGGCACCCACCTGCACCACTGGTCCTTCCCGGCCCAGGGGCATCAGGGCCAGGCTGGCGGCAGTCCAGAGTGCCAGCCGCGCCAGCGTTGGGCCGCGGCTCATCAGCTGGGGGGCTTCGGCGGGATCCTCTAGGCATTCGAGCGTCTGGGGAATGCCGGAGCCGGCACCCTGGGCCAGCGGCCCGGCCTGCAGCCACAGCAGCAGGGGCATGACCAGCACCGGGGCGAAGGCCAGGGCCAGGCTCTGGGTCGCCCAATGCCCACCCCGGAAGCCGGGTAGCTGGTGCAGCAGCAGGTCCTGGGCGCGGTCGATCAGGTTGAGGGGCCAGCAGGCTAGACCCACCAGCACGCCGATCAGCAGAAGCTGAAGCAAAGTGCGCAGGGGGGAGCGGAGCAGGGGGAGGGTCATCTCAGGCAACGAGTCCCAGGGCGATGGCGGCGTCCTGGATCAGAGCCCGCACATAGGGATGGTCATGGCCGGTGCCCTCTGCACTGGTGAGTTCCTCCCCGGCTGCATTGCGCACCACCAGGCCGGCTCCCTCGCGGCGGCACCAATAGGTACGGTCGCGCCGCTTCAGCACCACTTCATTGCTGCCACAGGCTTCGCCGGCGCTGGGCCGCAGTCCAACAAGTTCGAGTTGGAGGCGCTCCTCCCCCTGCCAGCTGTTGAGAGCGAGGCGGTAGGCCACATCCACCTGCGGTGGCAGGTTGGCCTCGCCCTGCCAGCGCCAACCCATGGCCCGCAGGCCATGCTCACCCTGGCGCAGCTCAAGCTGCAGGTGTCCCCCGCGCAGCAGTTTCTGGCTGGCGACCTGGCAGCCCTGGCTCCAGAACACCGGCTGGGGGTGGCCGATGCCGAAGGGCTCGAGCCGTTGCAGCTGCCGGTGGAAATCGCGGTCGATCTGGGCAAACGGCAGCAAGGCCTCCGGTTCAACCGGGGTGCCCAGACCGGCCTGCTGTAGCCAAGCGTCGGCCAGGTGGGTGAGCTGCTCGTGCAGAGCTGCCACCTGGTCGGCCCGCACCGTGAACCCCCCTGCTGCGGGGTGGCCGCCAAAGCGCTCCAGCAGCGGGGCGCAGTGCTGCAGGGCCCCATCCACGGCAAACCCCCGTGGTGCACGCACCGAGGCCCGCAGTCGGCCATGGCCCTCGCCGGCCAGCAGGGCGGCTGGCCGGCCGAAGCGCTCCACCAGCCTCGCTGCCACGATGCCGATCACGCCGTGGTGCCAGTGGTTTTGCGCCAGCAGCAGAAAGGCGGGGCGCCGGGGACCATCGGCCTCCAGCAGGGCGACCGCCTCCGCCTCGATGGCGCTGCAGAGGTCGCGGCGCTGCCGGTTGAGGGCCTCGCAGTCTCGTGCCAGATGCAGGGCCCGGTCGGCATCGTCTGTGGTGAGCAGCTCCACCACCAGCTGGGGATCCCCCAGTCGCCCCACGGCATTAATCCGCGGGGCGATCTGAAATCCCACCGCCTGGGCATCGAGCGGGGCCTCGTCCAGTCCGGCTAGTCGCTGCAGAGCCTGTAGGCCGGCCAGGGGGCTGCGGCTGAGCCCCGGTAGTCCGTCGATCAACCAGCGCCGGTTCACCCCCACCAGCGGTGCCATGTCGGCGATCGTGCCGATGCAGAACAGGTTGAGGGCGATCTGGAGGCCATCAGCTCGCTTGAGGCTTTGGCACAGGGCTGCCGCCAGCACGTAGGCCAGGCCAACGCCCGCCAGGCCGCGGTAGGGCGATCCATCCGGGGTGCGCTGCGGGTGCAGTAGCGCCAGATGGGGCGGCAGGGGATCCGGAATCGTGTGGTGGTCGGTGAGGATCGCCTCGATGCCAAGGGCCTCGGCACGCTCCAGGGCCTCCAGGGCCGACACACCGTTGTCGACCGTCACCAGCAGGGCCACGCCCTGCTCGGCCAACCGCTCCACCATGGCGGCGTTGAGGCCGTAGCCGTCGTCCATGCGGCTGGGGATCGCCGCGATCGGCCGGGCCCCCAGGCGCTGCAGCACCCCCACCAGAAGGGCCGTGCTGGTCATGCCGTCGGCGTCGTAGTCGCCGCAGATGGCCACCTGTTCCCCCTGGCTGCAGGCCCGTTTCAGCCGGGCCACGGCCTTGGCCAGGTCGGGAAAGTGCCGGGCTGCGGGCGGTGCAGCGGGCGGATCCAAGAGGGCCGCGATCGCCTCTGGACTGTTGAAGCCTCGCCGGCTCAGCACCGCCAGCAAGGACTCTGGCAGCGGACTGTCTGCTGGCGCCTGGCAGAGCCCTTCGGGCGCCAGGGGAGCCGGCAGGTGCCAGCGTTGCTGATCAAGGGCAGGCAGCAACGACGGCGCAACCGGGGCCCTGCCATTGTGCGGCGCCTGCCCTGCAGATGCATCCCCGTAGCCTGCGTTGGCGTTGCAGCACCAGCCGATGGCCTTGCAGGCCCTGCTCTGGGACGTCGATGGCACCCTGGCCGAGACCGAACGGGACGGCCATCGCCTCGCCTTTAACCGGGCTTTTGCTGAACTGGGCCTGCCCCTGCACTGGGATGGACGGCGCTACGGCGAGCTGCTGGCCATCAGCGGCGGCCGCGAGCGCATCACCGCGGCCCTTGAGGAGCTGCAGGGGGCCACGCCCGAGCCCGCGCTCGTGGCCGATCTCCAGGCACGCAAGCAACGCCATTACGCCACCCTGGTGGCTGCTGGTGAACTGCAGCTCCGCCCCGGCGTGGCCGCGCTGATCGGTGAGGTGCATGCCGCAGGCCTCCCCCAGGCGATCGTCACCACCAGTGGCCGCACGGCCGTGGCCGCCCTGGCCGAGCATCTGCTGGGGCCGCTGGCTGGATGCTTCAGCATCTGGGTGTGCGGCGACGATGTCACCCGCAAAAAGCCTGACCCTGAGGCCTACCACCGCGCCCTGGCGCAATTGGGATTGCCGGCCCGGGCGGTGCTGGCGCTGGAAGACTCCGGCAACGGCTTGGCGGCGGCCGATCAGGCCGGGCTGGCCTGCCTGCTGACGCTCAGCCACTACGGCAGCGCCGAACCGCTCCAGCAGTTCAGCAGAGCCCGGGCGGTGGTGACGCAGCTGGGCAGCGGTGCGAGCGTGTTGCGGGGGCCCGCTTGCCACGGCGGCCAGATCACGCTGTCCTATCTGCAGGATCTGCTGGAGGCTCCAGAGCTGTGACGCGCCTGCCCCTTCAGCGCACCCGCTTCAACCAAGTCCTGGAGCAGCTTGGTTCCCTGCTGCTTGGCAGCCTGCGTGGCAACTGGCGCCACCGCAGCACCGTGCTGCTGGCGCTGCTGCTCGGTTTCTACGCCGGCAGCAATGTCACCGTCTACGTGGTGTTGCAGATCCCTGGGGGGCGGCCCATGGCGGTGTTGTTGATGGTGCTGCTTGTGGAGCTGATCGTGCGGTTGCGGGGCCGGCTGGTGAAGACGGCGCCAGGCCTGGGCTGGGTGGTGGTCGACAACGTGCGCCTTGGAGTGGTGTACGCGGTGGTGCTGGAGGCCTTCAAGCTGGGCACCTGATGGCGTCACCTGCCACGCCCCCCACCCTGGAGCCCTCCATCGACCCGGGCTTGAATCGCCAATGGCTGCAGCCCCTGATGGTGGAGCTCGCGCGCCTTGGAGCCAGCGGAGAGCGGCCGCTGGTGGCCCTCAATGGGCCCGTGGGGGCCGGGAAGAGCTCACTGGCGGCAGTTCTGCGCAAACGGGCCGCCGCCCTTGGCCTGGGGCTGGCTGTGGCCTCCATCGACGATTTTTACTTGCCCTGGGAGCTGCGCCGGCTGGCCCTCGCTGGCAATCCCTTCGGCGTCTCACGGGTGCCTCCGGGCAGCCACGACGTTGCGTTGGCGCTGGACTGTCTGAAGGCGTGGCGGGCCGGTGGGGTGCTGCGGCTGCCACGGTTTGACAAGACCCTCATCGGCGGCCACGGCGACCGGGCTGGGGTGGAGGAGTGCGACGCCGAGGTGCTTCTGCTGGAAGGCTGGTTGCTGGGTTGCCGGCCGCTGGGATCTGCCCGGCTTGCACAGCTTTCATCCCATGGTGTGCCGGGCCTGAGCTGCGATGAGCAAACCTGGATGTGCCGGTGGGATCAGGCCCTGGAGGCCTACCAGCCGCTCTGGCACCAGTGCAGCCAGCTCTGGCTGCTGCGTCCGCAGGCATGGAACCTGCCGAGACGCTGGCGACTGCAGGCAGAAGCCCAGCAACGCCGCCGAGGTCAAGCCTGGCTTTCGGCCGATGCACTCGAGTGGATGGTGCGCTCGAGTCTCTGTTCTCTGCCCCCAGCTCTGTACCAGGATCCGCTGAATCGCAGGGCCACGGGTCTGGCTGTCCTGGACAGTCGCCGGCGCTGGTGTGGCGGCTGGGTCAAGACCAGCGCGGTTCTTGATGGGGGTGGGGATCGGGACGATCAGCTTTCGCCGTCGTCACCCTCCTCGTCAACGGGGTAAACAAAGCCCTGGGCCCGGCCACTCAGCACGGCCTTACCGAGCGAGATGGCCTTCTGGGCCGCCACGGCAGCTTTGCCCTTCCAGGTGGCATGGCGCTGGTTGCGCTTGCCTTTGGAGGTTTTCTTCTTGGGAACTGCCATCCCTGCTCACTCACTGCCAAACCAAGATCTTCCGTTGTCACCTGGCCTTTCGTCAAATCGCTAAGCTCCTGACAAAGCCTGAACTCAGTGAGCGACAGCCTTCCTCCGGACGCTTCCACTCCGGGAAGTCTTCCTCCGGGCGGTCTTCCTCCGGGCGGTCTTCCTGCAAGCAGGCAGCCCTTTCGATGGGACGCCCTGTCGGCCCGTGAACCAGCCCCCTCATACAGCCAGCTGCTGAAGGATCTGCGGGCCGGCAAAGTGAAGGACTTGGAATTGTCGTTGCGCCAGCGCGAGGCGCAGGTGCGCTTCGAGGATGGCCGCCAGGCCACCGTGCCGGTGTTCAGCAACGACCAGCTGCTCCTGCGCACCGCTGAGCAGGCGAAGGTGCCGCTCACGGTGCGCGACGACCGCGCCGATGGGGCCATGGCGGGTTTGGTGGCCAATGGCCTGTTGGTGCTGTTGCTGCTCGGCGGCCTAACTCTTCTGATTCGTCGCTCAGCCCAGGTGGCCAACCGGGCGATGGGATTTGGCAACAGCAAGCCCCGGCTTCAGGCCGATGGCGCTGTAGCGGTGCGCTTCGAGGATGTGGCCGGCATCGCGGAAGCCAAGGAGGAGCTCCAGGAGGTGGTCACCTTTTTGAAGGAGCCCGAACGCTTCACCGCTGTGGGCGCCAAGATCCCCAAAGGGGTGCTGCTGGTGGGGCCACCTGGCACCGGCAAGACCCTGCTGGCCCGAGCCATCGCCGGCGAGGCGGGTGTGCCCTTCTTCTCGATGGCCGCCTCCGAATTCGTCGAGATGTTCGTGGGCGTTGGGGCCAGTCGGGTGCGGGACCTGTTCCGCAAGGCCAAAGCCAAGGCGCCCTGCATCATTTTTATCGATGAGATTGATGCGGTTGGCCGCCAGCGGGGCGCTGGGATCGGTGGCGGCAACGACGAGCGGGAGCAGACGCTCAACCAGCTGCTCACCGAAATGGATGGCTTCGCCGACAATTCCGGGGTGATTCTGCTGGCCGCCACCAACCGCCCCGACGTGCTCGATGCGGCGCTGATGCGCCCGGGACGCTTCGATCGCCGCATCACCGTCGACCTGCCCGACCGCCGCGGCCGTGAGGCGATCTTGGCGGTTCATGCCCGCAGCCGTCCGCTGGCGGCTGCGGTGTCGCTGTCGGCCTGGGCCAGCCGAACCCCGGGGTTCTCCGGAGCCGACCTCTCCAACCTGCTCAATGAGGCGGCCATCCTCACGGCCCGCCGCCACCAAAGCGAAATTGATGATGCCGCCATGGCTGGCGCCCTGGAGCGGATCACCATGGGGCTGTCGGCGGCGCCCCTGCAGGACAGCGCTAAAAAGCGCTTGATCGCCTACCACGAAGTGGGCCATGCCCTGCTCACCACCCTGGTGCCCCACGCCGATCCCCTCGACAAGGTGACCCTGCTGCCCAGGGCGGGTGGCGTTGGCGGCTTTGCCCGGATGATGCCCGATGAGGAGATCCTGGATTCCGGCCTGATCAGCAAGGCCTACCTCAGGGCCCGTCTTGTGGTCGCCCTGGGGGGGCGCGCCGCCGAACTGGTGGTCTTCGGGCCTGGCGAAGTGACCCAAGGGGCCAGCGGCGACCTCGACATGGTGACCCGCATTGCCCGCGAAATGGTCACCCGCTATGGCTTCTCCAGCCTGGGGCCCGTGGCCTTGGAGGGGGATGGCGCGGAGGTCTTCTTGGGGCGTGACTGGTTGCGCTCGGAGCCCCACTACTCCCGGGAGACCGGCAACCGGATTGACGGCCTGGTGCGGGAGCTGGCCCGCGGAGCCCTCGATCAGGCCGTGGGCTTGCTGGCCGCCCGGCGCAGCCTGATGGACGAGTTGGTGGACCTGTTGATCAGGGAGGAAACCATTGAGGGCGAGGCCTTCCGCGCTGTGGTGGAGCGCTCAGAGGCCGCTCTGGATGCCGCTGGCAAAGCGGATGTCGAGGCTACGCAGGTAGGTGTGTAGGCCGGCGTCCTGGATCGGCAACAGCCTGGCTAGGCGATTGCTGGTGTTCACATGGGCGTGCCAGTGGCCCGGGGGGGTGATGAAGGCCCCGCCGGCCTGCCAGTCGATGCGGTGGGGGTTGGCGATGGCGCCGCTGGCATCGAGCTCGGTGCCCACCAGGGTGTAGCAACCTGGGTCGCAGTCGATGATCAGATCCAGGGCCACCGATTGGTGCCGGTGCGGCGGTTGGATGGCGCCGGGGGGCACAACCCCGAGCATCGCCCAAAGGGTATGGGTCACGGTGCGGCTCTGGGGCAGGGCGCTGTTGGCCAGCAGCAGGCTGAGCCGATTGCTGCGGGCGGCCGAGGGATCGGCCAGCAGCTGCTCGAGTTCCTGCTGCAGCCAGTCGGCCGGGTAGTGGGTGGGCTCAAAACCGGCCTGGGTGGCCTCCACGCCGAGGTGGCTGAGCAGGGGTCCGTCGTGCACCCAGTAGAGAACGCTGGTGTGCTCGGCCTGCAGCAGGGGCGCCTCCCCAGCGGGCAGCACAAACAGGTCGCCGGCGCCCCAGTGCAGGACACGACCCGCCCACTGCAGCTGGCCGGAGCCTTGGAGCACGTAGAAGAGGGAGCTGGTGGCATTGGCAGCGGCCTTCTGCCCCTCGCCGGCCTGGATGCGCAGAAAATGGGCCGCCAGCGCGGGGCTCGTGGCCGGGCCGCTGCAGCCGAGCTCGGCGCTGAGATCCAGGGGGATCACCGCCGTTGGGCCGGTCTGATGCAGCTCCGCCGACCACTGGTGGTAGCAGATCGGTTCTGTGAGGCCAGGGCGCACCGGGTTGGCGGCTTGGCGGTAGTCGAACAGTTGAGCTTTGCCCTGCCAGCTGAACTCACTGGCCTCACTGACGCGGTCGCCCGGTTGGATCGGGGCTTGGGTCATCGGAAAAGCCTCCAAGCGAGTTGAGCTAAAGCTGTGGAATCCACCCTATTGAGCACCACCTCGGCGCTGCCGTGCTGCTGCAGGGAGCACCATTCAGGATTGTGCTGCTCGCGCCAGTGGGAGTGGAGTTCAGCCGCCGGCCACCGCGGGCACGATCGACACCTCATCGCCGTCATGGAGGGGCGTGGCTTGGTTGTCGAGGAAGCGGATGTCTTCGCTGTTGACATACACATTGAGGAAGCGGCGCAGCTTGCCGGCTTCATCGCAAAGACGCCCCTTGATGCCGGGGTAGCGGCCCTCCAGCGCCTCGATCAGCCCATCGACGCTGCTGGCCTCGAGATCAGCGCTGGCCTCGTCGTTGGTGAATTTCTGCAGGGGGGTTGGGATCAGAACCTGAACGGCCATGGGCTGGAGTCGAAGGATTGAAAGGTTGACGTGGTGACAGAAGGGCTGGGGCTGGGCGGGCTAGCTGCTCAACCCTGATGAGCCGCTTGGGCCTGGGCCCAGGCGGTTTTGAAGCTGTCGAGCTGGGCCTCGATCGTGTAAGGGGCGCCGATGCAATCCGCCACCGCTTCTGTGGTCTTGAGGCCGTTGCCAGTGATGTAGGCCACGGTGCGCTCTTCGGGGTTGATCTTGCCCTGCTCCACGAGCTTCTTGAGCACCGCGATCGTGGTGCCGCCAGCGGTTTCGGTGAACACGCCCTCGGTTTCGGCGAGCAGCTTGATGCCCTCGATGATCTCGGCATCGCTGACGGCCGCGATGGACCCGCCGGTCTTCGTGGCGATGTCAATGGCGTAGGGGCCGTCGGCTGGGTTGCCGATGGCAATCGACTTGGCGATGGTGTTGGGCTTCACCGGTGTGATGAAGTCGCGGCCCTCGGCGAAGGCCTGGGCGATCGGGCTGCAGCCCTCGGCCTGGGCACCGCTAAAGCGCACGGCCTTCTCGTCCACCAGTCCGCACTTGATGAATTCATCAAAGCCCTTGCGGATCTTGGTGAACAGCGAACCCGAAGCCAGCGGTGCCACGATGTGGTCGGGAAGCTCCCAGCCCAGCTGCTCGATCACCTCGTAGCCGAGGGTTTTCGAGCCCTCGGAGTAGTAAGGGCGCAGGTTGATGTTGACGAAGCCCCAGCCGAAGGTGTTGGCCACTTCCGAGCACAGGCGGTTGACCTGGTCGTAGTTGCCTTTCACCGCCATCAAGGTGGGGTTGTAGATCAGGGTGCCCAGCACCTTGCCCAGCTCCAGGTCGCTGGGGATGAACACGCAGCAATCGAGGCCGGCGTGGGCGGCGATGGCAGCGGTGGAATTGGCCAGGTTGCCGGTGGAAGCACAGCTCACCGTGGTGAAGCCCAGCTCGCGAGCGCGGGTGAGAGCTACCGACACCACCCGGTCTTTAAACGAGAGCGTCGGCATGTTGACGCCATCGTTCTTGATGTAGAGGCTCTTGAGCCCCAGTCGCTTGGCCAGGTTGCCCGCCTTGAGCAGGGGCGTGAAGCCGGTGCCCACATCAATGGGGTCGCCCTCAATCGGCAAAAACTCTCGGTAGCGCCAGATTGAGGCGGGGCCGGCTTCGATCGTGGCGCGGCTGACGCGGTTTTTGATGGCGTCGTAGTCGTAGACAACTTCGAGCGGGCCAAAGCAGACGTCTTCGCAGACGTGGCGAGCGCCCGCTTCGTAGGGATGGCCACATTCCTTGCAGCGCAGCCCGGTGAAGGTGGAGCGGGAGAGGGTGGCAGTCACAGTCACGCCCAGTGATTGGAGGAGGCTAACAGCGGTTCCCGGGGTGGCGATTTAAAGCCGATCCTGGAAGTCGGGTATTTATTGCCCGGGGTTAGGCGCTTCGATCGGACCCCGTGACCCAAGCCTTTGGGCGGCCTGGTCATCAGGCCGCGACACCAGGCGCGCTGGGCTTGCTGTTGCGCCAGGGCTTCCTAGCCTCGGTCGTTGCCCTGATCCCCCATGCTGAGGCGTCCGTCGCCCTCTGCTCTCCGCCTGGTGGCCGCCATGGCCCTTGGCTTAGCCCTGTTGGCAGGACTGACCGTGCTGTTGGCGCGCCTGTGGGTGGAGTGGCAATGGTTTGAGCAATTCGACAAAGGGCAGGTGCTGCTGCACCGCTGGCTGCTGCAGTTGGCTGCGGCTGCCTTCGGCCTAGCGGTGGGCCTGGCTCTGCAGCGCTGGCTGACGCGGTTTTGGCGCCCGGGTCCGGCGGCATCCCAGGAGCGACGCTTCGCCCTGGCTCCCCTGGCCTATGCCACCTGTCTGGGCGGGCTGGCGCTGGTCCAGCTGGTCCCTCTGGCCCTGTTGTTGCTCCTGGCTGAGCGCCTGGTGGTCGCTCCCTTTGATCCCCGCGCCTTGCACGGCCTGACGGTGCTCAGCAGTGTCTCGGCACCGCTCGTGCTGTTGATGGCGGGGCTCACGGTGGCCCTGTTGGCTCGTCCCCAGTGGGGACCTCGGCTGGTGGCAGCAATGGCCTCGATGGCTGCGGCCACGGCCCTGGGCAGGGCCTGGGGCGTCTGGGCTCTGGCCTTGCTCGCCCCCGACAGCGGCTTGCGGGAGCCGCTGCTCCAGGCCGACATCGCCTTTGGGCTGGTGCGCTTTCCTGCCCTCGCCTTGGGCCTCACCCTGTTGATTGCCCTGGTGCTCTGCCACCTGGGGGCGGGTCTGTGGGGCATCCTGGCGCGCCCGCCCCAGCTCAGCGACGGCCGCTTCCATGGCTTCACCGCTGCGCAGCTGCTGCAGTTGCGCTGGCCCCTGGCCCTGATGGCCGTGCTGGTGGCTTGCAGTTTCTGGCTGGGCCGTCACCAGTTGCTGCTCAGCACCGCCGGCAGCGTGCCCGGTGCCGGCTGGCTGGACGTGCATCTGGTGCTGCCCCTGCGCACCTTGGCCGCCGTGGCGGCGGTGCTCACCGCCGTGGCTTTGGTGATGCCCCTGCCGCGCCAGGGGATCCGGGGCCCCCTTCTGCTCGGAGTGTCGTTGGCCCTGGTGCTGGTGCCGCTGCTGGAGGCCGCGCTCACTCCTGTGCTGCAGCTGTTGCTGGTGAAACCCCGAGAGCTGGAGAGGGAAACTCCCTACCTGGCCCGTTCGATTCGGGCCACTCGGGCCGCGTTCCAGCTCGACGACATCAGCACCCGCTTTGTCAAACCTCGACGCCGCCTCACCCGGGCGGATGTCCAGGCGGGCGAAGCCACCCTGCGCAACATCCGCCTCTGGGACAGCCAGCCGTTGCTGTCCACCAACCGTCAGTTGCAGCAGCTGCGGGTGTACTACCGCTTTTCCGGAGCAGCGGTCGATCGCTACGGCCTCAGTGACAACGCCGCGCTGGGGCGCCAACTGGTGATCATCACGGCGCGGGAGCTCGATCAGGCCTCCCTGCCGCCGGCCGCCCGCACCTGGCTCAATACCCACCTCGTGTTCACCCACGGCTATGGCTTCACCGTTTCTCCGGTGAACACCAGCAGCGCCGATGGCCTGCCCGACTACTTCATCAGCGACCTGGGCCCGTCCACGCGGGTGCAGGGCAACACCCAGCTTGAAGTCAGTACCGCTCAAGTGCGCGCCGGCATTCCGATCGGCAAGCCCAGCCTCTATTTCGGAGCCCTGGTGTCGCCCTATGCCCTCGCGCCGACCCGGGTGCAGGAGTTCGATTATCCCCAGGGCGATGAAAACTTCTACACCCACTACTCCGGCAAGGCCGGGGTGCCGATTGGCTCTCCCTGGGGGCGGCTGGCCTCGGCGCTCTACCTGGGGGAGCCGAAGCTGCTGGTGCAGGGGGCGATCACACCGCAAACACGACTGTTGCTCCGCCGCGAGGTGCGCGAAGGGTTGCGCGCCCTGGCTCCGTTTGTGCGCTTTGAGGGCGATCCCGTTCTGGTGTCGGTGCAGCTGAAGGATCCTGCTCCCTTCGCCACTGACCAGCACCAGTTCTGGATGGTGGAGGGCTTCACAACCAGTGGCAGTTATCCCTACAGCGCCGCAGTGCCGGGCGATCCCGACATTCGCTACCTGCGCAATTCGGTGAAGGCGGTGGTGGATGCCTACAACGGCACAGCCGTGCTCTACGTGACGGACAACCGCGACCCGATCATCGCCGGCTGGCGGCGGCTGTTTCCGGGCCTGTTTGAGCCCCTTGCAGCGATGCCGGCGCCGCTGCAGGCCCACATCCGCTACCCCCAGCGCCAGTTCGAGCTGCAAACCTCCCAGCTGCTGCGCTACCACGTGACCGATCCGCGCGTGTTTTACAGCGGTGACGATGTCTGGCAGGTGCCCCAGGAGCTCTACGGACGCAGCCAGATTCCCGTGAAGCCGTACCACGTCAGCGCCCAGCTCGCTCCAGGGTTGCCACCGGAATTCCTGCTGCTGCAGCCCCTCACCCCCTTGGCCCGTCCCAACCTGGCCGCCTGGTTGGCGGCCCGCAGCGACGCACCCCACTACGGCCAGTTGGTGCTGCTGCGATTCCCCACTCAGACCCCGATTTTCGGTCCGGAGCAGGTTCAGGCCCTGATCAATCAGAACCCCCGCATTAGTCAGCAGTTTGGATTGTGGGATCGGGCCGGATCGGAAGTGATCCAGGGCAACTTGCTGGTTGTGCCAGTGGGAGAGGCCCTGCTCTATGTGGAGCCGGTGTACCTCAAGGCCCGCAATGGTGGGCTGCCCACCCTCACCCGTGTGGTGGTGAGCGATGGCAGCCGGGTGGCCATGGAACTCACCCTCGAGAAAGCCATCGAGGCCCTGTTGAATCAGGGTCGCTCCCTGGGCACCATCACCGATTCGGCCGAAGCCCCACCCCGCCCCTGATCCCATCAAAAAGGGGGCCCCGAAGGCCCCCCTGAACAGCACCCGTTGTGGGGCTTGCGATCAGGCCGCGACGGCGGTTTTGGGGTCGAGTTCGCCCTTGGCGTAGAGACCGGCGTAGAAGTTGATATCACGCTGCTTGATCTTGCTGGCGTTGCCGGCACACCAGAACTGCTGGTAGCGATCCAGGCACACCTGTTTCATGTACTGGCGGGCCGGCTTGTTGAAATGGCGGGGATCGAAGTTGGCGGGATCTTTGAAAGCCGCTTCGCGCACAGCGGCGGTGAAGGCCAAGCGGTTGTCGGTGTCGATGTTCACCTTGCGCACGCCGTTGCGGATGCCTTCCTGGATTTCCTCCACGGGCACGCCGTAGGTCTCGGGGATGGCACCGCCAAACTTGTTGATCATGTCCAGCCACTCCTGGGGAACCGAGGAGGAGCCATGCATCACCAGGTGGGTGTTGGGGATGGCCTTGTGGATTTCGGCGATGCGGCTGATGGCCAGCACTTCGCCAGTGGGCTTGCGGGTGAATTTGTAGGCGCCGTGGCTGGTGCCGATGGCGATGGCCAGGGCGTCGACCTTGGTCTTGGCCACGAAGTCGGCGGCTTCAGCGGGATCGGTGAGCAGCTGGCTGTGGTCGAGTTTGCCTTCGAAGCCGTGGCCGTCCTCAGCCTCGCCCATGCCGGTCTCCAGGGAGCCCAGGCAACCCAGTTCACCTTCCACGCTCACGCCAATGGCATGGGCCACGTCCACCACTTCCTTGGTGACAGCCACGTTGTACTCGTAGCTGGCGGGCGTCTTGGCGTCGGCCATCAGCGAGCCGTCCATCATCACCGAGGTGAAGCCATTGGCGGCGGCACCGAAACAGGTTGCGGGGCTGTTGCCGTGATCCTGGTGCATCACCACCGGGATGTCGGGATAGGTTTCCACCGCAGCCAGGATCAGGTGACGCAGGAAGTTTTCACCGGCGTACTGGCGCGCGCCCCGGGAGGCCTGCAGAATCACCGGAGAGTCGGTTTCGTAGGCCGCCTCCATGATCGACTGCACCTGCTCCAGGTTGTTCACGTTGAAGGCAGGGATGCCATAGCCGTTCTCAGCGGCATGGTCGAGCAGCAGCCGAAGCGGAACGAGCGCCATGGGAAAACCTCTCGGGGTCGAAAGTTGGGACTGCGAGGGAGTCTAGGGGATGCCCCTGGCCACCAAAAAGCCCTGCCGGAATGACGCTGGCGGGGCTGGAATCGCAGCTTGAGGCCTTGATCAAGGCTGCGGTGCAGCTGGCTCACTCGATCAGATGCTGGCGGCGCAGGGCCTGCACGGCGTAGCTGTTCTGGCGGGCGGCGCGGCGGGCCTCTTCGGCTTGACGAGCGAGCTGTTTGGCGGTGGTGATGGTCATGGGAGTGCCTCCGGTAAAACCCCGGGTGGGGTGGGTGGATGGCGCGTTGCTTCGGGCGAAATCCCTACTTCCACCAACGGAGCCCATGGCCCGCGGCCAACGATGGCTAAACGGTAGCGGTTGTTACGAAATCTCGTGGACGGCTCAGGTGGCAGATCCCCGTTGCTGGGCCCAATCGCAGCAGTGTTGGCTGCGCACTGCTTCGCCCAGGCCCGGCACCATCGGCCGGCCTTCCCGCACCGCCGCACTCCACCAGCTGTGGATCCGCTCCACGGGGGCAATCCGGCCGTCGGCCCAGGTGCGGGCGAAACGCCAGCGCGCGTCGGCGTCCACCGGCCGCAGGGGCTCCCCCGCCTGGGACTGCCACAGCCCGAAGCCGTGGACGTAGTCGGCCTGGTTGTCGGAGCCGAGCACGGCGGTGCCGTCACGGCCGTAGAGCTCCAGCCAGCAGCCCCGCCCCCGGCGGGCCACCGAGGCCAGATTCAACTGGGCCGGCACCCGTTGCCCCTGGGGCGTGTCCAGTTCCAGCTGCACCAGGGCGATGTCTTCGGCATCGACGCTGGCCAGCCCTCCGCTGCCATCAGCCAACGGTCGCTCGCGAATGGCCGTGCTCAGCTGGGCCTGCAATGAGCAGGTGGGGCCCACCAGCCAGTGCAGGGTGTCGAAGGCATGGGTGCCAAGGGCGCCCAGCACGCCGCCACCTTCGGCAGCCTGGGAATACCAGCTCCAGGGGCGGGAGGCGTCGGCGCGGCTGGCCATCAGCCAGTCGAACTTCACCAGCACCAACTCCCCCAGGCTGCCGCTCTCTAGCAGGGCTGCCAGCTGCTGAAACAGAGGCACGGCCCGATATTCAAAGTCGACCGCAACGGTGAGGCCCCGTTGCAGGGCCAGGCGCTGCAGGCTCTCCACCTGCTCGGCGCAGAGGGCTACGGGCTTCTCCAGCAACAGATGCTTGCCGGCCTCCAAGGCCCGCCGGGCCAGATCAAAGCGGGGGGCTGGCGGGGTGGCGATCACGATCGCCTCCACGGCGGGGTTGGCCAGCAGGGCGTCAAAGTCGCTGTGGCCGGGCAGCTCGGCGCTGCGGCACGCGGCCTCCAGCCGCTCCGGCCGAGGGTGCCAGAGGGCCACCGGTGTGGTGCCGGGGCAGGCGCGCAGGGCCGGCAGGTGCACCGCCTCGCCAAAGCCCAGGCCTGCGACGGCCACGCCCAGGGGTTTCGTCATGACAGGGCCTCAGGGGCGGCGGCGCACACCTCTCCGATCACGCTGGTGATCAGGGAGTCTCCGGAGGCCGGTTGCCACTCGGCCCCAAACTGGGGTAGGCCGTTGATCGAGGTGTCGCGGAACAGCGACTGGCCGCAATCGATCTCCATCACGTACAGATCACTCACCGGGCGCGGTTTGTCCTCAGTGGCGGCGGGCTGAAACCGGCTCAGCACCGACACATTGCCGCCGCGGCTGCGCCGCAGGCTGCCGCTATCCCACCACTGCCGCCCCTCGCTGGTGCTGGTTACTTCGTGCCAATCGACGGGGCCGGCCAAAGCAGCCCCGGCCGCGCCCGTGAACACGGCCATCACCAGCACCAGGGCTGCGATCCGGCAGATCGCCTTGGAGATCAACTGTTTCACGCCAACAACTGTTTCACGTCAGGTTGGTCAAGCGGGCACCGTCTCGCGGCAGCCGTGCATCTTCAGCAGGCTGGCCAAGGTGGCCTTGAAGGTGGTGCGATCCACGATGGCGTCCACGAAGCCGTGGTCGCGCAGGTATTCGGCGGTTTGAAATCCTTCGGGGAGTTTTTCGCGCAGGGTCTGCTCGATCACCCGGCGACCGGCAAAGCCGATCAGGGCTTTGGGTTCGGCCAGGATCAGATCGCCCAGCATGGCGAAGCTGGCGGTCACGCCACCGGTGGTGGGGTAAGTGAGCAGTGGCATGTAGAGCAGCTCGGCCTGGCGGTGGCGCTCCAGGGCGCCGGAGATCTTGGCCATCTGCATCAAGCTGAGCATGCCTTCCTGCATGCGGGCCCCCCCCGAGGCGCACACGATCAGCACCGGGTAGCGGCGAGCCGTGGCCGTTTCGATCAGCCGGGTGAGTTTCTCGCCCACCACCGAACCCATTGAGCCGCCCATGAAGCGGAAATCCATCACCCCGAGGGCCAGGGGCAGGCCGCTGGTGCGGCAGAGCCCCGTGATCACCGCGTCCCGTAGGCCGGTGCTCTGCTGGCTGTCGCGGATGCGGTCGGCGTAGCTGCGGCGGTCCTTGAAGGCCAGGGGGTCAGTGGGGGAGAGGTCGCTGTCGAGCGGTTCAAAGCTGCCTGGATCGGCAATCAGGCCGATGCGCTCGTCGCTATCGATGCGGTTGTGGTGGCCGCATCCTTTGCAGACGCTGGCATTGGCCACCAGATCCTTGCGGTACACCACCAGAGCGCATTCCGGGCATTTGCTCCAGAGGCCATCCCCCTCTTCCACGTCCTGGGTGACCCGCACGGTTGGCGCATTTTTCTGGCGATCCGCAAACCAGTCGAACAACGACATGCGATCTCGGGGGCGCTGGGCCTGGCGATGGCTCTATTTAAGGCGCTTCACCACACCAGCCCCAGAACGGCAAGCCAGACGTCGTGGCCCATCAGCCACACGGCGGCGCCGCCAGCGGCCAGGAAAGGCCCAAACGGAAAGGGCTGGTGCTTGCCAAGCCTGCCAGTGAGACGGCCGATGCTGCCCACCACGGCGCCGCTGAACACCGCCAGAATCACCGTGAGCCCCAGGCCGGTCAGCCCGAGCCAGGCTCCAAGTAGGGCGGCCAACTTGGCGTCGCCCAGTCCCAGGGCCGGCTTGCCGATCGCCTTCTGGGCCAGGGCGCTGACCGCCTCAAAGCCCACCAGCCCCACACCAGAGGCCACCAGGTGGTGGAACAGCAGCTCGCGGCCCACGCCCGCGTCCTGCTGGAAGCCGATCACCGCCGTCATCGCCAGACCGAGCACCAGGCCGATGCGGCAGAGGGGCTCCGGTAGCCAGAGGCGATCGAGGTCGATCAGCACGAGGGGGATCAGCCAGCTGAGCAGCAACCAGCCCGCCCCTACCAGCAGCCAGGGTTGGGGTTGGGGGCCCAGGGCGCTAGGTCGGGCCAGCAGCGCCGCCACCCACAGCCCAGCACAGAGCAGTTCCACCAGGGGGTAGCGGATCGCGATCGGGGCGCCGCAGTGTCCGCAGCGGGCCCGCAGAAGCAGCCAGCCGAGCAGCGGCACGTTTTCGAACCAGCGCAGCCGGCTGCCGCAGTGGGGGCAATGGCTGGGGGGCAGCACGATCGATTCCTGCCGCGGCATCCGCCAGGCCACCACGTTGAGAAAACTGCCCACGCAGGCTCCGAGCAGGGCTGCCAACACCTGCAGGATTGGAAGGCTGGACAGAAGCGAGGCCGGGGCGCTCAAGCGGACCTCAGGCGGGAGGCGGGGAGGAGGGTTTGCGGGGCAGGCGCAATCGGGATCGGCCGCTGCCCCCCAGCCGGCCCCGGATCAAATCGATCGGCACAAAGTGTTCATCCGGCAGCAACACCGGCAGGTCGAACACCAGTCGGCCTTGGTTGCCATGGAGCACCACACCGGCAGGATCCGCCCCCGCAGGGGCGGTGTCGAGAGCCTGAAACATCACCCGGCGCGCAGCCTGAATCACCAACTGGCTGTTGATCTGATCGAGACGCAGCGAGGGAGCTGCCTTGGCGGAGGCTCCCGAAATCAGAAACGACGGCGTCGAGATCTGTGGTTGATCCGCCTGGGGGTGTTCCGCCCGGGGTGGCTTCGTGGGTGTGGCGAAGGAAATCGGCCTCACCAGAACGAATGGCAGCCCAAGACTAAGGGCTGCCGTTGCAATCAGGACAACTTCTTCTTCTCTTCGATCATGCGGTGGATGATCGGGGTGAGGATCAACTCCATGGCAAAGCCCATCTTGCCTCCGTTCACCACGATCGAGGTGGGAGTGGACATGAAGGAGCCGTTGATCATGTTGAGCAGGTAAGGGAAGTCGATCCCCCACTTGTCTCGGGCCACCTTGCGGATGTGGATGATGACGAAGCTTTCATCCGGGGTGGGGATGGTCTGGATGAAGAAGGGGTTGGAGGTGTCCACGGTGGGCACCCGCTGGAAGTTGATGTCAGTGAGGCTGAACTGCGGGCAGATGTGATTGATGTAATCCGGCATCCGACGCAGGATCGTGTCCACCGTGGCTTCGGCCGAGTAGCCGCGCTCCTGGTTGTCGCGGGCGATCTTCTGGATCCACTCCAGGTTCACGATCGGCACCACGCCGATCAGAAGATCCGCCAGATTGCGAAGGTTGTAGCCCTCGCCCACCACGCCGCCGTGCAGGCCCTCGTAGAAGAGCAGGTCGGTGCCGCCGGGAATCGGTTCCCAGGGGGTGAACTGACCCGGCTCCAGGTTGGTGCCGAGGCGGGCGTTGTGCTCGGCGGCCTCCTCCACGGAGTGCAGGTAGTAGCGCTTCTCGCCGCCGCCGGTTTCGCCGTAGGTGCTGAACAGCTCCTCAAGTTTGTCGAATCGGTTGGCCTCGGGCCCGAAATGGGAGAAGTTTTCGCCCTTGGCCACGGCAGCGGCCATGGCCTCCTTCATCGGGCCTCGCTCGTAGCGGTGGTAGCTATCGCCCTCCACCACCGCCGGGGTGATGCCCTCACGCTTGAAAATGTATTCGAAGGCGCGCTTGACGGTGCTGGTCCCAGCGCCGGAGGAACCGGTGACAGACACAACCGGGTGACGCTTCGACATGCGCAGGGATCCAAAAACCGATCGTGAGTTTGGCAGGTCGCCGGACCGATTCCCCCATCCCTGCGGTGAACCGTTGCAGGATCAGCCCTCCAGCGCCGCCAAGAGTTGTTCACCCATGGCGCGGCAGCCCAGTTGGGTGCAGCCCTCGGCCATCAGGTCGCCGGTGCGGTAGCCAGCGGCCAGCACACGATCCACCGCCGCTTCCAGCTCGGCGGCAGCTGCCTCTTGCTGCAGGCCGATGCGCAGCAACATCGCGGCGCTGAGCACCATCGCCATCGGGTTGGCCTTGTCCTGGCCGGCGATGTCGGGGGCGGAGCCGTGGATCGGCTCAAACAGCCCCGGACCGCTGGACCCCAGGGAGGCCGACGGCAGCATGCCGATCGAGCCGCTGAGCATGGCGGCCTCGTCGCTGAGGATGTCGCCGAAGAGGTTGCTGGTCAGCAGCACGTCGAACTGGCGAGGGTTGCGCACCAGCTGCATGGCGGCATTGTCGACGTACATGTGGCTGAGCTCCACACCCGGGTAGGCACTCGCCATCGCGTTGACCCGGTCGCGCCAGAGCTGGCTCACATCCAGCACGTTGGCCTTGTCGACGCTGCAGAGGCGCCCGCTCCGCTGCATGGCTAGCTCAAAACCGACCTTGGCGATTCGATCGATTTCGTCGTCGAAGTAGGCCATGGTGTTGAAGGCCCGCACCCGCCCCTCCGCTTCAACCCGCCCCTTCGGCGTGCCGAAATACACCCCTCCGGTGAGCTCGCGCACGACCAACAGGTCCACCCCCTCGATCACCTCGCGCTTCAGGGTGGAGGCGTCGATCAGGGCGGGCAGGATCTTCACGGGCCGCAGATTGGCGAACAGGCCCAGGCCGGCCCGCAGGGCCAGCAGGCCGCTTTCGGGACGCTGTTCGCGGGGCAGGCTGTCGTATTGGGGGGAGCCGATCGCCGCCAGCAGCACCGCATCCCCCTGGCGGCAGGCCTCCAGGGTGCTGGTGGGCAGGGGCTCGCCGCTGGCATCGATGGCGGCGCCACCCATGGGCTGCTCGTCGTAGACAAGGCCAAAGCCATGCCTGGAGCTCACGGCATCGAGCAGCTGCCGGGCCACTGCGGTGATCTCCGGTCCGATGCCATCGCCGGGGAGCAGGGTGATCCGGTAGCTGGTCGTCATGGTGGTGTGGGGGCGCCGCCGGCGGTGTTCAGGGCTGGCGGGGAGGCTAGGTCTTGGCCGGCTCAGCCCTGGGCGCGTTTCTCCAGTTGGCGCAGGCTCTTGGCCAGCTCGGGCAGCTTGTTGAAAGCGGCCGAGCAGCGCAGCCAGAGGCGGTTGGGGATGGCCGGATAACCGCTCACTACCTCGCCGGCGGCCACCTCGCCATGCACGCCGGATTTGGAGGAGGCGATCGATCGGTCGCCCATCACCGCCTTGTTGGCCAGCCCCACCTGGCCCGCCAGGATCACGCCGTTGCCCAGTCGGGCCCCGCCGGCGATACCGACCTGGGCCGCCAGGGCACATCCTTTGCCTGTGGTCACCCCGTGGCCGATGTGCACCAGGTTGTCGATCTTGGTGCCGGCGCCGATGCGGGTTTCACCCACCGAGGGGCGATCGATGGTGCTGCCGCAGCCCACCTCCACGCCGTCTTCCAGCACCACCAGGCCGGTTTGGGGCATCTTGCGCCAACCGCTGGCGGTGGGCACGAAGCCGAAGCCCTCGCTGCCGATCACGGCGTTGGAGTGCACCACGCAGCCCCCGCCCAGGCGCGTGCCTGGATGCAGCACAGCCCCGGCGTGGAGCTCGCAGCCCTCGCCAATCTGCACATCGTCGTAGAGCACCACCCGGGGGTGAAGGATGCAGCTGGCGCCGATCAGCACGTTGGCGCCGATCACCACTTGGGCTCCCACATGGGTGCCCATGCCCACGACGGCGCTGGGATCAACCACGGCGCTGGGATGAAGGCCGGAGGCCGGGCGGCTGCGGGGGTAGAGCGCCTCGAGGGCTTCAGCAAAGGCCAGCCTGGGATCGGCCAGGGCGACCCAGGCCAGGCCACGATCAGTGGCCTGCTGCTGGAGAGCCTCGGCCTCCTCGCCCCGGAGCGGAATCAGGACCGCACTGGCGCCACTGGCCCGCAAGGCCGCCGCCAGGGCATTCCCCGGTTCGAGGAAACTCAATTGGCCGCTTGCGGCCTGGTCGAGGGCGGCGGCGCCGCGGATCTCAGGGTCGCCGGCCAGGTGGCGCGGGCTTGCATCAGTCACGTCGCTCAGATGGCTGAGCAGGTCGCTGAAGCGCATTCCAAGGGAGCCGTCCAGGGCGGATCGTAGGTCGGGCCTAGAAGCCGGTGAGCACGAGTTGGTCGCGGTGCACCACCTCCACGCCGGCGCGCCCCATCAGCTCCCGCAACTCCGTGCTGCTGAGGGTGGCCAGGCCCCGGCCCAGCTCCCGGCCATCGCTGGCCAGCAGCCGCACGGCCTCGCGCCGGCCGAAGTTGCCCTCCACCGCCTGCACCCCCACGGCCAGCAGGGAGGCCCCCTGTTGGGTCAGGGCCCGTTCGGCGCCGGCATCGAGGTGCAGGCTGCCTTTGGGGAGCAAGGCGTGGGCGAGCCAGCCCTTGCGGTCGGGCAGGGGGCTGGGGCTCGGCTGGAACACGGTGCCGACCCGCTCGCCAGCCAGCAGCGCGTCGAGCACGGCCGGGTCGCGGCCGTCGGCCAGCCGCACGCGGATGCCGCTGGAGGTGGCGATGCGGGCGGCGGCCAGTTTGGTGGTCATGCCACCGGTGCCCCACTGGCCGCCACCGGTGGCCACGCTGTGCAGGCTGTCCAGCTCCGCCAAGTTGCGCACCTCTTCGATCGGCCGCGCCTCGGCATCGGTGCGGGGATCGCCGGAATAGAGCCGATCCACGTCGGTCAGTAGCACCAGCTCGTCGGCGCCGATCGCCACCGCCACGAGGGCCGAGAGGGTGTCGTTGTCGCCGAAGCGCAGCTCATCGGTGGCCAGAGTGTCGTTTTCGTTGACCACCGGCACCACCCCCCAGGCCAGCAGCTGCTCGAGGGTGCGGCAAGCGTTCTGGTAACGGCGCCGGGAGGCCAAATCGCCGCGGGTGAGCAGCACCTGGGCCACGGCCAGACCCCGCACTGCGAAGGCGTCTTGATACAGCGCCATCAGCCGCCCCTGGCCCACGGCGGCGGCGGCCTGCAGGGCCACCACCTCACTCGGCCTCTGGCCCATCTCCAGGGCTACGCAGCCCAGGCCAACGGCGCCACTGGTGACCAGGGCCATCGCGTCGCCGCGGCGCTGCTGGCGGCTCAGGCTGGCTGCCAAATCGGCGATCACCGCCGCCGGGGGACGATCGGCGCTGCCCCGCAGCAGGCTCGTGCCAACCTTGATCACCCGGCGCATGGCGCTCTGTTCGTATGCCATCAGCCCAGGGTCGTGCCGACCCAGCGGGCCAGGCGCAGTTCCAGCCTCTGCAGCCGATCACGCTGGCAGGGCTGGCCAAGCGGATCGATCGGCTTCACCAGCACGGTGAACAGTCCGAGTCGGTTGCCTGCGATCACATCGGTGAAGAGGCGATCTCCGATCAGGGCCACTTCCTGGTGGGGCAGCTGCAGCTCGGCCAGCACCTTGCGCAGGGCGCTGCGGCGTGGTTTTCCCGCGGAGATGGTGTAGGGGAGGTCGAGCTGGCCCGCGACGGCTCCAATCCGTTTGCGGGAGGGGTTGTTGCTGAATAGGTGGATCGGCATGTGCTGCCGCGCCAGTCGCAGCCAGCGCAGGGCCCTGTCCGGCAGCTCCGCCTGGCGGCGGGGCAGCAGGGTGCGGTCGACATCGAGCACCAGGGCCCGGATCGGTTGGTCGAGCAGCTCCTGCAGGGGCAGCTCGGCCAAGGTGCACTCCCGCAGCCAGTTGGGGCGCAGCAACTGACGCAGCATCAGTCGTCGCCCTCCCGCTCTTCCAGCTCAGCCTCGATCCGGGGCTGCACCCGCTCAAACTCCTCGCCTTCCACCAGCACGGCACCCTTGCCATCCATGCGGGCCACCACAAAGAAGGGATCGAGGGGGATGTAAAGCCCGTACTCCCGTTCGTCCACCAGGAAGCTCACCAGCAGTTCGTAGGTTTCCGAGTCGTCATCAGCGTCCTCGTCGTCGTCGAGCTCCTCGGGTTCGTCCAGTTCACCGCTCACGGTGAGGGTGACGGCCGAACGCACCAGGGTGAGGTCATGCTCCTGGAGCACCACATCGGCGACAGACAGAATTGGCTCGGTGGCATCGATCGTGTCGATCAGTTCCGGGTCTTCGTCATCGTCCAGGCGGAACAGACAGACCGGGGTGTCCACCGGGGTGAGCAGCACATAGTCGTGGCCGTCGAGGGGGATCAGCTGCTCGAGGAAACAGAGCAGCTGGCGGCCACGGCTGTCGTGCACGAGCACGGTGGGCACATCGGCGGGACTCTCCGAGGGGGTCTGGGACGGGGGTTCGGTGCTCATGCAGGAGGCGCGTGTCTTTTCAGGATGGTGCAACACCGGCCATCTCGCCGCCGCGAATGGTCGCTGGCTGCACCGGTTCTGGGCCCTCCTGCAGCCATTGCTCCAGCACCAGCGCTGCCGCGGCGCTGTCGAGGGCGCCGCTCCGGTCGCCGTGCAGGCCATGGCGCTCGGCAGCGGCCCAGCTGCTGGTGTGCTCGTTGACCCAGGCGAGGGGCAGCTGGAGCGCGCGGGCCAGCTGATCGCCATAGCGCCGGCAATGCAGGGCCTGGGCGGTCGGTTGGCCGGCTTCATCGAGGGGTAGGCCCACCACCAAGGCGCTGACGCGCCGCTGGCGCACCAGCGCGCTCAGGTGCTCCAGATCCGCGGCAAAGCGCCCCCGGGCCAGGGCTGGCAGGGGCGTGACCGTAAGCCCCAGGGGGTCACAGCCGGCCAAGCCGATGCGCCGGCGGCCCACATCCAGGGCCAGGGTTGAGCAGGGCTGGGGAGGCTGGCGGCTGGCCCGCTGGACTGGCTCACGCACGGGGAAGGGTGGGTGTAAGAGGGGTGGGTGTAGGAAGTGGACGGCGGCGGGGTTGCCACTGGCCGAGGATCGCCTCCAGACGCTGGGCGGCCCGGGCCGGTGCCTGCAGGCCCTGGCGCCGCCAGACGCTGCGGGCCATCAGCACCCGCTCTCCCCGCTCCTGGGCGCCGAGGCCTGCCATCCAGCGCTGCAGGGCTTCGTCGCGCAGATCGCAGCGCAGCCACAGGGGCTCACCAGCCCCCAGCTCGCTCTGTAACCGCTGCAGCAACAGCTCAGTGGCGGGGCCCACCAGATGGGCCCAGGCGGGATGGACACTCAGTTCGACGTCGTGGCCGCCGCCGGGATGGTCGCCAATCCAGCGCACGGCCGCAACCGCTTGCTCGCGATTGGGATCCACCAGCATCCAGCCCCGGCCGTGGCTCTGGTCGAGCAGGTCTTCAACGCCCCGATCCAGCAGGTGCCGCAACCGGGCCGGGCAGACCGCCTGCTCCAGGTGCCACAGCAGCGGTGCCGAGCCGCGGTTCAGGGCGGTGAGCTGCAGCTCGGCAGGCGCTGGCAGGGGGGGGGCTGCGGATGCGCTGGCGGGCTGCTGCCAGCACCAGAGTCGATCGGTGCGCAGGGGCTGGAAGCCCTGCTCGCGCAGCATCGCCAGGCGGGTGTCGTCGAGGGTGGAGGCCGCGGCGATCCAGCTGGCAGCACCCTTGGCCCGCTGAATCGCGGCCCGCAGCAGGGTGGCGGCCAGCTCCTGGCGGGCGGCGGCGGGGGCCAGACGCAGGTGCTGCATCTGCCAGCAGCTGCCGCTGCGGTTCAGCCGGCGGCACACGATCAGCCCGAGGGGTGTTTGGCCGTTGAGGGCAACCAGCACCTGGGGAGCCAAGGATGGCCGGGCCAGTAGGGATTGCAGCAGGCGCTCCGGCAGCCCCAGCAGCAAGGCACGCTGCAGCAGCGGCTGCAGCGGCAGGAAGGCGGGGTCGCTGAGCAGGGGCAAGTGCCAGCCTGCCAGTGGCTCAAGCCGCCAGCTGTCGGGCTCGGGCCGCCCTGGTGGTGCCGGCTGGGCAGAGGGGGGCTGCAGAATCCCGAGCATGGGGCGTGAGGAAGATGCCGGGGCTGAACGGGCGCCGAGGCTGATCCGATCGACCAACTGTATCGGCGGCGCCCGATGTGCGCCCCACCCCGTGGCGGCTCAGGCCGGCCGCACCAGCACCAGGGGGGTGCGCTCGTTGGCATTGCCGGCTGGGTTGGGGCGTAGGGCCCGCTCCAGTAAGGCTTCATCGCAGCCCGGGCTCGAGGCCAGCACCTTGACCCGGCCCAGGTCGTTGACATCCACCACCGCCACCGCCACGCCCAGGGAGCGAGCCATGGCGGCGCAGAAGGCAGCGGGCTGCTCGGGGCCCAGCACAATCGTTTGGTCGTAGGGCGGCGTGGTGCCGGTGATGTCGTCGATCAGGCGGGCCTGCTCGCCGGCCAGCCGGTAAAACCAGCCCTTGCTGCCCACCAACTTGAGCGCCAGGCCCACCAGCCAGGCTCCCAGCACCCGGGCCGGCCCCACCACATCGATCAAGCTCTGTAGGCCGCAGGCGGTGGCCAGGGAGCTGGTGGGGTGGAACACCCGGCAGAGCAGCCGGGCCAGGCTGCTGGGCTGCACGGTGGCCGGGTGGTGGTAGCGGCCCTGCATCACCGCCAGGGGGGTTTCGCCGATCGTGAGCACGTCGCCGGGCTTGATCAGGTCGCCGGCGTAGTGGCGCAGCACCGCCTCAGGATCATCCAGCACCCCCAGGAGGTGGGTGCCAACGGGCAGCACCTGGCAGCGGTCGCCTTCGCGCCAGCGGGCATCGTTGGCGGCCAGCGGAGTGGGCATCTGCAGCGGCACCAGCAACCCATCGCGGCGCTCGAGCCGGCCGAAGGGGCCGTAGTTGATCCAGAGGATCTCCAGCCAGAGTGTGTCGAGCAGCTGGTCGAGGAGTTGGCCAGGGGCGCCGTTGAGGCTGATATGGATGCGGGCGCTGGTGCTCTTGTGCCCCTTGACGATGTAGGCGGCCCAGTAGCCATCCGGGCGAGACTCCTCATCCGGATGGAGCGCCTCGATCCGACTGCTCACCGTGACGCCGGCCAGGTCGCCACGGCCCAGCAGGGTGGGCCGCAGCGTGATCTCCGGCACCATCACCTCCATGCGGCGATGGGGGTTGCCGATCGTGATCGTGCCGGTCACCTCCAACCCCGCTGGGGTGCGCTCCACCTGGAAGCCATTGGCCCGCAGCCGCAGCGGCGACGCGGGCCGCAGCCGGTGGCGCAGCTCCAGCCACACCAGGGTGAGGCCCAACAGCAGGGCCAGCACCAGCACGAGCTTCAGCAGGGCGAGGGCGACAAGCGAAGAAGCCAATTGCGACCGGGCAAGAATCGCCGGAGCGTAAGTGGGCCTGCGGTCTTAGCTTCAAACCGTCAGCTTCAAACCGTCGCGATTTCGGTGCCCGGCATGCGCAAGACCTTCGTGCTCGACACCAATGTGCTCTTGCACGATCCGGCTGCGCTGACCCGGTTTGAAGACAACAACATCGTGATCCCGATCGAGGTGGTCGAGGAGATCGACCGCTTCAAGCGCGATCCTGCTGAGAAGGGACGCAATGCCCGCCAGGTGTCGCGGTTGCTGGATGAGTTGCGGGCCCAGGGCAACCTGGCCGATGGGGTGGCCAACGGTGATCAGGGCGGCACCCTCAAGGTGGTGTTCTGCCGCAGTGAAACCCTCAGCCAGCTGCCACCGGAGCTCAAGGCCGGCAATGGCGACAACAACATCCTGGCGGTGGCCCTCGAGGAGCAGCGGCTGCAGGCGGTGATGGGCAGCCAGCCGCCGGTGATCCTGGTGACCAAGGACACCAACCTGCGCATCAAGGCTGATGCGGTTGGCCTGATTGCCCAGGACTACACCAGCGATCGGGTTGACATCGGCGACCTCTACCCGGGCCTGTGTGAGTTGTGGGTGAGTGCCGAGCAGATGGACCGGGTCAAGCTGCCGCCGGGCCTGGAGGTGGCAGGACTCGCGGTGGAGGCCCCCCTGCAGGCCAATGAGGGGGTGACCCTGATCGACCGAGCCCAACCGGCCCACACCCTGCTGGCTCGCTTCAATGCCCCCTCTGGCACCCTGCAGCCGTTGCAGCGGGCACCCAAGGCCAAGCTCGGCCGCATCCAGCCCCGCAACCGGGAGCAGACCTTTGCCCTGGATCTGCTGCTGGATCCCGAGATCCAGCTGATCACCCTGGTGGGCAAGGCCGGCACCGGCAAGACCCTGCTGGCCCTGGCTGCCGGTTTGTACCAGGTGGCCGATGAGCGGATCTATGAGCGCCTGCTGGTGACCCGGCCGGTGATCTCCCTGGGCAAGGAGATCGGTTTTCTGCCCGGCGATCTCGAAGAAAAAATGGGCCCCTGGATGCAACCGATCATCGACAACCTCGACTTCCTGCTCGGCGGCAGCGGCGAGGACGAGGGCCGCGGTGCCGGGCGGGCAGCCGGTGGCGCTGGTGGTGGCGGTGGGGCCGGTGGCCGGGGCGGCAGTCACCGCGGGCCGCGCAGCAACTGGACCGACCTCAAGGGCATGGGCCTGCTGGAGGTGGAGGCGATCAGCTACATCCGCGGCCGCTCGATCCCGCGCCAGTTCATGGTGGTGGATGAGGCCCAGAACCTCACGCCCCATGAGGTGAAGACGATCGTGACCCGGGTGGGCGAAGGCACCAAGATCGTGCTCACCGGCGACCCGTATCAGATCGACAACCCCTACGTCGACGCCGAGAGCAACGGCCTCACCTGGCTGGTGGAGCGGTTCAAGGGCCAGGCTCTGGCCGGCCACATCACCCTGCTGCGTGGTGAGCGCAGTGAGCTGGCCGAGCTGGCGGCGAATCTGCTCTGAGCCTCCCAGCCCCTCACACCATCTGGCCCGGTTGCACCCAGCGGTCGAACTCTTCGGCGCTGATCTCGCCGAGCACCAGGGCTGCTTCCTTGAGGCTGAGCTGGTGGTTGTGGGCGTGCTTGGCGATGGCGCAGGCCCGGTCGTAGCCAATCGCCGGGGTGAGGGCCGTGACCAGCATCAGGCTCTGATCCAGCAGGGTTTCGATGCGGCTTTCGTTGGCCTGGAGCCCCGCGACGCAGTGCGTGCGGAAGCTGGTGCAGGCGCCGGCCAGCAGGGCGATGCTCTCGAGCACGTTGTGGGCGATCACCGGCTTGAACACGTTCAGCTCGAAGTTGCCCTGGCTGGCGGCGAGTTGCACGGCGGTGTTGTTGCCCATCACCTGCACCGCCACCATCGTCAGGCTTTCGGCCTGGGTGGGATTCACCTTGCCCGGCATGATCGAGCTGCCGGGTTCGTTTTCCGGGATCACCAGCTCACCGAGGCCGCAGCGGGGGCCGCTGGCCAGCCAGCGGATGTCGTTGGCGATTTTCATCAGGCTGCCGGCCAGCACCGTGAGGGCACCGTGGGCGGCGGCCAGGGGCTCATGGCCCGCCAACGCCTGAAACTTGTTGGGCGCTGAGGTGAAGGGCAGCCCAAGGCGCTCGGCCAGCCGCGCCGCCACCGCCTCGCCGAAACCGGCCGGGGCGTTGAGGCCGGTGCCCACCGCAGTACCACCGATGGCCAGCTGGCGCACCTGGGGCAGGGCCGCCCGCAGGCTTTCGAGCCCAAGCTCCAGCTGCGCCACGTAGCCGCCGAACTCTTGGCCCAGGCTCAGGGGCACCGCATCCTGCAGGTGGGTGCGGCCGATCTTGATGATCCCAGCGAAGGCCTCGGCCTTGGCGGCCAGGGATTCGCGCAGGGCTTCCACCGCCGGGATGAGGCTGCGTTGCAGCTCGATCGCTACCGCCACATGCAGGGCGGCGGGAAAGGTGTCGTTGCTCGACTGGCTGAGGTTCACATGGTCGTTGGGGTGCACCGGGCTCTTGCTGCCCAGCACGCCGCCGGAGGCTTCGATCGCCCGGTTGGCGATCACCTCATTGACATTCATGTTGGTTTGGGTGCCAGAGCCCGTTTGCCACACCTTCAGCGGGAACTCGGCGTCGAGTGTGCCGGCGGCCACCTCTTCTGAAGCCGCCACGATCAGGGCGGCGAGTTCGGGGCTGAGCTTGCCCTTGGCCTGGTTCACCTCGGCGCAGGCGGCCTTGAGCTCTCCGAAGGCGTGCACCACCGCCAGCGGCATGGCCTGGCCGAAGGGGAAGTGGTGGATCGAGCGCTGGGTCTGGGCGCCCCAGTAGTGCTGATCGGGCACCTCGATGGTGCCCATGCTGTCGGTTTCGAGGCGAGCCATCAGCGGCTGATCCCCTGCGAGCTCACCACCTCCGAATTGAGTTCGTTGAAGCTTTCGGTGATGCTGCTGGTGCCACCTTCCGGCAGAGGGATGCCGGTGGCCTGGCTCACGGCGGTGTTGATCGCATCGACATCCACGGCGCCCTGTTGATCAAAGATCACCTGGCCCTCGGGATTGAACACCACCACCTGGGGGATCGAGCCCGACCAGTAGTGGGCTGGGTCGGTGGGGCCGGTGTCAGTGCGGTTCTGCAGGGGGTCGGTGACCAGGGGGATCAGCTCGATGCTGTTGAGCCACACCCGCTGCAGCTCCGACACCACCGCCGAAAACTGTTTGCTGGCGGCGTCGTCATCGAGGTAGTAGACGACCACGGTGGTGCGGTGGTCGGACAGGGCCTGGGCGAGGCTGCTGCGGGGCGGCACCAGGGAGCCGTTGCCGGCGTAGAGGGCGTAGATGTTGCCGTCGTAGTTGTTATTGGTGAGCGAGGCCTGGGCCGGCGGGCTCCACAGGCCCCAGAGGCCCGACGCCAGCAGCATCCCCAGGGCGCTGGTGAGCAGGGCCCGCAGGACGCTCTTGGTGGTTGTCGCCGTGCCCGTCATCCCGATCCGCTGGCTTGAATGGGGCCATTGTGGCGTTCAGCCACGGCCCAGGCTGCGGCCCATCCCCTGGGCGATGCCCCGGCCCACCAGGCCGATGGCCCGGCCCAGCACGCGGGTGAGCAGCACCACCACCAGATCCCCCAGGCCGCGCACCAGGCTCTGCACTTGGGGAGCCAGCGCATCGCGGGTTTCCAGCGCCAGGGTCACCAGTTGCTGCAGCCAGCCGAGCTGGCGCAATTCGGCATCGCGGGGTTCGGTGAGCTCCTGGCTGCGGATGGCCCCATCGCCCAGGCAGTAGAGCTGGCGGCGGCTCTCGTAGAGGCTGATCGGCCGTTCCACCCAGCTGCTCCAGCGCTGCTGGGCGTTGAGCTGGTTGCGCAGCCGCTCCAGGTTGCGGGTGGCGAGCAGGTCGGGCTGGAGCAGGTAGCGGCGCAGCTCGGGCCAGTGGGCGCAGCTGGCCAGCAGCTCAGCGCTCACCAATTCGGCGCTGCGCACCAGCCAGTTGGCCAGCAGCAGCTCCAGATGCAACACGGCCTGCGGCTCATCGGCCGCCAACAAGCGACCCTGCACCAGCAGGGGCTGGGCCCGCACCAGCGCTGCCAGCATCGGTTGGGCATCGGGCAGTTCTGGGTCGCCGGTGGCGAGGTTGCTGCAGCGGATCAGGGTTTCGGCCACGGGCTGGAGGCTGCCCTCGTTGGGCAGTTGCACGTAGGGATTCACCAGGCTGCGCAGGGCTTGCTGGCGCAGTTCCGGCTGCCACTGCTGCCAGCGCTCCTGCAACGCGTGCTGGGGAGCGGGGTCGCTCAGCAAGCGCTGGCGCAGGCTGTCCACCTGGCTGAGCAGGGCCCGCAGCAGATCCCGCCGCCGCTCCACGCTCAGCCCCTCAATGGCCAGCAGTTGGCCGGTTTGGTTGCTCAGGCCAGCCTCGGTGCCGGCCTCCAGCCGCTGGCGAATGGCGCGCCAAATGCCGTCGGCGCTGCGCTGTTGCAGCGTGATCGCCAGCACGGGTTCGGGGCCGCCACCCGGGGCGTTGGCTGCGGCCAGGATGGGGCCGAGGCTGGAGGCCAGCGGGCCCCAGGCCACACTCACGGGGCCCCAGAGCACCAGCAGCAGCTGGCGGGCCGCCGAGAGTTCCCGTAAGCGACCCTGCAGCACCAGCAGTTGCACCAGGTTGGTGGGGGGCGGTGTCAGCAGACGCCCGATGGCCTGGATGTCGGCATCGATCTGCTGCAGGCCACTGATCAACAGCCATTGGCCCAGGCCCAGGGCCGGGGTGGCCGTTGCCGCGGGCGTTGGGGTGTCACCGGCGACGGCCAGCACCCGACCGCCGGCCAGCAGGGTGGGGATCGCCTCCAGCAGCTCTTGCGGACTCGGCGATTCCAGCAGTCCGGCCGCGGGCAGTTGCAGCAGGGCCTCGCTCTGAAGGCCGTGACCTGCCGGCAGCAGCAACAGCAGCGGTGCCGGCTGCCAGCGCTCCTGCAGGCGCTGCACCTCCTGGGCGAGACCTCCCCGCATGTCTTGGCTGCTGGCCTGCCAGATCACCAACGCAGGCAGACCCTTGAGTTGGTCTGGCGTTTCGGCAACGTGATATTTCCCGGCTTGGTCCGTCAGCAGCCGGTTAAGCCCATCACGCAGCAGCGGTTCAGCAAACAGCAGCAGCTGCGCACTCACAGGTCGGGCCGGGTGGTTCAGCCAACGCTACCGATGTTGGCCCGGTTTCTCCAGCCCTCGATCAGGGATGGTCGATGCCAGGGGGGCGGTGGTGACGGCTTGCGCGGGCCCGGGGGCGGCCTGTGAGGTGCAGGGTGTAGCCCTCGATGGCAAAGCCCGTGTGACGCTCGATCTGCTCGAGCAGCTCCCGGGGCAGTTCGACATCCAGGTCTTGAATCGCGCCCGATTCAACGCAGGTGAGGTGGCTATGGGGGTCGCTGCGGTAGCCGTACAGCCGCCCGCTGGCGCGATCGAGACACTCGATCACCCCGGCTGATTGCAGCGCTTCGAGGTTTTGGTACACCGAGGTGTGGCCAATGTTGCGGCCCAGGTTGTTGAGCTTCTCGAAGATGTCCCGGGCGCTGAGATGGCTTTTCTCGGCCCAGAGCAAATCGAGCACCAGGCGCCTCTGGCGGCTGAGCCGCATACCCAGTTCTCGGCAGCGTTGATACACCTCATCAACGCTCGTCACGCAGCCGAGGCTGGGGCTGGCAGGAGCCTCGCCGGCGGTTTGGGGAGGGGGAAGGGCGTCGACGATCACGCGACACACCTGGAAATGGTGATTCAGTTATAGCTAACCCGCAACCGATCCGTTTTCGGGATTAGGCCACTGTGCTGGCGATGGCGTCCTGGCTGGCGATGGGGTCCTGGAGGCGGCCGTCGCCAATGGTTTGCAGGGCCTCGGCCAGATCGACGCGTCCGTCGTAAAGGGCGCGGCCCACGATCACCCCCTCCACCCCCAGGGGCGCTAGGGCCAGCAGGGAGAGCAGGTGCTCCAGCGTGCCGATTCCGCCGGAGGCGATCACTGGCACGCTGCTGGCCCCGGCCATGGCGCGCAGGAAGTCGAGGTTGGGCCCGGTCAGGGTGCCATCGGTGGCGATGTCGGTGCAGATCAGGGCCGCCAGGGGGCTTGTGCTGAAGCGGCGGGCCAGCGCGCTGGCATCGGTTCCGCTCTCCTCAAGCCAGCCGCGGGTGGCCACCTTGCCGTTCTTGGCGTCGATGCCCACCACAATCCGGCCAGGGTGGCGAGCCGCCAGGGCCTCCACCAGCTCAGGTTGCTCCAGCGCCACGGTGCCGAGGATCACCCGATCCAGTCCGCAGTCCAACAGCTCCTCGGCCCGTTCGGCGCTGCGCACCCCGCCCCCGAGTTGCACCGGGATGTCCAGGGCGGCGGTGATCGCTTTCACCGCCACATCGTTGACGGGTTGGCCGGTTTTGGCACCGTCGAGATCGACCAGGTGCAGCCGCTGGGCCCCCTGGCTCTGCCAGCTGAGGGCCTGGGCGACGGGGTCGTCGCTGAAGCGCGTCACCTGGTCGTAGTCACCTTGGTGCAGCCGCACGCAGTGCCCGTCGAGCAGGTCGATGGCGGGAATGATCTGCATGGCGGGCGGTGGCGGCAACTGCTGCCAGCCAGGCTGCCAGAGCTGCCGATCGCCCAGCTCCCGCAAGGGCACCACCAGCCGAAATTGGCGCTCCAGCACCGCTTCGAGTTCCACGGCCCGCTCCCCGCCCTTGCCCCGCTCCCCCAGCAGGGCGAAGTGGCGGTGGCCACGGGTTTGCGGAAGCACGGCAACTTGGGCGGTGTAGGCGGAACTGAGACGCATGGCGCCATCCTGGAGCCTGCGTGGCGGCGGGGGTGTTGGGGTTGGCCTTGGCGTTTCTGCTCGAGCTCGTGCCTGCTTTGCTGCTCGGGATGCTGCTGGCGCGGCGTTGGCCCGATTTGGCCGGTGTGCTGGCACCGCCGCTGGTGCGCTGGGGGGTGCCCTTCAGCTTGATGGGGCTGCTGCTGCGCAGCGGCCTGCACTGGGATGTGCTGGAGATGGGCGTGCTGGCGATGGTGGCCGTTGGCAGTGGCCTGCTGGTGGTGCAGCGCTGGTGTTCCAGTCCCGCCGAGCGTTTGGGGGCGGTGGTGGGCAACACGGCCTATTTCGGCATCCCCGCAGCGCTAGCCCTGTTGCCCCCGCAGGCCCTGAGCTACGCGATCAGCTACGACCTGGCCGGCACCCTGTTCACCTGGACCATCGGTCCTTCGCTGATGGCCCAACGCCGTCTGGCGCTGCAACCGCTCCTCACCGCTCTGGTGAGGAGCCCGGCCAGCCAGGGGCTGCTGGGGGCGGCCCTGCTGCAGCTGTCGCCCTGGGATGGGGTGTTGGCGGCCTGGTTGTGGTGGCCTGCCCGGGCGGTGGTGTGGCTGTCGCTGGTGGTGCTGGGGTTGCGCATCGCTCCGGTGCTGGGCCGCGCCCTGCCCTTTGGTGTGCTGGTCAGCATGGCGATCAAGCTGGTGCTGTTTCCCCTTGCCGTGCTGGTGATGGCGGTGCTGCTGCGGCTGCCGCCCTTGCTGCTCGCTCCTCTGGTGCTGCAGGCGGCGGCACCCACCGCCGTGGCGGTGCTGCTGCTGGCGGAATCCGTGGGGACTGATGCCGGTGCCGATCGCGGAGCTGATACCCGCCGGCCGGCGGCCCTGGTGCTGTGGAGCACCTTGGCGGCGCTGCTGACGGTGCCGCTCTGGGCCTGGCTGCTGCAGCTTCTGGGCCTGAGTGGTGGCCTCAGCACCGGTACCGGCGCCTGAAGGATCCCCAGAGCGGAACGCAGCCCAGAATGACGCCGCGTTTCACGGCCCGCCGGCGGGCATCGGCATGGACATCCTGGTGATGGGCGGCACACGCTTCGTGGGCAAACCGCTGGTGGAGCGCCTGCAGGCTGCGGGGCATGCCCTCACCTTGTTCACTCGGGGCAACAAGCCAGTGCCGGCAGGGGTGGCGCACCTGATCGGCGACCGCACCACCCTGGAGGGTCTGCAGCAGCTCGATGGTCGCCGCTTTGATGTGATCGTCGACAGCTCCGGCCGCACGCTCGACGACTCCCGCGCCGTGATCGAGCGCACCGGCGCCCCCAGCCACCGGTTTGTGTATGTGAGCTCAGCCGGTGTGTATGCCGACAGTGAGCTCTGGCCCCTCGACGAGGACAGCCCCACCGATCCGGCCAGCCGCCACGCTGGCAAGGCCGACACCGAAGCCTGGCTGCGCAGCGAGGGGATTCCCTTCACCAGCTTCCGGCCCACCTACATCGTGGGTCCCGGCAACTACAACCCGGTAGAGAGCTGGTTCTTTGACCGGATCGTGCACGGCCGGCCGGTGCCCCTGCCCGGCGACGGCAGCACGATCACCCAGCTGGGCCACGTGTGTGATCTGGCCTGTGCCATGGCCCGCTGCATCGAGGTGGAGGCCGCTGCCAACCGCATCTACAACTGCACGGGCCGCCAGGGCGTCACCTTCCGCGGCCTGGTCGACGCGGCTGCCCGGGCTGCTGGCAAGGATCCGGCCACGGTGGAGATCCGCAGCTTCGATCCCGCAGGCCTCGACAAGAAAGCCCGCAAGGCCTTCCCCCTGCGACTCGCCCACTTCCTCACCGACATCACCCGGGTGCGGCGCGAACTCGCCTGGGAGCCAGACTTCGACCTGGACACCACCCTGACTGACAGCTACACCCACGACTACGCCCAGCGGATGCCCACCAGCCCCGATTTCAGCGCTGATGCGGCCTTGATGGGCGAACGCTGAGGTTGGGGCACCCTTCCGGATCGTGGGCCACCACAGTGGTCTTCACATTTGCCTGTGAAGAATGGTCATGGTTTTCTGAGAAGGTAGCGATCGTTGCTTTGGCAGCCTTGGCGCGGCTGTAGTTGGTATTTGGTGATGGTATTGATCCATGGTGAATGACAGCGAGACAGAGGCGGCTCCTAATCCTTTGGAAATGCCGCCGATGCAGTTGAAACTGCAGTCCAAAAAGAAGAAAAAAAAGAAAGGCAAGAAACAGGCTGGACGGGCTGACTTGACCAACAAGGAAACGTTGTCAGCAGATGCCATAGGCAATGGCAGAGATCGCTACCATCCATCGCCGATCCTGGACGACTTTTCGACCCACTCCGAGGGCCGACTTCCGAAGCTAGACCGCAAGCTCTACGAGAAAGAGCTGGCCCTATTGCAGGTGGAGCTGGTGAAGATGCAGTACTGGATCAAGCACACTGGATACCGCCTGATCATCCTGTTTGAAGGGCGTGATGCCGCCGGCAAGGGCGGCACCATCAAACGCGTCACAGAGCCCCTGAATCCTCGTGGATGCAAGGTGGTGGCCCTCGGCACCCCCTCAGATCAGCAGAAGAGCCAGTGGTATTTCCAGCGCTATGTGGAGCATTTTCCAGCGGCCGGCGAGATGGTGCTGTTTGATCGCTCCTGGTACAACCGCGCCGGGGTGGAAAAGGTGATGGGCTTCTGCAGTCCGGCCCAGGTGGAGGAATTCATGCAGTCCTGCCCGGAATTCGAACGCATGCTCGTGCGCAGTGGCATCACCTTGCTGAAGTATTGGTTTTCGGTGAGCGATGAGGAGCAGGAAGTGCGTTTTCGCTCAAGGCTCATGGATCCTGCGCGCCGCTGGAAACTCAGTCCGATGGATCTCGAGTCTCGGGATCGCTGGGTGGAGTTTTCCCGTGCCAAAGATGACATGTTTGCTCGCTCCAACATCCCCGAGGCTCCTTGGTTCACGGTGGAGGCCGATGACAAGCGGCGGGCTCGGCTCAACTGCATCCGCCACATTCTCAGCAAGGTGCCCTATGTGGACATGACCCCCGAGGCGATCGATCTGCCACCGCGCAAGAGCGTGGGTGATTACCAACGCCCACCACTGAATGAACAGTTTTTCGTGCCCGATGTCTATGGCTGATAGGCCTTGCGTAGGTAGCCCCACGCCGAGCTGAGCGCCAGCAGCAGCGACGGCCAGAACAGCCACCAGCCAATCAGTTGGGCCCAGTCGGCGCCGCCCCAGGGCCATAGCAGCAGCAGCAAACTCCCAAACTGCAGGATTGTTTTGGCTTTGCCGCCCAGGGAGGCAGCGCCGCCGCCTGCGGCGGCGCTGCGCCAGCCGGAAATCAGCAGCTCCCGAGCCAGCAGCAGCCAGATCGCCCACAGGGGCAGCAGGCCCTCGGACCCGATCCAGAGCAGGGGGGCGGCGATCAGGATCTTGTCGGTGAGGGGATCGAGCCGGGCGCCCCAGGTCGAGCCGCCACCGGCGCGGCGGGCCAGCACGCCGTCGGCCCAGTCGCTCAGCCCCCCCAGGAGCAACAGCCACCAGCCCAGGGCTAGCTGGTCGCTCGCCAGAGCCAGGATCAGCGGCAGGCCGAGGACGGCGCGGCTCACGGTGAGGCCATCGGCCAGACGGCGCAGCTTCAGCGCTCCGATCCCTTGTGTCGTCATGGTGCTCGCCCTGCTCGGCCCCAGAATGCCTCCAGTCTTGAGTTCTGACCCGTGGTGCAACAGCTGGTTTCCGCCGTGATGTCGGCCCCGGTGCTGAGCGTCACCGCCGGCAGCCCTCTTCAGGAGGCCGTGCAGCTGATGAGCGAGCACCACATCAGCGGCCTTCCGGTGGTGGATGGTGCGGGTGTGCTCGTGGGTGAACTCACCGAGCAGGATCTGATGGTGCGCGAGAGCGGCTTTCAGCCCGGTCCTTACGTGATGCTGCTCGATGCGGTGATCTACCTGCGCAACCCGCTCAACTGGGACAAGGAGGTGCACCAGGTGCTCGGCAGCACCGTGGGCGAGGTGATGAATGCCAAGGTTCACACCTGCTGTGCCGATCTTTCCTTGCCGTCAGCTGCGAGCCTGCTCCATGAGCGCAGCACCCAACGCCTGTTTGTCCTGGATGACGAGCGCCGCCCCGTGGGTGTGCTGACTCGGGGCGATGTGGTGCGGGCGCTGGCGGCGGCGGGCTGATCTGGGCTGCTCGCTCATCAGGGTTGCGGCAAGGGCGGTGGTGGTGGTGCCCCGGGTCGAGGTCCCCCCACCATGACGGGTTCTGTTGCAAGGCTTGTTGCACCTGGAGCCGGAGAACCTGGCGCAATCTGCTGTCCATCCAAGGTGGCGCCAGCCTCCCTTTGCGGGGGCTCCTCCCCCTCTGGCAGCGCTTCGCCTTCCGGCAGCACCAGCGGCTGGGGCAGGTCGGCCGGCAGGCCCAGGGTTTCCAGCTCCACGCCGGTGATCACCGGGCTGGCGGCGGCCTGTTCTTGCCGCTGCCGCAGGGCCAGAGGGTCGGCGCTGATCGGCGGCTCCCGCAAAGGCGCCTTGGCCCTCGCCCGCAGCGGATCCTTGGGACCCAGGGGCGCCCAGATCAGCTGGGCGATGGGCTCCACGCCCTGCTCCATCAGCCGGTTGAAGCCGGCCAGGGTCCGGTCCACCAGTTGGCCGCCGAGGGTTTGGCCGCATTGGAACGGATTGCCGCAGCCCTCGGCCGCCGTGCGCCCCGCCAGGCCCGCCAGCAGCGATCCCTGTAGGGGGATGGAACGCCGGCTCAACCGCAGCAGGTAGGGCACGTGCACAAAGCTGGTGGCACCACCGCTGATCCAGTTGGCGTCGGTGGCGCTGAAGCCCTTCTGGCCCGGGATGATCAAGCGGCTCTTGGAGGCGTGGTCGGGCAGGTAGGCCGCCCGCAACCCGCGCTGACGGGCCAAAGAGCGGGTTTGCTCCAGGGTGAGGCCATCGCGGCTCATCAGCACCTCCAACCGGCCGTCGGGGCGCAGGCCGATCACCATGCGGATCCGGGGCAGGAAATAGCGGATCTGCTGGCCCATCGAGATGCTGTAGGCGCCTTTGTAGGCCTCGGGCGGCTGCTCCAGGTCGTTGTAGACGCTGTGCAACCCGCCGATGAAGCTGTCGAAGCGCCGGGCCCGCTCGGCGGTGAGTTCGCCGTAGCCGAACTCCACGCCGCCATCGCGGCGGATGCCTACGAAGGCCCGTTGGCGGGCGGCGGTGCGGTTGCGGCCGCGCCAGATCCGATCGCCCAGCTTGATATCGCCCAGGGGCACGGTGATCTCCCTCCCCCTCTCATCGACATGGCGCTCGTACATCGGTCCGGAGATGAAGGCCAGGGCCTGGCGGTCGGCAAAGGCCTCCTGCTCTCGATCCCAGCCTTCAAACAGCTGGAGTTGCACCTCTCGGGGGTCGAAATCGAGGGCATAGACGCTGGCGTCGGGCTGATAGCGGAACGGCACCCCGTCGGCGCTAGTGAGTAGGGGCGCTCCAGCTCTGGGCCCTGGCAGCGGTGGTGCAATCGCCACCAGGAAGCTGAGAAATCCCGTGGGGATGGCCACCACCAGCGACCGCTTGCGTTGCCACAGCGGTCGTCTCGCTGCGGTGCGATTAGGCAGAGGGGTCAGGCGGCCGGGATGTTGTTGGGGGCTGCTTGCGTCCAATCCACGACGGCGCCATCCGCCACCAGCCAGATTTGATCACGTTGGGAGCAGGGATGGCCTCCCGTCAAGCGACCGAAGGCGGGCAAGGCCAACCGCTCTTGGCGTTGGCAGTAGCTGAAACAGCGCAGCCGCAGCCGATCCGCGCCTCCGCCCACCACGGCCACCGGATGGAGGTGGCCGCAGAGGTTGAGGAATCCAGTCCGCGGTTCCGGGAGGTGGCTCAGCCACCAAGGTCCAAGCGCCTGGGAGGGTTCCTGGGGTAGCCCGGCGATCCAGCTGCCTTGGTCGTGGTTGCCTCCGATCAAACGCAGTGGGCAGCCGAGCAGATCGGGTAGGGCATCCATCTTTGCCCGCAGCTCGGCGGTGAGCCCCAGGCGGCTGTGGATCAGATCCCCAAGCACCACCACTTGCTGGGGTTGCCAGCGGTGGGCCAGATCCAGCAGGGCGTTGAGAGTGGCGCCATCCCCATCGCTCGGCAGGGGAATGCCGTGGGCCTGGAGGGTTTCCGCCTTGCCCAGGTGCAGGTCTGCCACCAGCAGGGTGCGGTGCTGCGGCTCCCACACCGCTGGGGCTCCCAGCAGCTGCAACACCTGCCCCCGCCAGGTGAAGGGAGCGCTGTCAGTGGTCATCAAGCTCCCTCACGCCAGCCCCATCACCCTGCGGTAGGCCGGCCGCGCCTGGGTGGCGGCGATGGTGGCCTGCACGTTGGGATAGGGCGAGAGGTCGACCTGGGGGAAAAAGATCGGCAGGTAGGCCAGGTAGGCGTTCACTGCGCAGTCGGCGACGGACCACGTTTGGGTGCCCCAGGGACCCGCCAGCAGGGATCGACCCCCAGCGAGCAGGCCGTCGAGCACGGTCATCAGCCGGGGAAACTCCCGCTCCCGGTTGGACGGTACAAACAGGGCGACCGCCAGGGTGGCATTGGCGAACAGGATCCATTGGGTGGCAAGGGCGCGTTGGGCCGCCACCTCGGCAGCCGTGCCATTGAAATCCTGGCCGTGGTGGTCGGCGAGGTGCAGCAGGATCGCGCCGCTTTCAAAGAGCTGCAGGGGCTCGCCGCCCGGCGCGCGCAGGCTTTCATCCACGAGGGCGGGCACCTTGGCGAAGGGATTGATGCCGGTGAAGGGCGGCTGCCGGTGCTCACCGGCCTCCAGATCAAGCTGGATCCACCGGTAGGGGATGCCCTTCTCCTCCAGATACCAGCGGGGCATGGAGGCGCGGCTGCGGGCGCCGCCGTAGAGCGTCAGGCCCATGGGTGGAGGTTCGGCAGGCCTTCGATTGTGCGCCAGCCACCGTTGGTTTTGGGTGAGGCTGTTGGCGGCCCCGAGTTGGTTGGCCTAGGCCGTCTTCTCAACCCCTTGGGCCCGCCGTGGCCTGGGCTGAGCGCGCTCATGCCAGCGACTCCGGCCGCCGCCAGCGGGCGAGGCGCGGTCCATCCCAGTGGCCGCTGTGGATCCGAGCGGCATAACGCACCTGTGCGGCGCGTCCCAGGTAGACCCACGCCTTGGCGCCATCGCTGAGGGGTAGCCAGTGGCGCTCGAACAGCCGCGGTGCCCCCTCCAGCCGGTCGAGCCGATCCAATGTGGCCCCATCCACGCGGTAGAGCTCCCCGTGTAGGGGGTGTTGGCCATTCGGCGTGGATGGGGTCAGTGCCACGCCCAACTCCACGCTGTCCAAGCGGGCCTCACCGAGCCAGGGGGCTCCAGCCAGCCAGTGGTGGTTGGGCTGGCCACGTTTGAGGCTGCCGTAGACGAACACCCTGGATCGTTCCAGCTCCGTCATGTCGGAGCCCTGGCCGCGGATAATCGCCGTGCATGCAACCACCTCAGTCATGACCATTGCCTTGTTGATCGCCTTGGCCGGATCCCTGGTGCTGATGGCCGTGATCGTCAAGCGGCTCGAGCAGGCCTGAAGCCTGCTCAGGCAGGGGCTGGGGGCCGTCGCAGAGCTGAACAGGGCTGATTTTGGCTCGCTTGGCTGCATACATGGCGTTGTCGGCGGCGGCCAGCAGCTGTTCGCAGCTGTTGCCGTGCTCCGGATAGCGGGCGATGCCCACGCTGGCGGAGATCCTGATGCTGGGATCGAGATCGTTGTAGGGGGCTCTGCTGGCTTCCACCAGTTTCCAGGCCATGCCCATGAGCTCGTTGGCGTTCCCCGCTTCCGGAACCACCACGACAAACTCATCGCCTCCCTGACGGCAGAGCAGGTCGCCTTCGCGGATCACCTTGCGAAAGCGTTCGGCCACGAGCTGCAGCACCCTGTCGCCCACGTTGTGGCCAAAGCGGTCGTTGACGGGCTTGAAGCCGTCGAGATCGAGGTAGAGCAGGGCCACTCCATGGCCATGGCGCTTGGCCAGGGCCAGATGACGCTCCAGTTGCTCCATCATCATCGAGCGGTTGGCCAATCCGGTCAGGGTGTCGTGCTGGGCCAAGAAGCGCACGGCCTGTTCGGCCTGCTGGCGCTCGGTCACGTCCTGCAGCATGCCCACGTAGTACTGGGGCTCCAGGTCGTCGTCGCGGACGGTGGAAATGCTGAGGTGATGGCAGCGGATTTCACCGCTGCGCACCCGGTTCCAGATGTCGCCTTCCCAGAAGCCCTTGTGGATCAGTTGATCCCACATCTGTTGGTAAAAGGCGTTGTCGTGCAGGCCCGATTTGAGCAGGCTGGTGCGCTGCCCCTTGATTTCTGAAATGCGGTAGCCGGTGAGTTGGGTGAAGGCGTTGTTGGCCATCAGGATCCGGCCTTCGGGGTTGCTGACGACAATCCCCTGACCGCTCTCTTCAAACACAGTGTTGGCCAGGGCCCGCTCCTGGGCTGCGGCTTCGCTGATCGCCAGCGCTTCACGGGTGGCGAGATGGTTGCTGACCAGGATCCGGGTGAGCAGGGCTGCCACCAGGCTGCTGCCCAGCCCCACCAGCAGATTCATCCAGTAGGCATTGTCGATACCGTTCGGCCCCACCAGCCGGGGCGCGAGCTGGACTCCCACCAGCCAGGTGCGCCCAGCGACCTCGATGGTCTCGTAACTGGGATGCCGCAACGCGTTGCGGCGCAGCAGCTTGCGGTTGTCAAAGAGGACGCGGTTGGTGTCGAGTTGATCGCCGTCGATGACGAGCACGCCGGTGCCGGCCATGTCGGGGCTATCGATGCCGGCAATGGCACTGTTCACCACATCGTTCATGCGCAGGGGGGAATAGGCCCAACCCAGCAGCTTCCGGCGGTTGGACCCGGGCACCTGCCCTCGATCGGCATAAATCGGCAGATAGATCAGCACGCCCCGTTGCAGGTCCTCCTGCGTTTCCTGCACGAGTTTCACCTTGCCCGTAAGGCTGGCATTGCCGGTGCGCCAGGCCCGCTGCATGGCCTGCCGCCGCACGGGCTCCGTGTACATGTCGAATCCGAACGCCCGTTGGTTGCGCCAGTCAAAGGGTTCGAGAAATTCAATGGCGCTGTAGTCCGCCCGGCGGCCCGGCGGCTGCACACGGAAATTGGGAAACCCTTCGCTGCGGATACGTGCCTCATAGGCCGGTAGCTGGGCGGCCGGGATCCAGCGGGCGAAGCCCACACCTTGCAAGCCCTTGAGTTGGGTGGTGTTGAGGGCGACGGTTTCGTAGAAGGTGGTGAATTCCTGGCGATCCACCGCGTTGGACGCGTTGAACAGCCCCACCACGGCGGCGAGCAAGGCGATGTTGACCTCCAGCTTGCTGCGCACCGCATCCACCACGTTGCTGAGCAGGGTGGTCTCGGTTCGAAGGTACTTTTGGACGCCGAAACGCCGGGTCTGCTCGCAGACGGCCGTGGTGAGAATCAGTCCCCCCGCCAGCACCAGCGCCGGCAGTAGGGCCACAGGACGTTGCCGGCGCACCAGGTCCAAGAGCTGCTGGATCAGGATTCGGGGCCGTACCCGCACAAGGCCAATCCCGACGAGCTTTTTTAGACCCTAGACATCCCTGTCTCCACCCGTTCGGCGTCCTGACGGAGCCGTTCCAGGCGGGTCAACAGGGATTCATTGCTCATGCGGTTGTTGAGGCGTTCTGCCAGCAGAGGGAAGGCCAGGGGGCCGGGCCTTGGGGTGCGCTCCAGCTGCACTGTGCAGCGTTGCAGCCGCTTTAAGGCACCAGTGATTCTGGGCAGGTCCAGTTGTTCGCTCAGAACTTCAGATCGGGCCTGCGCCACCAGCCGATTGTCGGGTTCGTGACGGTTGAACACATCAAACAGGAGGGCGGCGCTGATCTGCAGCTGGCCACCCGATTTGGACTGGCCGGGATAGCCGTTGAGGACCAAACCACTGATCTGGGCAATGGCTCGGAACCGGCGGCGGCAGAGCTCCGAGAGGTTGATGGCCTGCTGCAGATCGGCTTCGAGATTGGTGCTGTTCAGCAGGGCCTCGCTGTGGAGGTCGAACAGTTCCTCAAACGGGTAGCCCTTCGGAGCTAGCAGCTCGAAGCCGTAGTCGTTCACCGAGACGGTGATGGTGCTGGGCTGCTCGCGGGCTAGTCGCCAGGCCCAGAGAAAGCCGAGGCCCTCATGCACGAAGCGGCCCTCAAAGGGATAGGCGTAGAGATGGCTGCCCTCCCGGCTGCGGCACACCTCCACCAGAAACTCGTCGTTGCGGGGGAGCCGCGAGAGCTGGGCCTGGCGTTGCAGCAGGGGCTCGAGCGCCTGCAGTTCTGGGCTGTCGAGGCTGGCTTCTCCTGCCTGGGCGCGGGCGCACCGGTCGACCTCGGCCCGCAGGTGTTGGCTGAGGAGATCGGAAAGGGCCATCTGGCCCCCGGCCCAGGCGGGCACCATGGAGCTCTTTTTTGAGGTGGCTTTCACCAGAGCCGTCATTTCCCGCAGCCGCACGAATTCCAGCTGGCGGCCGGCAAAGAAGAACACATCGCCGGCTTTGAGGCGGCCGATGAAGGCCTCCTCCACGTGGCCGAGTACGGCGCCGCGCACAAAGCGCACGGTCACGGCGCGGTCGGCGGTGATCGTGCCGATGTGGAGCCGGTGCAGCCGGGCGATGGCTTTCTCCTTTACCAGGAAGAGGAAGGGCCCATCGCTGCCGGCCGCGATGGGCTCGCGCTCGAGCTTGCGGTAACGGGGATAGGCGCCGAGGCAGTCGCCACCGTGTTCGAGAAAGCGCAGGCACCACTGCCAGTCGGCATCGCTGAGCTGGCGGTAACTCCAGGCCGTGCGCACCGCTGCCAGCTCCTGGGCTGGTTCGAAGCCCGGGCCGCAGGCCAGGCTGGTGAGGTGCTGGAGCAGCACGTCGATCGGGGCTGCCGGCGGACGGCGCTCCTCCACCAGTCCCGCGGCCAGGCCCCGGCGCAGGGCACTGAGCTCCAACAACTCGAGGGCATGGGTGGGCATGAACAGCACCTGGGACGTGCCGCCGGGGCTGTGGGCGCTGCGGCCAGCCCGCTGCAACAGCCGGGCCACATTTTTGGCCGAGCCGATTTGCACCACCCGCTCCACCGGCTGAAAATCCACGCCCAGATCCAGGGAGCTGGTGGCCACCACCCAGCGCAGGGCCCCGCTCTTGACCCCAGCCTCGATCGCCTCCCGCTCCGCCCGGTCGATGGCGCTGTGGTGGAGCGCTAACGCGTTTTCCATCTCAGGGCAGGCGTAGCGGAGGCATTGGTGCCAGCGCTCGGCCTGGTTGCGGGTGTTGGTGAACAGCAGGGTGCTCACCCCCGGCTCTAGGGCTGCCACCAACTCTTCGTACATGCGCAGACCCAGGTGGCCGGCCCATGGGAAGCCATCGATGCTGTCGGGCAGCAGGCTGCGGATCGCCGTGGCCCGGGTGATCGGGGCGGTGACGATGTGCGGCGTGCCAGGGCCCATGCCCAACGCGGCCTGAGCCGCTTCGTGGAGGTTGCCGATCGTGGCGCTGATCGCCCAGGTGCGTAGGCCGGGGCGCTGGCTCCGGAGCCAACTCAGGCAGAGCTCGGTCTGGCTACCACGCTTGCTGCCCATCAGTTCGTGCCACTCATCCAGCACCACCGCCCGCAGGCCGGCGAACAGCTCGGGCGCCTTGGGGTTAGCCAGCAGCAGGCTGAGGGATTCCGGCGTGGTGATCAGGATCTCGGGCGGGGTGCGCAGTTGCCGGGTGCGCTCGCTGCTGGGGGTGTCGCCATTGCGGATGCCCACCCGCAGCGGCCAACCCATGGACTCGATCGGCTGTTGGATCGCCAGGGCCAGGTCGCGGCTGAGGGCCCGCAGCGGTGTGATGTAGAGCAGCCGCAGGCCTTGGGGTTTGGTCTGGGCGTTGGTGGGGCGATGGGGCTTGCAGTGTTCGGAGTGTCCCTGATTCTGTACAGACCGTACAGAATCAGGGCCACGGCTCGACCCTGTGCCTTCTCTCTGCTGCTCGTTCAGGATCTCGGCGATCGGACCCATCACCGCGGCATAGGTCTTGCCCGAGCCGGTGGGCACCTGGATCAGGCCGCTTCCTCCCTCCAGGTAAGCCTGCCAGCTTTGGTGTTGGAACGGCAGCGGCGTCCAGCCCTGCTGGCGGAACCAGGCCTCGATCGGAGCAAGCGCGGGTTGCCTGAGCGAGGCCTGCTTGTCCAAAGCCATGGGCAGCGTCATCAAGCACCAAGATCCAGCAGGGCTACCTCGGCGCAGAGCCCGGGTCCGAAGGCCAGCGCTAGGCAAGGGCCGGGAACTGCTGCCTGGCGCAGGCGATCGAGGATGAACAAGATCGTGGCCGACGACATGTTGCCGTGCTCCTGCAGCACGGCCTGGGACGTGCCGATCTGGTGGGGCTCCAGCTGCAGCGCGGCGGCGCAGGCCTGCAGGATGCGGGGGCCGCCGGGATGCACCGCCCAGCTCGCGATCTCCGACAGGCGATGGCGCCTGGGTTGCAGCCAGTCCTCGAGCCAGGGTCGCAGCTGGCTGGCCACCGCCTCTGGGACCCGAGAGGAGAGGCCCATCTCGAAGCCGTGGTCGCCGATCTGCCAGTGCATCAAGTCCTCGGTGTGGGGGATCACGGTGGAGCCGGTGGCCAGCAGGTTGAAACCAGGGTTGCGGCCAGCGCCGGGGCTGGGGTTGGTGGGCTTGGCGGTGGCCACCAGGGAGGCCGCCCCATCGGCAAACAGGGCATTGGCCACCACCTTCTCCGGATCCCAGCCGTAATACAGGTGCAGGCTGCAAAGCTCCACCGCGCAGAGCAGCACCACCGCATCGACATCCGCTTCGACGAAGGCCTGGGCCACCCGCAGGCCATTGAGGGCGCCGTGGCAGCCCATGAAGCCCACATGGGTGCGCTGCACCCCCGGATCCAGGCCGAGTTGATGGATCAGGGCCAGATCCAATCCCGGCGCCTGGAAGCCCGTGCAGCACACGGTGATCAGATGGGTGATGCGGCGGGCCTCGATCGCCGCATCGGCCAGGGCGCCGCGCACGGCCTCCAGGGCCAGAGGGGCGGCGTGTTCGGCAAACGCGGCCATACGGGCGGCCGTGGTGGGGCTCTGGTTGCCGTAGAAGGGCAGCCGCTCGCTGCTGGGCTGCTGGTTGGCGTTGCCCGTGGCCAGCACACTGCCGCGCTGGCGCACCTGGGTACGGCCCTGGATCCGCCGCACCAGGGAGGCCCGGCTGCCGTTGTTGGCGCTCACCCGTTCAGCCAGGGCCATGGCTTCGGCCTGGTTCACCTGGTGGGTTGGAATGGCGGTGCCGATGCCGCGGATGCTCAGGGGCATGGCGACACCTGGAGGGAGGGGAGCGCCACCTGGTTGAGCTGGCCCACCAGCTGCTCGGCCAGAACCGGCAGGTGCTGGCTGAGGCCAAAGGCCAGGGCGGTGGCCCCAGGCTGGCGCAGCAGCAGAGCCAGGCCACGGCAGAGCCGTTGGCGGCGGCCAATCTGCTGGCGCAGCTCCCGCTGCCAGCGCCGTTCCAGGGCTGGGCTCCAGCCGTCGAGCCCCGCCAGCACCAGGGGCGCCGCGCCTGCGCCGGCGGTGAGGGCCCAGGCCATGCCTTCTCCGGTGAAGGGCTCCACGTAGCCCGTCGCATCGCCCAGCACCAGAAAGCGCTCGCCGGCCACCACCGCGGCGCGGCGGCTGAGGGCGGGGGTGAGCTGCCAGCGCGCCTGCTCCAGCCCCTCCGGGATCGGGAAGCCGGCGCTCGCCAGCACCGCCCGGGCTGCGCCGGCTGCACCGCCGCTGCTGCTTGGGCCGGCAGGCTGGATTGCCTGGCGATCGAAGGCCGCCGCCAGGTTGAGCTGGCCGTCCTCCCGCCGCACCAGGCCCACGTAGCCCGCTCGGCCGATGGCCATGTGGATGCTGCCGGACGGATAAACGGCCGCCGCGCTTGGCAGCACGCAGCCCGCACCGATTCGGGAGTGACGCTGAATGAAGTTGGCACCGGCCTCGCTGGTGGGGATGGAGCGCTGGGCCAGGCCGGCGGCCACCAGCACCACCTTGGCCCGCACCAACCGGGGCTGGCGACGGCCGCGCTCGTGAAGCGTCACGGTTCGTCCGGTGGAATCCGCCGGGCCCAGCTGGGCCGTGGTGCTGGCACGGAAGCTGGCGCCCGCGGCGATCGCCGCCTCCACCAGGGCCTGGTCGAACCGCTCCCGCGACAGCGCGCGGCCATCGGGGAGGGCGAGCGATGCCTGCCTGCCCCGGTGGCCCAGTTGCAACCGCCGCAGCGGCACACCACCCTGGCGGTCGATCAGCTGGCCCTGGCCCACCATCGCCAGCACCGCCTGGGCCTGGGCATTGAGGCAGCAGCCACACACCTTCCAGCGGGGAAAGGCCCGCTTCTCCACGAGCAACACCCGCAGCCCCCGTTGGGCCAGATCCAGGGCTGCCAGGCCACCGGCCGGGCCGGCCCCCACCACCACCACATCCCAGCCGTTGGCGTTCTGCAACTCAGCCATGGTCTTGAGCGCAGGCATGGCCTTGCCCCAGGCCACGCTCCCAGCGCAACAGGTAACGCTCGGGCCAGCAGCGCTGCAAGGTGGCTCCAGCCAGCCCAGCCCGCTCGGCCATCTCGAGCACCTCGGCCGGTTGAAAGGCTGCCCTCACCGAGAGTGGGCCATCGGTGTGCACCACCCAGGAGCGGCTGAGCAGGCGGGTGCCGGCCCAGGCCAGGGCGTAGCCCAGACGGCTGCGGATCAGGTCGTTGACCAGCACCAGACGGCGGGCCCGCTGGCCCATCAGGTCCAGCAGCCGCTCCGCATCGGCGTCGGGGAGGTGGTGCAGAAACAGGGAGCAGAACACCACGTCGGCCTCACCCGGTTCTGGCGGCTCCGCCAGGGCATCGGCCGTGAAGAACTGCACCGCTGCGCCGCGCCGCTCGGCATTGACCTGGGCGATCCGCACCCCCTCCGGGTTGCGGTCGCAGGCGCGCAGCTCCAGGACCAGGCCTCGGCGCTGGGCCATCAGGGCCAGATCGATGGCGGTGTCGCCACCACCGCAGGCCAGCTCGAGCACCTGCAGGGGTACGCCATCCCGGCTCTCAGCCAGGGACGCGATCGGTGCCAGCAGGCTCCCTGCTAGGGCGCTGAGGCGATTGATGCGCCGCAGCCCGGCCAGGGCTCGGGCGTGCTCGACCGGATCCAGCCCTGGCTGATCCATCACCTCGGGCCTGCGATCGCGCCGCTGCAGGCCCTGGCCCGGTGGCGTGGCGAAGGGCATGGGCGCAGCCGAGGTGTTGTGCCCATGATGGGCAGGGTTTGATGGGCGTCGCGGGCCCCAGCGCCAATCTGGCGCCGGGTGGACTGGCTCAGCTCTCCAGGAACGCCAGGGCGTGGGCCAGCGTGTCGGCCTCCCTGGCAGGTTTGTCGCGGCGCCAGCGGGCGATGCGGGGGAAGCGCACGGCGATGCCGCTCTTGTGGCGGCTGGAGCGCTGCAGCCCCTCGAAGGCCAGCTCGAACACCTGCAGCGGCTCTACCGCCCGCACCGGTCCGAAGCGCTCGGTGGTGTGGCTGCGGATCCAGCGGTCCAGCGCCGTGATCTCGCCGTCGTCGAGGCCGGAGTAGGCCTTGGCGAAGCTCACCAGCTGGGCCGACTCCTTGCCGGGGTCGCCATCCCACAGCCCGAAGGTGTAATCGGTGAACAGGTTGGCGCGCCGGCCGCTGCCGGCTTGGGCGTAGAGCAGCACCGCATCGAGCGTGTAGGGATCGCGCTTGTGTTTCCACCAGTGGCCGCGTTTGCGGCCGGCCAGGTAGGGCGACCCCAGCGCCTTGAGCATCAGGCCCTCGGCGGCGGCGACCTTGGCCTGCTGGCGCAGCGGCTCGAGCTCTTCCCAGGCCGAGAGGGGTAGGCGGGGGGAGAGGCGAAGGAGCCCGGCTTCCGGGGTGGGTGTCGTCTGCTGGAGCTGCTGGTGAAGCTCCTCCAGGGCGGCCCGGCGTTGGCTCAGGGGTGTGGGGCGCCAGTCCACGCCCCCTCGCTCGAGCAGGTCGTAGGCCACGAAGCTGGCTGGGCACTCCGCGAGTAGCCGCCGGCCCGGTGCCTTGCGGCCCAGGCGCCGCTGCAGCTGGGCGAAGGGCGCCGGCAGATCGGCCGCGGCAGGCCACACCAGGATTTCGCCGTCGAGCACGGTGCCCTCCGGCAGGGCCGCACTGGCGGCCACCAGCTCGGGGAAGGCGCCATTGATCAGTTCCTCGCCACGGCTCCACAGGAACCCCTGGCCGGCGCGGCGGATCAGCTGCCCGCGGATGCCGTCAAATTTCCACTCCGCCAACCACGCCGTGGCCAGGCCGGGCAGGGGGCTGCCGCTGCGATCGCCATCGACCCCCACCTCCAGCGGCGAGGCCAGAAAGAACGGATAGGGGCGGCTCGGCACCGCCTCGGCCTCCCCGGCCGGGGCCAACAGCGCCTGATAGGCGCCGGCACTGGGGCGGAAGCCGCCCATCAGCCGGTGCTGCAGCAGTGCTTCCTCCAGCCCGCTGAGCTGGGCCAGCGCCCGCAGCACCAGCCCCTGCCCCACACCCACCCGCAGCCCGCCGGTGAGCAGCTTGTTGGCCACCAGCAGTTCGGCCGGGTTCAGGTCCCGCCACAGCCGCCGCACCGCGCCGGCTTGGGTCTCGCCATCGAGGGCGGCGGCGCTGGGCAGCAGCTGCTCCATCCAGCGGTGCAGCGGGGCGGTGGCGGAATCCCGCTCTGCTGGTGCTTCGGGAGCGCATCGGCTTTCGGGGGCCACCTGCCGCCAAAGCAGGGCGATGGTTTCGGCTGAATCGCCCACGTGGGCGTAGCAGTCGTCAAACAGCCATTCCGGCAGCGAGGAGCCCTCCAGGCAGATCTGGCGCAGCCGCCGGCCGGTGATCAGGCGCTTGCCCTGCTTACCCAGCAGCACATGCACGGCCCAGGCGGCATCGGCGGGATCGGCGCTGGCGAAGTAGGCGGCCAGGGCCTCCACCCGGGCTCCGGTGCCGCTGCGGCCATCGAGCTCGCTGTAGAGCGCGGCGAAGCTGCGCATGGTCAGGCGGCGGGGTCTGGGCTTTCGTCACTGGGCCCGTGGCCTCCCGCCAACGGCTCGGCACTGATCCCCTCCACCTCCCGCAGGTAGCGGGCCAGGCCGTCGCTGTTGCCGTGGGTCACATACACCTGGCGGGCGCCGCTCTGCTGCACGCTCTGGATCAGACCGGGCCAGTCGGCATGGTCGCTCAACACGAAGCCTCGCTCATAGCCCCGCCGCCGCCGCGCTCCACGCACCGCCATCCAGCCGCTCACAAACGCCGTTTGCGGCAGCTTGAAGCGTTTCATCCAGACCGAGCGATGGGCCGACGGCGGCGCGATCACCAGCCGGCCGCCCAGCGATTCCCCTTTGCCGAGGGAGTTCGCCGGCAGGGTGGGCGGCAGCTGCACCCCCGCCTCCCGGTAGGCCGGCATCAGCGTCTCCACGGCGCCATGCAAAAGGATCTCGTTCCCTTCTGTTCCCGGTTGGCCGGGCTCACCCACGCCGATGGCGGCCAGCTCCGCCAGCAGCCGCTGGGCCTTGCCGAAGGCATAGGCAAACAGGATCGAGGGGCGCTCCGGTGCCGCCTGCCACCAGCGCAGGATCTCGCCGGCCACCTCGGCACCGCGCTGCCAGCGGTAAATCGGTAGGCCGAAGGTGGCCTCGCTGATGAACACATCGGCTTGCACTGTCTCGAACGGAGCGCAGCTGGGGTCGGCGCAGCGTTTGTAGTCGCCGCTCACCAGCCAGCTCTCGTCGCCCGCCTCCAGCCGGATCTGGGCGCTGCCCAGCACATGCCCCGCACTGTGAAACGACACCCGAGCCTCACCGATGCGGTGCAGGGTGCTGTAGTCAACCGGGATCAGGTTGATGCCGGCGCCCAGTCGCTGCCGCAGGATTGCTTCGCTGGCCCCCACCGCCCAGTATTCGCCGCATCCCGGTCGGGCGTGGTCGGCGTGGGCATGGGTGATCAGGGCCCGGGGCACCGGCTGCCAGGGGTCGATCCAGGCCGCCGCCGCCCGGCAGTAGAGCCCCTGAGGGGTGAGCTCCAGCAGGCTGCCGGCGGGAAGGGGCATCGCTCCATGGTGCACCTCACCAGGCTTACCTCACGTTCCTCGTTGGCGTTGATGCGCATCACGCTGGATATCGAGGACGACGTGCTGGTGCCAGCCAGGGAGCTCGCTCGCGGCTAAGGCACTTCGGCCGGTCAGATGGTGTCGCGGCTGATGGGCCTGGGATGGCGAGTTTCCGGCCGTTCCCTCCTCGCGGCCCGGTGGTCACCAACGACACGATCGATCGCCTTGCTGGCATGGCCCAGCAGGCTTATCCCAACGCTCAGCCCGCCGCCCTGGTGGCTGAGCGCCTGCTGGGGCCACGCCAGATCACCGATGCCTATCTCCTGGCCCTGACCGTGCACCATGGCGGCTGTTTTGCGAGCTTCGATCAACGCATCAATCTCGATGCGGTGCCAGGAGCCTGTGCCGGCAATCTCTGCATCATCGACTGCGCATGGCCTCTGGTGAGCGCTGATCAAGCTTCGTCCCAGAGGGTCTGCAGTGTCCAGGGGCAGCCTTCCAGCAGCCAGAACGAGCCATCCACCAGGCGGAGGTGTTGATCCAATCCAGCGATCTGAGCGAGATCGGCCGGCGTGAGTGTGATCTCAGCAGCCGCCAGGTTGTTCTGCAGCCGGGCTGGGTTCACCGACTTGGGAATGGTGGAGATGCCGCTCTGCAGATGCCAGGCGATCAGCACCTGGGCGGGGCTGCAGCCATGCTTCGCGGCGATCGCGCCGATGACCGGGTTCTCCAGCAGTACCGGTTCATCGGGGCCCTTGAGGGCGGCGGGCCGGTCCTGGGAGCCGAGCGGCGAGTAGGCGGTGATGTGAACCCCCTCGGCTGCGCAGTCGGCCACCAGGGCCGGCTGTTGCAGCAGGGGGTGCCGTTCCACCTGATTCACCTCGGGCCGGATCCGGCAGTGAGCCAGCAGACCATGCAGTTTGTGGCTGGAGCAGTTGCTCACACCGATATGGCGCGTGAGGCCGGCCTCCACGGCGGCTTCCATGCCCTTCCAGGTGTCGGCCAGCGGCACCTGCGCCGGTGGCAGCAAGTCGTTGCCGCTGCTGGGAAAGGCAACGCCGGGCTTGATCGGCACCGGCCAGTGGATCAGGTAGAGATCCAGCCAGGCCAGGCCCAGATCGTCGAGGGTGCGACGCAGCGCCGGTTCAACGTTCTCTCGTCCATGGGCGTTGCACCACAGCTTGGAGGTGATCCACAGCTCCTCGCGCCTCACGTCGCCGGCATCGATGGCGCTGCGGATCGCCTCGCCCACCTCCGCTTCGTTGCCATAGACGCTTGCACAGTCGATGTGGCGGTAGCCCAGCCGGATGGCCTTCCGCACCGCTGTCCCCACCTCACCTGGAGCTGATTTCCAGGTGCCCAGCCCCAGCAGGGGCATGCGGTCGCCATTGGCGAAGGTGGCGGTGCGCATGGATGGCGGATGGCCTGGTGCGGGCACCTTAGGCAGCGTTGCCCAACTCCCCGCTCCAAACCACGGTTGACGGCTTGCGGCGCCGCGATTAGCCAGGGATGCCCCGCCGGTTGCCGCCATGGCCCTCAACGACTTCCGCGATGAGCTCGCGGCCACCGCTGCGGCCCTGGCGAAGCCGGGCACGGGTCTGCTGGCGGCAGATGAATCCACCGGCACCATCGGCAAACGCTTCGAGGCCATCGGCCTGGAGAACAGCGAGGAGCATCGCCGCGCTTACCGCAGCCTGCTGGCCACCACCGAGGGCTTGAGCAATCACATCTCCGGCGTGATTCTCTACGAGGAAACCCTGTTTCAAGACAGCACCGCCGCGGCTGGTGGTGCGCCGATCGTGGAGCTGTTCCAGCAGCAGGGCATCGTGCCCGGCATCAAGGTGGATCAGGGGGTGGAACCCCTGCCTGGTGGTGTGGTCGGCGAGAGCTGGTGCACCGGCCTCAAGGGCCTCGCCGAGCGGGCTGCCCGCTACTACGCCCGCGGGGCGCGCTTCGCCAAGTGGCGCGCCGTGCTGCAGATCAGCGCCAGCGGCGCTCCTTCGGAGCTGGCGGTGCGTGAGAACGCCTGGGCACTGGCCCGCTATGCCCGCACCGTGCAGGAGCAGGGCCTGGTGCCGATCGTGGAGCCCGAGATCCTGATGGATGGCGACCACGACATCACCACCACCGCCTCGGTGCAGGAGTGGGTGCTGCGCACCACCTACGAGGCACTGGCGATGAACGGCGTGTTCCTCGAGGGCAGCTTGCTCAAACCCTCGATGACGTGCCCCGGTGCCTCATGCCCCGAGCAGGCCAGCGCAGAGGAGGTGAGTGAATTCACCGTGCGTACCCTCAGTCGCACCGTGCCGGCGGCGGTGCCTGCGATCCTGTTTCTGAGTGGCGGCCTGAGTGAAGAAGACGCCAGCCTTTGCCTCAACGCCATCAATCAGGTGGCTGCCCAGGGGTACGCCCCGTGGCACCTGGGCTTCTCCTACGGCCGTGCCCTGCAGCACTCCTGTCTGCAGCACTGGGGCGGCAGCGACCAGCAGGCCGGTCAGGCCGCCCTGCTGGCCCGAGCCCGCGCCAACGGTGCCGCCAGCCGGGGCGCTTACGAGCCCGGCAGCGAGCCCTCCGACGACACCAGCCTGTTTGTGGCCAACTACAGCTACTAGCTGCGACTGATTCAGCGGCTCATGGCCAGCATCTTTTCAATCGGCGCCAGGGCCTTGAGCCGTAGCTCCTCGTCCAGCACGATTTCCGGCGCCATGTCGTGCAGGCACTGCCACACCTTCTCCAGGGTGTTGAGGCGCATGTAGGGGCAGGCATTGCAGCTGCAGCCGTCGGCGCCGGGCACCTCAAAAAATTGCTTGTGGGGCAGCTTCAGCCGCATCTGGTGCAGGATGCCGGGCTCGGTGAGCACGATGAAGCTGGTGGCGGGGCTGGCCTCGGCGCGGCGCAGTAGGGCGCTGGTCGAGCCGATGAAATCGGCCAGGTCCAGCAGGTGCTGCTGGCATTCGGGGTGGGCCAGCACCTCGGCTTCCGGGTGCTCGAGCTTGAGCTGCAGAAGAGCCTGCTCGCTGAAGGCCACGTGCACCTGGCAGCTGCCGGGCCAGAGGGTGAGCTCTCGGCCGCTCTGGGCCTGCACCCAGCGGCCCAGGTTCTCGTCGGGGGCGAACAGGATTGGCCGATCGGCGGGCAGTTGCTTCACCAGATCCACTGCATTGCTGCTGGTGCAGATCAGGTCGCTGTGGGCTTTCACCGCCGCCGAGCAGTTGATGTAGCTCACGGCGATGTGGTCGGGATGTTCAGAACGGAAGCGGGCGAATGCGTCGGCCGGGCAGGTGTCGGCCAGGGAACAGCCGGCTTCCAGATCCGGCAGCAGCACCGTTTTGGAAGGATTGAGAATCTTGGCCGTTTCGGCCATGAAGTGCACGCCACAGAACACGATCACATCGGCCTCGGTGGCGGCTGCCTTGCGGGAGAGTTCCAGGGAATCACCGATGAAGTCGGCGATGTCCTGGATGGCGTCGTCCTGGTAGTAGTGCGCCAGGATTACAGCGTTGCGCTGGCGTTTGAGCTCGGCGATCGCCCCAGGCAGGTCGGCGACAGGTGTGTGCTGGATGGCGGCGAAAACCAACCCGGGCCCCCAACTGGTGCAGGATGGCTTCAGCCTAGGCAGCGGAGATGGCGGCACCCGGCGGGGGGAAAACGCTCCGCATCGCCATTGCCGGTGATCTGCACGGGGCCTGGGACCATACCGATCACGCCCTGCTGGCGATGCTCGCTCCGGATGCCCTGCTTGTGGTGGGCGACCTCAGCGATGGCCAGCAGCGGATCCCGGCGCTGCTTCGTCAGCTGCCGCTGCCAGTGGCCTGCATCCTTGGCAACCACGACGCCGGCAAGGACGCCTCCGGCCGCACCTTGCAGCGCCAGATGGACCTGCTGGGCGACGTGCACTGCGGCTGGCGGCTGCGGGCCCTCAGCCCGCCGGGCCTGGCCGTGGTGGGGGGACGGCCTGGCACGGCCGGTGGTGGTTACAACCTCTCCCGGGCGGTGCAGGCGGCCTGCGGGCCGGTGAGCCTGCAGGAGTCGGCGGATCGGATCACGGCCGCCGCCACCGCCGCCCCCGCCGATTGGCCCCTGGTGCTCTTGGGCCACAGTGGTCCCTCTGGGCTCGGCAGCGATGCCGCCTCCCCCTGCGGTCGCGACTGGAAGCCTCCCGCCTGCGACTGGGGAGACCTCGACCTCTCCCTGGCGATCCAGCAGATTCGCCGCCGCCGGTCCGTGCCCCTGGTGGTGTTCGGCCACATGCACCACGCTCTGCGGCGGGGGCAGGGGGCGCGCCAGAGCTTCTGCCGCGATCGCGCCGGCACCGCCTACCTCAACACCGCCTGCGTGCCGCGTCACGGCACCGATGGTGCCGGTCAGGCCCTGCGCCATTTCAGCTGGGTGGAACTGGTGGGGCAGGAGCTGCACAGCGCTAGTCACCGCTGGTATGGCCTGGGCGGTGAGCTGCTTTACGAGGAGCGGCTCTGGCAGGCCCCCAGCCAAGCCGCCCAGCTGGCACCGTGTTGATCTTGGGCTGATCCCATGCTGATCGTCGCCTGCATCAGCGCCCATGGCTTTGGCCATGGCTCCCGCACCGCCGCTGTGCTCACGGCCCTGCATGAGCGGCAACCCAGCTGGCGTCTGGTGCTGTCCACGGCGCTGCCCGAAGCCTTTCTGCGCACGGCCCTCGGACCGGTGCCGTTTGAGCTTCGCCCCTGCCGCTGGGATGTGGGCGTGGTGCAGGCCGATGCCCTGGGCGCGGATCCGGAGGCCACCCTGGCCGTCCTGGCCGCTCTGGACGCCCAGTTGCCCCAGCAGTGGGCTGCTGAGCAGGCCTGGCTGATGGACCAGGGGCAGCCGCTGCTGGTGCTGGGCGATGTGCCGCCAGCCGCCGCCGAGCTGGCCAGGCGGCTGGGTGCCCCGCTGATCTGGTTGGCCAGCTTTGGCTGGGAGGCCATCTACGGCCCGATGGGGCCGGCGTTTCAAACCTGGGCTCGCCGCAGCCTGGATGCTTACCGCCAGGGCGATCTGCTGCTGCGCTGTCCCCTGGCCATGCCGATGGACTGGGGGATTCCTGAGGTGGAGGTCGGGCTAACGGCCGGCCAGCCTCGGCGCGATCCTGCGGCCCTGGCCCAGGAGCTGGGCCTGCCGTGCGAACGAGAGCGTTGCGTGTTGATCAGCTTCGGTGGGCTGGGCCTGAACCTGGCTCCGGAGCTGCTAGCTCGCTGGCCCGACCATGTGTTCATCACCTCCGATCCACCGCTGGCTGCGGCCCCCAATGCCCGGCTGTTGCCCCCAGGAGTGCGGCCCCTGGAGGCGATGGGGCTGTGTGGGCGGCTGCTCACCAAGCCGGGATACAGCACCTTTTGCGAAGCCCTGAGTGCTGGTGTGGGGGTGCACCTCGTGCACCGAGACGGCTTTGCCGAGGCCCCGGTGCTCGAGGCGGCCCTGGTTCGCCATGGCTGGCACCGTTTGCTCAGCCAGGAGCAGGCCCGCAGCGGCAACTGGCAACTGGATCAGCCGTTGTTGCCGCCCCAGGAAGCCCCCTTGGCTGCCGATGGCAACGTCCAGGCGGCCCAGGCCATCGAGAGGTTTGTGGATCTGAGATTCTGAGCGGCCCAGAGATTCGGCGCGGCCCAGCGTGTCGTTGGTGTCAAAGATCAGCTGTGATTTCGACGACAAAGGTTTGGCGTAGTCAGTGATCTGAACCGTTCACGGTGATTGTTGACACCAATGGACACTTGTGTGATTGGCACTAATGTTCTCGATATGGCGCGAATTGGTAGGCAAATTGGCGCCTACAAATAGTCATTTCGTTTCTCCGAGTCTTTTTTCGAGTTCTCGCCGCCTGGTGGCGGTTTTGCCGTCAGATTCGCTCCGGTATGACCCTGCCTCGCTCCAGCTCCCGTCCAGTTCTCTCTGTCCAGCTGGGTTTGGCCGGGCTGGCCCTGCTAGCCCTCGTGGCTCCTGGGGCTCAGGCTGCTGACGATCCGGCCGCTGCCGCACTGCTCCAGGCCCATCCCCACACGGCGATGGCCCTCCCCCTGCCACCGCCGCCCCCGCGCATCTTCGCGATCACGCCGGAGCGCCGGGCGTTGCTCAACACCATTCGCTACGCCGAGGGCACTTGGGCCAATGGCCACGATGTTGGCTACCGCATCATGTTTGGCGGCGGCTTGATGCCGTCGCTCGAGCGCCACCCCGACCGGGTGGTACGCACCGCCCGTTACGCCAGTGCTGCTGCGGGCGCTTATCAGTTCATGCCCTTCACCTGGAGCATGGTCTCCCGCTCCCTTGGCTTTGCTGAGTTCGGACCCCAGGTTCAGGACCAGGGCGCCATCTTCTTGATCCAGCGGCGCGGTGCCCTGGCTCTGGCGGATCTGGGTCTGTTCACGCCCCTACTGGCCGCCAAGCTGGCGCCGGAGTGGGCCAGCTTCCCGACGCTGGCGGGTCACAGCTTCTACGGCCAACCCGTCAAGCGCTTCCACGATCTCAAGCGCTTCTACGACGACAACTTGGCTCGCTTGCGCGGCCAGCTCACGGTTGCTGCAGAGCCGCCGAAACCGGCTTGCACCCCGGCCACCTCGCTGCGCTGTCAGCTCGAGGCCCTCGAGCGCCTCGGGCCCAAAAGCCGCACCAGCTCACTCTGAGTCACGCAGGCGGGCTTTGCCCACAGTGGCTCCGGCAATCAGGTATGCAGCTAGAGCTGCCCCCAGGAAGGCCAGGGTGTTGCGGGCCACGGGCAGCAGATCGTTGGTGCGCGTCACGATCGGGCCCAGCCCTAGGGCGCCAAACAGGATCAGCCACAGAGGCGAGAGCAGCAGCACCCAGGCCCACTCCACCTTGCGCCCGTCCTTGCGGGGATAGGCCGCGAAGCCCACCACCAGGCCCCCAAGCAGCGAGGTCGACAAGGTCAGCAGCCACTGCTCCTGCGGTAGACCGGGCACGACTTGGCAGCCGCCCTGCTCCAGGCAGGTTTCCACCGCAGTCAGCGCGTCCACGATCGCCGCATCCTGGCCGTGGTCGCGCACGTAGTACTGGTTGCCGTAGCGGGTTTGCAGCTCCACCCAGTAGGTGCGAGGCATGAGCGCAAACAGGGCATCGCCCACGTTGAAGTTGAGCAGGTTCCCGCCGCGCTCATCGGCCACCAACAGAAGGCTGCGCTCGTCGAGGTCCCAGAAGCTCTTCACCGCCTGGCCGGGGGTGCGGTCGTACTGAGTGAGCACCCGCAGCTTCCAGCCGGTGTCGGCCTCAAAGCGGTTGAGGTTGTCCTCCAGGTTGGTGCGCTGGACATCGGTGAGGGCCTTGGCTAGGTCGATCACCGGGGTGGGGTGGTCGGGCAACAGGTCGGGGTTGTCGTAGGCCAGTGCCGGCGCGATCCCCACGCCCAGCCAGCAGGTCAACACCAGCAACAGCGACGCCAGGGTCGTTGTAAGGGCAGTTGTCAGGGTCTTCGTCACGGCAGTTAGAACGCGACCCATCCACCGGCCTCAGGGAAGATGCATTCTCCCTGAGCAGGCCCCCGAGCGTGACTGTGCCCACCTGGCTGCTGCAGCGCCTGGAGGCCGCCGGCGGAGCGGTGCCCTTCCGCACCTACATGGAGTGGGTGTTGCACGATCCGTTGCACGGCGCCTACGGGTCAGGCCGGCTGCGCATCGGTCCTTCAGGCGACTTCGCCACGGCCCCCTCCCTGGGCCCCGACTTTGCGGCCCTGCTGGCTCCCCAGCTCGCCGACTGGCTCACGGGCCTGGCGGCGGCCGGCCCTGGCCCCCTGGCCCTGGTGGAAACGGGACCGGGGGAGGGCAGTCTGGGCCAGCAGTTGGCTGAAGCCCTGGCCACCGGTTGGCCCCAGCTGGCGCAGCGTCTCGAGCTGGTGCTGGTGGAGCCCAATGCCGGCATGGCCGCCCGGCAGCGCCAGCTCCTGGATGCCTGCCCCTTGCCCTGCCGTTGGGTCAGCTTCGCGGAGCTGGCGGCTGCTCCCGTGCGCGGCGTGATGCTGGCCCACGAGGTGCTCGATGCCCTGGCGGTGGAGCGGATCACCTGGGACGGGGCGCTCTGGTGCCAACAGCGGGTGGTTCTCCACGAGGCTCCAGCTGCCGGGCTCTCGCTGCAGCTGGAGCCTGGTGAGCCCCAGGGGCCGGACGCGGCTGCCCAACTCGAAGCCCTGGGGCTCCTGCCCCCCTCCCCCCAGCGCCCTGCCGGGTGGTGCACCGAACTCCACCCGTGCCTGGCCCCCTGGCTGGACGCTGCGGCAATGGCCCTGGCCGCTGGCCAGCTGCTGGTGATCGACTACGCCCTGGAGGCCTGTCGCTATTACGCCCCCCAGCGCTCTGGCGGCACGCTGATGGCCTACCGCGGCCAGCAGGCCACGGGCGATCCACTGCTGGAGCCGGGTAGCTGGGATCTCACGGCCCATCTCTGCATCGAGAGCTTGAACGCGGCGGCTGCCTCCGGCGGCTGGGAGCTGCTCGGCCAGGCGCGCCAGGGGGAGGCCCTGCTGGCTCTGGGTTTGGCGGAACGCCTGCATGGCCTGCAGCAGGGCAGCGCCAACGAGCTCGCCACCCTGCTGGCTCGGCGGGAGGCCCTGCTGCGGCTGGTGGATCCGCGTGCCCTGGGCGATTTCCGCTGGCTGGCCTATGGGCGCGCCGTGCCCCTGGAGGCCCCACGCTTCAGCCGGGAGCCTGGGCCGTCAGCCACTGGCTGAGGGGCTTGGCAACCTGGCTAGGGCTGCTGGTGATCTCGATGATCTGACCAATCGCGGCTGGGCTGTCCAGGGCCTCCAGGCACACGCGGGCTACCAGTCGGCGGGGAATGCTGTCGCTCTCCTGCTGGTTGGGTCCGCTGAACACCACCCCTTCGCGCTCGCTGCGGCTGTCGTCTTCGCTCAGGCCACCAGGGCGTACCACGGTCCAGTCGAGGCCGCTCTGCTCGAGCCAGCGCTCGCCTAAGCGCTTCCACACCAGGATCAGGCCGAAGAGATTCAGCGGATGCTGCCAGCGGCCGGCGCAGAGGGAGCTCACCAGCACCACCCGCTTCAGCCCCACCGCCTGGCAGGCCTGGATCTGGTCGCGCACCCCGAAGGCATCCACCTGCAGCGGGCCGGCCAGATTCACCGAGGGGCGGGCGCCCGTGGCGATCACCAGGGCGTCGCAACCCGTTAGGGCGGCATGCAGCGCCTCGGTGGCACTGAGATCCAGCCGCCGCAGCTCGAGTCGCCCCTGCTGCTCTGCCTCGGCCAGAGCTGGCGGCAGCACCGAGCCTGGCCGCACGATGGCCCGCACTGCCAAGCCCTGACGCAGGGCTTCATCCGCCACCCGCCAGCCGGTCTTGCCGGATGCTCCCGTTACCGCCACCAGGCCCATTGCTGCTGCTCATTCACGCCTGGCCCATGTTGCTCGCCTCCGGGGGGCAGTTGGCTGACTACGGTTCATCAACCAGCAGTGCACTGTGGCGGGGCCCATCCTTCAGGCCCGGGGGCTGAGCAAGACCTACCGGATCAGCGAGAAGCAGCCCGGGCTGGCCGGCACCCTGCGGCATCTGGTGCAGCGCCGCCACAGGGATGTGGTGGCGGTGGATCGGATCAGTTTTGCGATCGAGCCCGGCGAGATCGTGGGTTTCCTAGGGCCCAATGGCGCCGGCAAGACCACCACCCTCAAGATGCTCACCGGCCTGATCCACCCCAGCGGTGGTGCGTTGCAGGTGGCGGGCTACGAGCCCTGGCGGCGGCAGGCAGCCTTCCTGCGCCAGATCACCTTGGTGATGGGCAACCGTCAGCAGCTGATCTGGGATCTGCCGGCCCTGGATTCGCTCCGGGTGAATGCGGCGGTGTACGGCATTGAGGAGCCCGAGGCGCGGCGGCGGATCGGCGAGCTGGCCGAGATGCTGGAGCTGGGTCCAGAGCTGCAGCGCCCCTTGCGCAAGCTCTCGCTCGGCCAGCGCATGAAGGCTGAGCTGCTTGCGGCGCTGCTGCATCGGCCTTCGGTGCTGTTTCTTGATGAGCCCACCTTGGGGCTGGATGTGAATGCTCAGGCCAGGGTTCGCGACTTCCTGGCCGACTACAACCGCCGCACCGGCGCCACGGTGCTGCTCACCAGCCACTACATGGGCGACATCACCGCCCTCTGCCCGCGGGTGCTGCTGATCCACCAGGGCCAGCTGTTCCACGATGGCTCGCTCACCGATCTCACCCAGCGATTGGCCCCCTGCCGCCAGGTGCGGCTGGAGCTGGCCGACCTGCATCCAATCGAGGCCTTCGCCGGTTTCGGTGTGATCGAGGCGCACCAGGGCCACCAGGTGCGGCTGCTGGTGCCGCGGGCCCAGCTCACCGAGCGGGTGGCGGTATTGCTGGAGCGCTTTGCAGTGGTGGATCTGGAGGTGAGCGACCCACCGATCGAGGAGCTGATCGGTGGGTTGTTTCGCCAGCGTGGGGATGCCTCGGTTGCGGGGGTGGTGGCGGCGGGAGGAGGGCCTTGAGCTGGGCTTGGCGCGTGGCGCGGGCGTTGCTGGGCAGCCAGTACGCGCTGATGCTCGAATACCGGGCCGAAATCGCGCTCTGGGCTCTCTCGGGCGTGTTGCCGCTGATCATGCTGGGGGTGTGGAGCGGCTCGGGCGCCGGGACCGCCGCTGGCCTGTCGCCCCAGCAGCTCAGTCATTACTTTCTGGCGGCGTTTGTGGTGCGCCAATTCACGGTGGTGTGGTTGATCCACGTGTTTGAGGAGGATGCCCTGCAGGGCCGGCTCTCGCCCCTCCTGCTCCAGCCCCTGGCGCCGCTCTGGCGCTACCTGGCGGCCCACCTCAGCGAGCAGGCCACGCGCGTGCCGTTTGTGGCGCTGATGCTGCTGGTGGTGGGACTGGCGGCGCCGGGGGTGCTGTGGTGGCCGTCGCCGGGCGCGCTGGTGCTGGGCCTTCTGGCGATCCTGGCGGCCTTTTTGCTGCGGTTTGTGCTGCAGGTGATCGTCACCACCCTGTGCTTTTGGAGTGAGCGGGCGGCCGCGCTGGATCGCCTGCTGCTGATTCCTTACCTGTTTCTCTCCGGTTTGGTGGCCCCGCTTGACACCTTTCCGCCGGCGGTGCGGCGCCTGGCTCTGGCCACGCCCTTTCCCTGGATGGTGGATTTCCCGGCCCGGTTGCTGGCCGGTGAGCCGGTGAATGCGGCGTTGGGATTCGGCGCCATCTCGGCCTGGTGTCTGCTGTTGTGGCCGATCAGTCGTGTGCTGTGGCGGGCTGGTCTGCGCCGCTACTCGGCGATGGGGGCCTGAGCGATGGGGATGGCTGCTCGTGGGATCTCTGGGTTGCGGCGCTACTGGCGCAGCCTGCGCTGCTTTTGGGGCACATCGCTGGCGGCGGAGCTGGAGTACCCGCTCAACGCGGCTATTGAATTCGTGTCGGTGCTGGGCAACCTGGCCGGCAGCCTGTTCGTGCTCCAGCTGTTGTTTGCCGGCGGCCCGAGCCTGGGGGGGTGGAGCTGGAGCGGGGCGCTGGTGGTGCTCGGGCTCTACACCCTGCTGGATGGCTTCACCACCTGTGTGCTCCAGCCCAACCTCAGCCGCATCGTCAGCCACGTGCAGACAGGCACCCTGGATTACGTGCTGCTCAAGCCGATCGACAGCCAGTTCTGGCTCTCGGCGCGCACGGTGTCGCCCTGGGGCTTGCCGGCGATCGCAGCGGGGCTGGGGTTGATCGGCTGGGCCCTGGCCCAGGGCGGCCCCGAGGCTGCAGCTGGCCTGCGCTCGCCCGGGGCCGTGCTGCTGCCCTTGGCGCTGCTGCTTGCAGCCCTGGTGATCCTCTACAGCCTCTGGTTTGTGCTGGCGGCCCTGAGCATCTGGTTTGTGAAGGTGTGGAATGCCACTGAGGTGTTGCGCTACACCCTGGTGGCGGGCCGCTATCCGGTGAGCGCCTATCCGCCGGCGCTGCGCCTGCTGTTCACCTTCGTGCTGCCCGTGGCCTTCCTCACCACCGTGCCGGCCGAAGCGCTGCTGGGCCGGGGCTCGGGGCTGTGGGCCGTTGGTTCACTGCTGGTGGCGGTGCTGTGCCTGGCGGGCAGCCGGCTGCTGTGGCGCTTTGCCCAGCGCTCCTACACCTCGGCCTCCAGCTAGGGCGCGCCATCATCACGGGCCACCCCTTCGTTTCCTCTGCGGCTTTTCCATGGTTGTGTCCCCCACCGTTGATGCCGCAAGCGATGCCGCAAGCGATGCCGCAAGCCTGGAGCG
>JBIPLV010000234.1:0-3133 GCA_044369475.1 Cyanobium sp. | reverse complement strand
CCGCGTCAAACTCAACCCACTGCCCGATGTGCTGGCCGGCAAGCGGGTGGTGGTGATCGATGACTCGATCGTGCGCGGCACCACCAGCCGCAAGCTGGTGCAGGCCTTGCGCGATGCCGGCGCCACCGAAGTGCACAGGCGCATCAGCTCGCCGCCGGTCACCCACCCCTGCTTCTACGGCATCGACACCGATACCCAGGATCATCTGATTGCTGCCCGCTTGACCCTGCCGGAGATCGAGGCGCACCTTGGCGTCGATTCTTTGGCTTATCTCAGCAAAAGCGGCATGGTCGAGGCGGCCCGCACCAATGCGGGGCACTTTTGCACCGCCTGTTTCGATGGCAACTATCCGATCGGCATGGATGAAGAGGTGCGCCGCAGCAAGCTGATGCTGGAACCGGCTGGATTGGCCAGCGCCAGCTGCCCCTAGGGCTGCTCTGGATCCCCGCCCGCCCCCATGCGCATCGCCTTTCTCGACTCCTGGCTTCAGGACGCCGCTGAGGGCAGTGGCACGGCGGTGGCGATCGGCGGTCTTGCCCGAGCGCTGGAGGCGCGGGGCCATCGGGTGGAACGGATCGTGCCGCGGGGCGCCTGGCCTCCCGGCTTGCTGGCCCGCCGCCTCTGGTTCAATCTCACCCTGCCGGGCCGGATGCGGGCCGCCGCGGCCGCCGGAGATGCGTACGACCTGATCGTCGGTTTCGACATCGATGGCGTGCGGCTTGCCGCCGGAGCCCCCGTGCCCTATGTGTGCAGCATCAAGGGGGTGCTGGCGGAGGAAGCTCGCTGTGAGCAGGGTTGGCCGCGGTTGATGCTTGGCTCGCTAGCCCTGTTGGAGGGGCTCAATGCCCGGCGCGCTGGGTTGGTGCTCTCCACCAGCGCCTACTGCTGCCAACGCATCGCCGAACGCTACGGCGTGCCCAGCGAGCGGCTGGCGCTGGTGCCCGAGGGGATCGATCTGGAGCTTTGGGCCCCCTCCAGCGCCGCCGTTGCCGCTGACCCAGTTGCCGCCGATGCCCAGCGGCAGCCCTTCACGGTGCTGTGTGTGGCGCGTCAGTACCCCCGCAAGCGGGTGATCGATCTGCTGGAGGCCTTCACCCTCGTGCAGGCCCGTCTGGCCGAGGCCCGATTGGTGATCATCGGCGATGGTCCGGAGCACGGCGCCCTGCGCCAGCGGCTGGAGGAACTCCAGCTCGGGGAGTCCGTGCAGCTGTTGGGCGCCCTGCCCGATGACGCCGCCGTGCGGCAGTGGTACGCCCGTGGGTCGGTGTTCTGCCTGCCTTCGGAGCAGGAGGGATTTGGCATCGTGTTTCTGGAGGCGATGGCGAGTGGGTTGCCGGTCGTGAGCACCACGGCGGCGGCGATCCCGGAGGTGGTGCTCGATGGCCAAACCGGCCTGCTGGTGCCACCGCGGGATGTTCCGGCCCTGGCCGAGGCGCTGCTGCGGCTGCTTGGGGATCCCGCCCTGGTGGCCCGACTGCGGGCCGGCGGTCGCCAGCATGTGCGGCGCTTCAGTTGGGAGCAGGTGGCCGATCGGTTCCTGGAGGCGGTGGCACCGCTGCTGGCCTCGCCCCGGGAACCGGGTCGCCCTTGAGGGGCCGAATCCAGACCAACCCGCGGCTGCGGCCCGAGTCGGGGTCCACCATGCGCATCGCCAGCCACAGCTGCCGCAGCGGCACCCAGACCGACGGGTAGCGGTAGCGCGCCACATCGAGGATTAACACCCGGTCGCTGGCGTCATCGAACGCCGCCAGGGGCGAGATGTGGCCGCCGCCCGCCTGGCCGACGCCGCCGCGGTGGTAGTTCACCAGCAGCCGGTCTTCCGGATCGGCCAGGCTGCGGCGCAGCAGCTGGCGCAGGTCCTCCAGTTGGAGCTCGCCGGCTTCGATCGTTGTGGCGGCGACGCCCCGACCCGCCAGCAGCTGGCCCAGCTGCGCCAGGGTCATGCCCCGTCGCTGCACCAGGGAGGGCTCCGGTCCGCCGCTGCCCGCCTCGAACAGGTTCTCCTGGGTCCAGAAGCGGTAGGAGCCATAGCCCTTGGCCGTCGGCGCGGGCACCGCCAGGCTGTTCAGCACCATCACGGCGCTGGCGACGCCGCAGTAGCTGAGGGTCGCCTGGGTGAGGAACTCCTGGCTGAGGGGCACGTAGTCAGCACGCTGGCGGCTGTTGAACAGCAGCTCCTGCCCCCGATCCGACAGCAGCGACAGCGGCGCCAGCTGCATCGGCAGCGCCGGCGCGGCTGCGGGGCTCGAGCGTTGCGGTGTCCTCGGGATGGTGGCGTTGGCCCCTCTGGACCTGGCCGCAGCTGGCGCGGTGGTTGGCGCCAGACTGGGTGCCACGGTTTCCACCGCGGTCGAGGCCACGCTGGCCACCGCTGCCGTCGCCGCAGGACTGGATCCTGCAACGCTCACCGCCGTCGCGGCCCCAGCGCTGGCCCAAGGGTGGCAGGCCGTGGTGCTGGCGGCCCAACACCCCAGCAGCACCGCCGCCAGCCGCCGAGGCAGCCGCGGTCTGGGTGCGGGGCCAGGCCCGATCTGGCGGGCCCTGGGGGTCACGGCAGGCTGAGGGGAACCAGCTCCCGCACGGCATCGCCCGCCGCCAAGGGCAGATCCAGGCCAGGCCCTTCGCTGTCTTCGCTGGTGATGTTTTGAGGCAACAGGCGCAAGCTGCGGCTGTCCGAGCCGGATAGGCGCACCCCGACCACCGCTGTGGCGACGGCGCGGATGTCCACCAGGCGATCGCCGCGGTCCGGCAGCCGCAGCCCGATCTGGCCGAGATCGCCGCGCTGGCAGGAGCGCAGGCTGGCCACCCGCAGGCGCTTGAGCCGCCCGGCGCGGCTGACCAGCAACACCTCACCCTCCGCCGCCACGCAGGCGGCTCCCACCACCGCCTCACCCGGCAGCAGCCGCAGCAGCGTCGGTCCCTGGGCCACCCGGCCCAGCACCGGCAGGTTGGCGTCGTTCACCGCCAGCCGCAGCAAGCGTCCGCTGCTGCTGGCCACCACCAGCTCCTGGTTGTCGCGGCAGACCACCACCCGTTGCAGCACCACCCCATCCTTGAGTTTCAGCACGGTGGCGGCCCGGCCGGAGAGCTCCAGGAATTCCTCGATCGGCAACCGCTTGAAGCGCCCGTCGCT
>JBIPLV010000072.1:0-11106 GCA_044369475.1 Cyanobium sp. | reverse complement strand
CTCAATCAGCCCCCCCCTCATGACGGGATTGGCCCCAGGTTCGGTGCAAGTCCCTAATTTCAAAACGTCGTAATCTCAAAGCACAAAGCTAGGACTTAACTTAACAGATTTCCTGCCTCTCTTCATCGAGCAGCTTCAATCGCCAACCCTTGGCTTTCTGATCGGTGGCATCGTTGTTGCTGCGCTTGGCAGCCAGCTGGCCATTCCCGATTCGATCTACAAATTCATCAGCTTTTTCTTGCTGATGAAGATCGGGTTGACCGGCGGTATCGCCATCCGCAATTCAAACTTCTCCGAAATCATTCTCCCCGCTCTTGGAGCCGTGGGGATTGGCATTGTTATTGTGTTGATCAGCCGTTACACCCTGGGGAAACTTCCAGGTATCAGCGTTCCCGACGCTGTTGCCACGGGTGGCTTGTTTGGCGCTGTGAGTGGATCGACACTGGCTGCTGTGCTGCCCCAGCTGGATTCCGCCAAAGTGCCCTACGAGGCTTGGACTGCAGCCCTCTAACCCTTCATGGACATCCCGGCTCTTGTTGCTGCGATCGTGATGGCCAGCCTTTACATCAGCAAGAAAACCGGCAACACATCTGAAAAAGTTGAGATCTGGCCAATCATCAAAGAGAGCCTGCAGAGCTCGGCTGTCACGGCCATGCTCCTGGGTGTGGCGCTTGGCATCCTCACCAAGCCAGAGCCTGTGTATGAAAGCTTCTTCAACCCTTTGTTCCGCGGCTTCCTTGCCGTTTTGATGATCATCATGGGGATGGAGGCGGCCCAGCGCATGAATGAGCTGCGCAAAGTTGCCCAGTGGTTTGCCATCTATGCCTTTTTTGCCCCGATCGTGCATGGGTTCCTCGGTTTCGGCGTTGGCCTGATCCTGCACAAGCTCACCGGGTTTAGCATTGGCGGCTCGGTGGTGCTGGCGGTGATTGCGGCGTCGAGCTCTGACATCTCTGGGCCACCCACCCTTCGCGCTGGCATCCCCTCAGCGAATCCCTCGGCTTACATCGGCGCCTCCACGGCCATCGGCACTCCGGTTGCGATCGCGATCTGCATCCCGCTCTTTATAGGGATTGCCGAAATGATGCTCGGCCGCTAGAAATTTCACCTCAACAATTATTCAGAGGCAAAATCCATGAGCCAACAAGTCTGGAAGCTGGTGATCGTCGCCGAGGAAATCCTCTCCAAAAAACTGACCAAATTGATCAAGGAGGCTGGAGCCACCGGCTACACCGTAAACGCAGCAGGCGGGGAAGGCAGTCGCAACGTGCGCTCCACCGGCGAACCAAGCGTGTCGCACACCCTCTCCAATGTGAAAATCGAGGTGCTCACCGGCACCCGTGAATTAGCAGACAAGATCACCCGCGAGATTGAAGCCAAGTATTACGCAGACTTCTCGATCATCACTTACATCTATCCGGTAGAGGCCCTGCGCGACCACAAATTCTGACGGGAGTACCGGCCAAGATACCTTGGGCTCGCCCTATTGAGCCCAAAGACAGCTCCTGGGCAATGGAGTTGATTTTTCCCTTTGATGCCCGCTTGTGCACGTCCTGCATGGGCGGGCCTTTTCATTATTTCCTTTTTCACCCATCAGCATCATGAAGTTTCTCAGTGACAATCGATTTCTTGCGGGAATCCATAGTTACGAGCGACAACTCGCAAAGCTCCTAGCCCTATTGCTGGCTATTGTCATTGGATTTGCCGTATTCGAATTGGTCGTTGAATCCAGCATCAAAATTGCCCAATTTCAGACAGACTGGTTTGATGGAGGACTCATCAAACTGCTCGATCGACTACTGCTAATTTTTATCGCCTTGGAAGTTCTGCAAAATGTGACCGCTTATCTCCGTGATCAGGTGGTGCAGATTGAGCTGGTGCTGCTCACGGCCATGACTGCTGTAGCCAGGAAAGTGATTGTGCTACCGCCAGGAACGGAAAGCAAACCCCAACTCATGGCTGGATTTGGCGTGATTGTGGTGGGGCTGGCTGCGGCCTATTGGCTGGTCATACGGGCCAGGCACCACCAGCAACCTGGCCCATCCAAGACAGGACACTGACGGGTTCAACTTTTCGCATCCCAGGCATTGATCAGCTTTCCTGATCGCAGGGATTGCAGCTGCTGGTTGATAAGCAGAGCTGAAAAGACCCAACCTCTAAAAATAGTCAGTACTATTTCGCGAACCCACTGCAGACACCCATCCGATGCCTGCGCCACAGAAGCGCCCCAAGGGCGGCTGCGACGCACTAAGCCAGCACATGCGCGCCATCGGCCGCATTCCGCTGCTCACCGCTGAGGAGGAGATCGGCCTGGCCAGGTTGGTTCAAAGTGGCTGCCGAGCCACTGACGTGGCCCAGGAAATGAAGTTGCGAGCTGGCGGCGTGGCCCCCAGCCTGGCCGCCTGGGCCCACGAAGCGGGCATGGACGTGCGCCAGTTGCGGCGCTGCCTGCGTGAGGCCAATCAGGCCCGCAGCCGCATGGTGCTCGCCAACATCCGCCTGGTGGTGAGCATGACCCGCCGCTACAAGCACACCTCTGGCGACATGGAAGACCTGATTCAGGAGGGCACCATCGGCCTGATCAGGGCCGTGGAACGGTTTGACCCCAGCCGTGGCTATCGGTTTTCCACCTATGCCACCTGGTGGATCCGCGACGGGATCACCAGTGCCCTGGTGGCCAAGGGGCGCACCATCCGCCTGCCCGGCACCATGGTGGATCAGCTGCATCGGCTGCGCCAGACCCAGCAGTCCCTCAGCCAGGAGCTGGGGCGGGACCCAAGTCTCGAGGAGCTGGCAGCAGCCACCGGGCTCAAATCCCTCGACATCCGCGAGGTGCTGTTCAGGGCCCAGGAACCCCTGAGCCTGGACGGCCATCAGGCCTCCCAATCGGAGTTGAGCCTGCTCGACAGCCTGGCCAGCGAGGTCAGCCAGCCCCTGGAGCAGGTGGATGCCACCCTGATGCAAGAAGACATCCAGCAGCTGCTCGATGAACTCCCCGCTCAGGAAGCCGAGCTGCTGCGCTTGCGTTACGGGATCGCCGCGGGGGAACCGTTGAGCCTGAGCGCCACCGCCCGGCAGATGGGCATCACCCGAGACACGGCCCGAGGTTTAGAACGGCGCGCCAACGCCACGATCCGGCGACTGTCGACCCGCTTCATGGACCATCTCGAAGCCTGAGCCGATGAGCTGGCACCCCCACCTCTGGCACCCCACCACCCAGGTGGCCACCAGCCCCGAGCCGCTGCAGGTGCGCTCAGCCCGGGGCAGCGAGCTGGAGCTCAGCGATGGCCGCCGCCTGATTGACGCGATCAGCAGCTGGTGGGTGACGCTCCACGGCCACGCCGAGCCAGCCATTGCGGCGGCGATTGCCCGCCAGGCGCAGGAGCTGGAGCAGGTGATTTTCGCCAACTTCAGCCACGCCCCGGCCGAGCAGCTGGCCACCCGGCTCAGCGCACTCACAGGCCTCGAGCGGCTGTTCTTCTCCGACAACGGCTCCACCGCCATGGAAGTGGCCCTGAAGATCGCCTGGCAGTGGTGGCGCAACCAGGGCAGCGAACGCCAGCAGGTGATCGCCTTCGAGGGGGCTTACCACGGCGACACCTTCGGCGCGATGGCGCTGGGGGAGCGCTCCCTGTTCACCGACCCCTACGAGCCCCTGCTGTTTGCCGTGGCCCGGGTCTCCTGGCCCCACAGCCACTGGAGCGACGACGCAGTGGAGGCACGCGAACACCATGCCCTGCGCCAACTCGACCAGGCCCTGGAGACGCCCACTGCGGCCGTGATCCTCGAACCCCTGATCCAGGGGGCCAGTGGCATGCGGGTGGTGCGGCCGGCCTTCCTGCGGGCCGTGGCGGAGCGGGTGCGGGCCGCCGGCGCCCTGCTGATCGCCGATGAGGTGTTCACGGGCTTTGGCCGCACGGGCGACCTGTTCGCCTGCAGGCGGGCCGGCATTCAGCCCGACCTGATGGCCCTCTCCAAAGGCCTCACCGGAGGCTTCCTGCCGATGGGGGTGACGATGGCCAGCGAGCGCCTCTACCAGGGCTTCATCAGCGAGCGGCCCGAGGCCACCTTCTTCCACGGCCACAGCTTCACCGCCAACCCCCTGGGGTGTGCCGCCGCGCTGGCCAGCCTGGATCTGCTCCAGGCCAACCCCGAGCGCTTCCAGCAGTTCGAGGTGCGCCACACACCCCTGCTGGAGGAGCTGGCCCAGCACCGGCTGGTGCGGCGGCCGCGCTGCATCGGCACCATGGCTGCCTTTGATGTGGAAGCCGGCGAGGCGAGCTACCTCAATCCGGTAGGCAAACAGATCCAGCGCCATTGCCTGGAGCAGGGCGTGTACCTGCGCCCCTTGGGCAACGTGGTGTACCTGCTGCCTCCGCTGGGCATCAGCACACCCCAGCTGGCGCGGTGTTATCAGGCGCTTGGGTGGGCTCTGGAGGCGCTGCTGCAGGATTAGAAGCTGGGAGCCGAAGCGCTGGGGCTGCCTGCCAGGCGCCGCCCGAGCAACAGCAAGCCCAGCACGGTGGTGCCACTCACCATGAGCACCAGCGCCGAAAACTGGTTGGGGTTGATCACCCCACTGGCCAGGGCCGTGGAGGCAAACACCAGACCCGGCAAACCCCGGGGGATCAGACCAAACACCACCACCCAGCGATCCACCCCTGAGGCCTGATCCTTGGCACTGATGCCAAGCCCGCAGATCAGCTTGCAGCCGATTGCCAGCAGCAACAACACCAGGGCCAGCCACCAGGCCGAAGGCTGCAGCAGGGTGGCCGCCTGGATGCGCATCCCCACCCCGATGAAATAGAGGGGCAGGAACACCTCTGAAAGCACCGCGAGTTGGCCGCGCAGCTCTCGGGCCTCAGGGCTGCCATCCCTCATCGGCGCCAGGCGATTGAGCAACACCCCGCCCCAGAGCGCCCCCAGCAGGCTGGTCACGCCGGTGACCTCACCGATCCAGCTGCAGCCGATCAGCAGCAACAGAACCCCCAGGGGCCCCGGCTGCCAGGGCCCGCGCCGCTGCAGCCACCAGCTCGACACCGGCACACTCAGCAGGGCCAGGGCCGGGCCGAGCAGCAGCAGCCAACCCGACCCGGCCGAAGCCGCGCCACCGCCCAGGCGGGTGCCCGCCACTAGCAGAGACCCTGTGAGCAGGGCAATGGCAGGCAGATCGTCGAGCACCGACACCCCCACCAGCAACCGACCAGACGGAGTGTTCAAGGCACCGAGCTGGCCCAGGGCCCGCAGGGTCACCCCAGTGCCGGTGGCGCTGAGCACAGCCACACACAGCAAGGTGGTAGCCGTTGAGAGGCCAAAGCCCTGCTGCAGCGGCCACCAGGCCAGAAGCGGCGTGAGGGCAGAGAGCAGCACCGTGCGCAGCACCGCCGCCGGACGGGACCCCAGCAAACCACCCCGCACCTCCAGACCCACCTGGAAAAACAGGGTGAGCACCCCCAGCTCCATCAAACCGGACAAGGAGCGGATCTGCTCGAAGGGCAGCACCGTGTTGCCCAGGCCAAAGCCCACCCCCAGCTCGAGCACGATCGCCGGCACCGCCCAGCGGGCCAGCCGGGTGGCCGTCAACCGGGCCAGCAGGGCCCCCGCCAACAACAGCAGCAGGGTGGTGAGCAGGGAGGATCCCAAGCGGGTGGTGGCGAAGGTGAATCAGCCCGGCAGGATCACACGGTCGATCACGTGCACCACGCCGTTGTCGCAGGCGATATCGGCGGTCACCACGGTGGCGTTTTTCACCTCAAACGGCTCGCTGCGACGGATCGGAATCGGAGCCCCCTCCAGGCTCGGCCACTCCGGCTGGGCCACCAGGGCCTCCCGGGTGTGGGCACCGGCGATCACGTGAAACTTCAGGATCCGCGCCAGCTGGGGTGGGTTGTCCACCAGGGTCTGCACCGTGCCGGGGGGCAGGGCGGCAAACGCGTCATCCACCGGGGCAAACACCGTGAAGGGCCCAGGCCCCTCCAGGGCCGAGCGCAGGCCGGCCGCATCGACCGCCGCCAGCAAGGTGTTAAACACCCCGGCGCCGGCGGCGGTTTCCAGAATCGTGGCCATGGCAGCTCTCCTAGCGGTAGTCCTGGGTTTGAATGTCGGGCAGGCGGGCCTCCGGTCGCAGGAAGCGATCCATCTGGGCCTCAAAGAAGCGGCGGTTGGCCGCCAGATGCTCCGGGTCGGTGTCGTCGAGGGGATAAAGCAAGGCGCAGCGCAAGGCCTGGATCACCGCCGAGGTCACGTTGTACATCGAGCGCTGGAAGGTGATGCCCAACTGGATCAGTTGATCTTCCTCCCCGCGGCGATGCTGCTTGTAGAGCTCCTGCAGGTAGGGGGGCAGGAAATGCAGCATGTCCTGCATCAGCAGGGTGGGCGGAATCCCCGCGGAGCCCACGGGAAACACATCGGCATAGAGGATGCCGTAGTGGAAATCGGCCTGATCAGCCGGCACCTGGCCAGCCTGGGCGTTGTAGCTCTTGGTGCCTCGGAACGGTGAAGTGCGGTAGAACACCGCCTCCACATAGGGCAAGGCCGCCTCATAGAGCCAGGTGAAGCCCTCGCTCTTGGGAATGATCTCGAAGCATTCACCGCGGATGAACACGTGGTGGTAGATCGGCCGGCCCGCCACAGCAAAAATGCCGTTGACCAGAAAATCCATCGCATCGGGCACCCCCTTGAAGCCACCCTCGTCGTAGATGTCGCTCATCTCGAAGAACACCGGGGCCATCACCTCCCAGAACAGGCCGAGGTTGGCGGTATAGCTCAGCTGCCGCACCTGCTCCAGGAACATTTGCGGGAACAACTTGTAGAGCCCCAGCATCACCGGATTGCCGCGGAAGTAGGCCTTGATCGCCCGATCGGCATTGGCCTTGTAGGCGTCGCTCTCGAGGTAGTCGTTGAAGCGACCGCCCATGCCCTGGTGCCAGATCATGGCCTGCATGCAGGCCTCGGCAAACTCCATGTTCACCCTGTCATGCCAGAGGTGATGCAGCAGCTTGGGCATGCGGCGGGTCTCGCCCCGCTCCATAAACTCCAGCAGCTCCGGGTGAGCCTTCTCCGTGCCGCGCCAGATGCGCAGCTTCGATTGATCCCCGGCGTAGCTGTTAGGGAGGTCTAAATACTCCTGGGAAATGAAGTATTTGAAGGCCGGCAACGGATTGAGAAACACCTGCTCGGCGATGTAGAGCAGGTCGCGCCAATAGAAATCCATCGGCACGGCGTAGGCCTTGTAGATGCCGATGATCTGCTGGAGGTTTTCCGGCGTATCCGGCAGCATCGAACCACCCGCCTCAAGACGATGGATCACCTCGGCGTAGCGGTGGGTGGAGGGGGGAATCAGGGGCGTCTTCGTACCCGCTGCAGGAGTGGAGGTGGTCATGCGGGCAGGGTCGACGACGGAGAACGGGTGACCAGGGCCAGGGTTTGCACCGACGGGTCGCTGTGGCGCAGCGCAATAGCAGCCGTGCTGGCCTCACTCCAGGCGGTGAGCCCGACAGGCCAGATGCCGGCGAGCACCACCAGGGTGGTGAGCACAACGGCCGGCAGCCGTTCGGCCAGTCGGGTGCTCTGCCAGTCGGCGCGGTTGTTATCGAGCCGGCCGAAGCCCACCCGGTTGAACAGCCGCACCGCGTAGACCGCGGTGAAGCCCGAGGCCACCAGGCAAATCAGAGTGGCCCGCGGGAAAACGGTCCAGCTGCCCTCGAACACCAGCAGTTCTGCAGGAAAGCCCGCCAGGCCAGGGATGCCGGCGGCGGCCATCAGGGCGAGCAGCATCAGGCCCATGGTGAAGGGCAGGCCCCGGATCGGATTCATCAGACCCGAGAGCTCGGCGATCTGGGTGGTGCCGGTCTTGCGCTGGATCAGCCCCACGCAGTCAAACAGCAGGGCCACGATCAGGCCATGGGCCAGCACCTGGGCCATGGCTCCCTGCAGGCTCATCGGCGTGGCAGCCGCCAGGGCCAGCACCAGCAAGCCCATGTGGCCCAGGGAGCTGTAGGCCATCAGGCGGCGGATGTCGGTGGCGGCAACGGCATTGAGGGCGCCGTACACCGCACTCACGGCACCGGCAGCGGCGATCCAGGGCGAAAAGGCACTCCAGGCGTCGGGAAGCAGGCCCACACCAAAGCGCAGCAAGCCGTAGGCCCCAAGCTTCGACACCACACCGCCCAGCAGCATCACCACAGGCGGCGGTGCTTCTGCGTAGCTGATCGGCTGCCAGCCATGGAGGGGCACCACCGGCAGCTTGATGCCGAAACCGAGCACCAACAGGGCCAGCACCCAGCGCTGGGCCGAAGCCGGCAGGGGCGTGGCCGCCAGGGCCTCGAAGCTGAAGCTCACGGCGGTGTCGGCGCCGGCAGCGCCCTGGCCGAACCAGCCGAAGGCCAGCACGCCGCCCAGCAGGCTCAGGCCCGACACAGCCCCATAGAGCAGGAAGCGCACGGCGGCGCCGGCGCGGCGCTCGCCACCCCAGATCGCCACCAGCAGGGTGGTGGGAATCAGCACCAGCTCAAAGGCGAGCACAAACAGCAGGGCGTTGCGGGCCAAGAAAGCCCCCACCACCCCAAAGTTGGTGGCCAGCATCAGGGCGAAATAGAGGCGAGGGCGGCCCTGGTCTGCGGGGGAGGCGAGCACCGCCATGGCGGTGATCAGGCCCGTGAGCAGCACCAGCGGCAGCGACAGCCCATCGAGGCCCAGATCCAGGCCCAAACCCAGCCGGGGCAGCCATTCGAGAGTGAGGGGAGCGGGCGGCTGGCGCCAGGCCAGCAGGCCCACCACCAGCTGGGCCAGGGCGGCGCCGGCGGCTAGCCCGCGCACCAGCCCGGGGCGGCCAGGCGGGAGCAGGGGCAGGAGCAAGCCCACCAGCAAAGGAAGAAGAAGCAACAGCAGCAGGGTCATGGCGGCGGCCTCAGGGCAAAACGGTGGACACGGGCGGCAGATCAACGGCAATCAACCAGGCCGCCATCAGCAACAGCCCGAGCACCAAGGTGAGGGCGTAGGCCTGGGAACGACCGGAGGTCGTGAGGCTGAGGCGCCTGGCTCCTGCCAGGGCCACGGCACCGGTGCCGCCGCTGAAGCCATCCACCAGGCGACTGTCACTCCAGGCCCCGAAGCGGGCCAGGGCCAGCACCAGGGCCACCACGGTGCGGTGGTAGAAGCGCTCGGTCTGCATGTCGTGGGCGAGCCAATCCTGCAGGCCTCCGAGGGAGGCCGGCAGCTGGGCCAGGCCGTGGGGGCGCAGGTAAAAGGCGGCTGAGAGGCTTCCGCCCACCAGGGTGGAGGCGATCAGGGGCCAGGCCAGAGGCCCCCAACCAGCGAGGGGGGTGAGGGAATAGACCCCATTGGCCACCAGGAGCATGGGGAGATGCAGCACCATGCCCACCAGCACCATGGTGGGCAGCACCATCAACCAGAGCACCTCCGGAGAACGGGTGGTGAACGGGGTGGGGCGACCTCCCCAGATCTGGCCAAAAACCCGAATCAGGCCGGCACTGATCAGGGCGTTGGCGACCAGCACCACGCCCCCCAGCAGCACGGGATGGCCACTCGCCGCCGTGAGGGCGAGCAATTCCCGCAGGGCGGCGAAGCTGGCGAACGGCGGCAAGCCCATCAGGCCTCCCGCGCCGACGAGGAAGGCGATGCCGATCAGGGGCCGCTTGCTCCACAGCCCCCCCAGCTGGGTGAGGTCCTGGGTCACATTGCTGATCACGATCGTGCCGATCGCCATCAGCAGCAGGGCCATTGGCAGCGGATACACCAGCAGCAGGTGGTCGGCCACGGCGGTGCCGCCCAGGCCAACGGCCACGAAGAGCAGCCCCAGCCAGCTGCTCACCAGAAAGGAGAGGGCCCGCTTCACATCCACCTGGGCCAGGGCGATCAGCGAGGCCACCACGGCGGTGGAGCCGCCCACCACGACAAGCACCGCCTGCACGAAGGGACTGAGCTCCAGCAGGGGCTCCAACCGCAGCAGCACCCAGGCACCGGCCAGCACCACCACCGAATTGCGCAGCACGGTGGAAGGCAGGGGGCTCTCCATCGCCTCATCGAGCCAGAGGTGGAGGGGAATCTGGGCGCACTTGCCCATGGGGCCAGCAATCAGGGCCAGCAGGATCAGCTGGAAGCCCATTGGCAAGGGGGTGCCGTTGTTGGTGAGATCGGCGGCCCAGCCCTGCAGACCATGGAAATTCCAGGTGCCGGTCATCGGCAGCAGGGCGATCACCCCGGCCAGCAGGATCAGGTCGCCAATCCGCTTGGTGAGGAAGGCATCGCGGGCCCCCTTTACCACCAGGGGCTGGTTGTACCAGGTGCCCACGATCAGGTAGGTGCCCAGGGTGAGCAGCTCGAGCAGCACGTAGCTGAAAAACACCGAATCGGTGAGCACCAGAGCGCAGAGGCCCGCCTCGAAGAAGCTGAGCGATCCGAAGAAGCGGGGCCAGCCCCAGTCCATTTCCAGGTAGCCGATGGCATAGATCTGCACCAGCAGGTGCAAGCCCGTGATCACCGCCATGGCGATCAGGGCCGGCTCGGTCACCAGACCGTCAAACCCCACCCGCAGGCCGGCCGTGTCAAGCCAGGTCCAGCCGAAGCTGATCGGCCGGTAGAGGGCCTCGGCTCCGGCGCGGGCGTTGGTGTGCAGGGCGGTGAGCGCCACGAGGGTGTGACCGAAGGCCACAGCCACCATCAGCAGATTCAGGTAGCCACAGGGCCGCGGGCCGGTGCGGGAGATCAATCCCGGCGACCAGGCCAGCGAGGCCACCGCCGCGAGCAGCGGATACGCCGGAATCAGCCAGGCCGCCTGGAGCAGAAAGACGGTCATCGCGTCAACCAATCGCGGGAGATCACAACAAAAATTCAATGAGAACCGGCCAATCCGGTTGGGGTGGAGTGAACCTTAGGGTCCGTGAAAGGGGGTTGGGGCTTGCATCAAGAAGCAATGGACTATGGGACCAAACAGCAGCGTTGATCAATCCCGCAGGGACACCGGCCCAACTTTGATCCGGCCATAATTGCGTCTTAACTGCAGCCCCCAGATGGCCTGCCCCAAGTGCAGCTGCCGCCTGCTCACCAAGGTGGGGCGCTCCAGAACGCTGCTGATTTGCGCCGACT
>JBIPLV010000188.1:0-3135 GCA_044369475.1 Cyanobium sp. | reverse complement strand
GCGATGGGCGCCACCGCTCCCCACACCCGCAAGGTGTTCGAGCGGTTGCTGGAGCTGCTTCAGCAGCACGTTCACGGCATGCCCCTCAGCTTCCGCTCAGACCGCGACGGACCCCTGCCCCACGGCTCAGGCGTCAGCGGCTGAGCACATTCAGCGGTTTCAAGAGCATGCCGCTAAAGAAAGGCTTAAGATTCGGGGATAGGTTTAGGGAACACGCCGTGAACGACAACCATCCTGTGTTGCTCTCCCTCGACGCTGAGCTCAGCAGCCTGCGCAGCGCCTATTCCGAGCAGCCCAACGAGCAGACCCGCTACCAGCTCGTGCGCCTCGAACAGCTGATTCACCAGTGGGCTCCAGGGCACAGCAACATCGGCTGATCGTTTTCAGGGATTGCACCACGGGCAGTCACCCGGATCAGCGGCCAAGAGTCCATCGCGGCGGGGTCGCTCTGTCTGATGGCCGCAGGCAACGCAGCCCCAGATCTCTGCAGCGGTGAGCTCTGTAGCCGTGCCGCACGAGCCACAGGGGAGGCCAGGCCTGATGTCGAGCACTCCCCATCCCGGAGCCGTGCAGCTGGGGCAGGGGGTGCCAAGACGACGCGCTAAGGCCACTCCCACGCGCCGAATCGAGCGCATGCGGGTCGGATTGCGATGGGCACGCATGTCGGTTTCAAGCCAAACCTGACCTCGAGAATCGGCGCGGCGACAAGCCGCCAGGGCTTCGGCCAGAGCAGCGATGCTGCACAGATCCTGATGCCAATCCCAGCGGCCAGGAGACGCATCGGCAGGCCGGGCGATCACGGCATGGGAGGGGAAGCCCACCTGCTTCAACCAGGCCAACGGATCCTCATCAGGCTCCAACAGCTTCTGGGCATGGTTGGTGCGCCAATCGAGGCGCTGCTCCAGCACCTGCAGGCCCCGATCCAGATCCACAAACAGCAGTAATTCCTGACCCACCGCCAGCATCGGCACCGCTGGATGGGGCCCAAAGCTGGCTTCGCTGGCAAGTCCAAGCCGCAAGCCGCTGTGCTCAAGACCCATCAACGCCTTGCGCCGGCAGGTGCTGAGGGCATCGTCGAGCCGCTGCACCTCACCGCTGAAGGTGCCCAGCAGGTTGGTGTTGCAGGGGCTCACCGCCAGGCTGGCGCCAAGGCCAAGGCAAAACGGCCGGGCCAGGGCCCTCTCCTTGCCATGCCGCGTGGTGAGGCAGATCTCACGATCCGCGTAGGCGGAAGCGGGGGGCACGGAGTCAGGCTGGCTGCTCAGCGGGGAGACCTTCGCCCTGGCCAGGCTCGCTCGGAATCACCAGCCGCAGCAGGATCGGCGCCAGGAAGGTGGTGCCGATCACCATCAGCAAGATGGCGGCCTCCAGGGCGGGGGTGAGGATGCCGGCCTGGCTGCCGAGCCCCAGGAAAATCAGGCCCACCTCGCCGCGGGGCATCATCCCCAGGCCCACCACCAGGCGGTTGGTGGGTTCCTTGCTGAGGTAGCTCCAGCCGGCAGCCACCTTGCCGGCCATGGCCACCACCAGCAGGAAAGCGGCCACGATCAGCCCCTCGCGGTTTGCCGGATCGAAGGGATTGAGCACCGAGAGATCCAGGCCGGTGCCGATCAGCACAAAAAACACCGTGGCAAACAGGGCCACCAGGGGCTTCACCGCCGCGTCGATGTCGTGGGTGTGCTTCGAGGCGCTGAGGATCAAGCCAGCGGCGAAGGCCCCCAGGGCCGCTTCCAAGCCAATGGCCTGGGCGGCAAAGCAGCACACGGTGAGCACCAGAAAGCTGGCCACGGCCACATCGCCGGGCGCCTTGAGCTGATCCACCACCCAATCGAAGGCGGGCGCGGCCTTGCGACTCAGCACGAGGGCCACCGCCACAAACGCCACCGCCGCCAGACACAACTTCAACACCGGGCCCAGGCTGAAGGCGCCACCGCCCACGATTGCCACCACAACCGCCAGGATCACGATGCCGATGATGTCGTCGAGCACGGCGGCACCGATCACGATCTGGCCCTCGCGGCGCTTGAGCCACTTCAGCTCGCCAAACACGCTGGCAGTGATGCCGATCGAGGTAGCCGTCATGGCGGCCCCGGCAAACACCGCAGGAATCAGCGGCACATGAAAGAGGAAGTAGAGGCCAGCGGTGCCCAGGGCAAAGGGCAGCACCACACCAGCCACGGCCACCGTGGTGGCCTGAACGCCCACGGCCACCAGCTCATCGAGCTCGCTCTCCAAGCCGGTGAGAAACAGCAGGGCAAACAGCCCTAGCTGTGACACCGCCTGCAGGTTGGGGAAGGTTTCGCTGTAAACCTCTCGCGCCGCCTCAGGACTGATCTGGGCCAGGGAGGCCAGCAGGCCGGCGACCCCAGCACTCAGCTGGGCCTGGGTTTCTGGCGGCACGATCAGATGCAGGCCCGAGACACCGATCAACACCCCAGCCACCAGCTCCCCAAGGATCGTGGGCAGCTGCAGCCGCACCATCACTTCGGCAATGGCCCGGGCGGCGATGAAGATCACCACAAAACGGCCCACCTGAATCAGGGTTTCCGCCACTTCAAGCTGGTGGGAACTGAACTCCAGGAGAAGTGGGGGGATGGGAAGCATCGTGAAGAGATGAATTCAGGGACTTATAGAGGCGTTAACACGGCAGTTGGGGCGGCACAGCGGATGAGACCTGGAAACTGCTTAGCGGTGTGGAGGAGCATCGGTCAGGCCCCGATCCTTGAGCTCCTGCTCAAAGGCACGCCCAAGCTGGGCCTCGGCACTGTGGCGCGACACCTGGCTGAGCAGCAGCACAGTGCGCAGGCTCAACCAGCCAAGGCCGACAAGCAAGAGCAGGGTCATAAAGAGCTGTCATGTGGGGCACAGCGAGCATGGGCAGAACCGACAGCAACTGGGTTGTCGAAGGGCGCCCCAGCTTCAAGAAGCACTGCCTACACTCCGGCGCGCAGCACATCTGCCCACTCAGCCAGACCCCCTCATGACGGGATTGGCCCCAAGTTCGCGGCAAAGTCCCTAATTTCAAAACGTCGTAATCTCAAAGCACAAAGCTAGGACTTAACTTAACAGATTTCCTGCCTCTCTTCATCGAGCAGCTTCAATCGCCAACCCTTGGCTTTCTGATCGGTGGCATCG
>JBIPLV010000306.1:0-11140 GCA_044369475.1 Cyanobium sp. | reverse complement strand
TCCAGGATTGAATGCAGACCCTAAGCTCCCCACACCTTTGATGACATACTATTATGACATGCAGGAATATCTGCCTAGATTCCTGCATATTTGTGCATTTACTAAGTAATTCCGTGTCTACTAAAGCAGCCTGTGAATGATAGCTACTAGTCATTTTATTTTTAACCCTCTGCAGGATATCCAATGCTTTACGGACTATTTTCATGATTTTAGATATTTTAATCACTATAGCGCATTATTTTTCGACTATCAAATTCTGAAGTATTTCTTTGTACGCATTTATGTACTGACTCCAAGAATAATTATCCTGTTCTATTTTCAAGAACTCTTTCCATCTAGTAATTTCATCTATTCCGTCCTTTGACACAATACCCCTAAGAACATCTGCCAATTCACAATCTTGATTGATAAGCCTACCATGTCTTCCGTCTATAAATCCTTCAACTCCACATTCAGGTGTCAATAGACAGGGTGTACATTTATGTAGGGCTTCCAGTGCTGCAAGTGATGTACTTTCACGACGTGACAACATTATGAATAAATCAGCATAGCCCAGTACCTCTATATATTCATAACGACTTAAATGGGTTGCTTCTATACCAATTAATTTGCATCTATTCAGGCTATTGATAAGACTTCCCAACTCACAGACGTACTCCTTTTCTACTATATTCCCAGCAATTAATATATGTACTCGTTGAACCCCCTGGCCGATTTCGACATTTTTCTGCATAATTTCATGCAGAGACTTTATTGCATTGAACATTCTATCCACTCCTTTCCGATAGCTATTGCACCTCGCTACAATATATAGACAATCGCTTGATTTTGATGCTTTTTTATTTGATTCTAATTTTTTTATTCTCTCACTCTTTAGCCCTATTGTAGATATATAGTCACAATAGTTGCCTCCATACTTAGCTTGTACCACGGCCTGTCTTGTGTATTTAGAAATAAAGTTGGCCATTGACGATGTAGGAGCTATTACTATATCAGCTGCCTTAATTGCTGCATAACTTTTTTGCCAATTAGCATCACCTCTATCAACGTCAATTATGAACTCACATATTTTCTTTGCAATTCGTCCGTTTTTGTAGCCAGTTGCGTGGAGATAGTCTTGATAGTAGATGACCGTACTTCCCTCTCCTTCAACAAATATATCCGAGAGGTACGCGAATATTTGCGTGTATTGGTCTGGACCTATGACTTTAATCTTAAATAGTAAAAATAGAAGTAAACATGCCCATTCAATAATACTCTGCTGTCTTGACATCTTAGCTACGCATAAATTATTCTTTACCTTTCTATTCATCCAAATCTGTAATCTTGCTGGTGGACAGAGCATGAAAACTCTGCTCGCCTGTGATATCGCATACAAGGTTATGAGGCTGTGATTGCGGTATGGATTAATGAAATAAGTACTTTCCACTGCTCGGTAGTCGTCTTCCATTCATTTTACCCAATCTACCTTCTGATCATTACTTGTGGTACCGCGCGCATCTGCCTTTCTTGTTCATTAAACCATCTGCTAGACCGTGTACTGAAGCAACAACTTTATCCCATTGACCCTTAATAATATATTTCAAGCCAAGTATTGCTATAGGTTTCACGTAACGTGCAACTAATATTCTCGTGCAACGTAATGGCGGCAACATGCACGCTAGCTTAATGCTATTTCTTGCTGTGTAATAGCACTTTCTCCTTTTAGCATCATCATCACCACTTTCATGTACAACCCAAACGTCCGAAAGGACGTACGTGCGCATCCCCATTTTGTTTGCTCTAATCATCAACTCAGTCTCTTCCATATACATATAAAATTCTTCGTTAAATAGCTTATCCTTGAATCTCCACGGTCTCAGCATCAAGCATGCTCCTGTTAGTTCTGCTGCCGTTGTAATAACTTCATACCCTCCTTGCATTCTTAGTGCTCTTCTTTGGCCAGTATAATCCATCCTTCCATTGCGTCGCATGCCTAAACCCGGCCTCTTCGCCTCATCACGACTCTCTCTGCAGCATTCGCTAGGTGATACAGCAAATCCAGATTCATCACTATTTAATACGTTTTTCATCGCCTGTACAATTTCCCAAGAAACTACTATATCTGGATTGATTATTAATACAAGGCCATTTCTTGAATCTTTTCTTGTATCAGTTAGTTTTTCTATTAAGTAGTTATTGCCTGCTGCATATCCCAGGTTCTCTCCTTGTTTGTACAACGTGATTGGGATCCCTTTTACGCTTTTAATAATATTCGCCACGACCTCGTACTCGTTACTACAGTCCACAATATGCACCTCAATCCCTGACTCTTTTGCTTGTATAATCTTTAGGTTTTCAAGTGTCTCTTTGAGAGTTCCAGAGCTTTTGTAGCAGACAATTAATATATAGAGTGTAGACCTCTGCATTTTGTCAAGCACCTTCTTTTCCATAAGAATTTTTGTTTAGTTTCCCTGTGCCATCATTCATTTCCTCTTTTCTGCCTAATAGATGTGCGCTCTTGCGATTTGTGCAAAACGCATAATCACTCCCAAATTTATTCAAGCGCAATAAAGGTATTGTCGAGAAACCTGGCTCCACGCTGCTTGGATCCTCGTTTTTGCCTATGTCACTTCTTATTGATCTTAAGTTATCTTCATCAGTCATGTCACCCCTGTAAATCCATTAATTTGAAATTGGCGTGAGATTTCCACACCTTACTAATCTTATCACAATCTGTAGACCTACGTACCTATTCGCGTCCTCGATTCGAGACACATATGTCATTACCATTACCTCTGCTAATATGGATCTGGGCTATTAGTACTTTCGCTCTATTGTTATTTTAAAGCGGTTTCCTCCATTTCCTTCTTTAGGGCAGATTAACGACTATATATTCTTCTCACTCCCTTGCCTCCTCTCCTCTAAATACCTCTGCAATACCGGCTCCTTCTCGTCGTTATACTTTCATCTTATCTCTATTCAGTGATCTCCTAGCCCCCTCTTTATTTTGCCTTGCCTGAGCTATTTCTTGCTTGAGGGATCATTTGTTGAAGCATTCGGATAGGATACCCTTGCTTTTTGTCCCAACCCCCGATTCGCCTCCTTTTATTCTGTTCTGTCCGCAGTTTACTTTTTGGCCATTATTTTAAATCTTTTAAGCCTAATCTCTATTCCTTGATCGCTGACTTTGTTTTTCTTAATCAGCACCTCAAAACCTTATCTGATGATTTATTCCTTACGCGTTACTCTCACCCCAGAATTCTTTTGTTTAGTGCCCTAATATTGTGCTTCCCGTAGCCTTATTCATCTGGCTTATTCTTAGTAATCCTGTTATGTCCTCGATTCTTCCTTGAGCTCGGTTCCCATGTGTGGTCTCATCGGTAGTTTTAACTACTCAGGTCGATCTGTTCCGTTTTCCCTTGACTCTATTCGCCATCGTGGACCTGACGGAGAAGGAAGCTGGTTTAGCTCTGATCAACGATGTTGGCTTGGTCACACTCGTCTTGCTATTCAAGATCTTAGTGTTGCAGGTGCCCAACCCATTTCAAGTCTCTGTGGTCGAATCACCTTGGTTTTCAACGGTGAAATCTATAATCACTTGGATATTCGTGCTTCTCTGTCTATATCTCTTTGGCGTGGTCATAGTGATAGCGAAACTCTTGTAGAAGGCTTAGCCCAAGAAGGCCTTTTCTTTTTAACTAGGCTCCGCGGAATGTTTGCATTTGCTGCTTACGACAATCAAACTAACGAGCTGATTTTGGCCAGAGATCCTCTTGGTATTAAACCGCTTTATCTTTCACCTCAACCTGATTGCCTCACATTTGCTTCTGAGAAACGTGCCTTGGCCTCAAATCAACAGCTCACTCCTCAGTTAGTTAGCCAGGTTCTGGCGTTTGGCCACTCTATAACCCCAGCCCGCCTTCCCAACCTCTCTTCACTTCCAACTCATCCGGTATCTCTCCCCGCTGGTACTTTCCTTCGCATAGGCCAGTCTGGACAAATTCAAACCTCATATTTTTGGCGCTTGCAATCTAATTCCCATTTTAACTATACTCCTTGTTCATCACCTATTGCTTCCAATCCAAGACATGCATCAACCTTGTTGAGGGATCTCATCGAGCTTGTTGTTTCTCAACATCTTTTGGCTGATGTTCCTGTTGCTTGTTTTCTCTCTTCTGGGCTTGATTCAGGCATCCTGGCTGCGCTTGCCTCACGTCAGAGGGGTGATGCTATCTCCACCTTCACTGTAGCCATACCAGGATCCCCACAGGATGAGGGGGTTTGGGCCGCGCAGATGGCTCATCACTGTTCTAGCAACCACCATGAGCTACGCATCGATGAGGACCAGGCCTTGCTTTGGGTTGAGAGCGCTCTCACCGCGCTTGATACACCAACTGCTGATGCGATTAATACTTTTATCATCAGCAAATCTGTCTCAAATTATGGCATAAAAGTTGCACTCAGCGGCCTCGGTGCAGATGAATTATTTGGAGGTTATCCTTCTCACCGAGTCATACCTCTTCTACGCAGCATTTCTTTTATCCCTAAAGCCTTGCGGATTAATCTTCTGAAAATATTAAGCCCGCGTCTCGCTCGTAAAGTTCAGGATGTTGAGCATTGGGATGATTGGTATCTTTCCCTTTCTCTTCGTCGGTGGGCATCTAATGCTGATTTGAAGTCTGCTGGCGCGTACCCATTCCAGTGGCCAGACTCTCCCCCCCATGTCACGCTCGACACGTGGGGAATGTGCACATGGGCAGAACTATACGGCTACACCGAGCCTATGCTCCTTCGTGACTCTGACGCCATGAGCATGGCATGTGGACTTGAGATCCGAGTCCCTTTTTTGGATCAACGTATCGTCGAGTTTGCTCTTTCAACTGCACGACGCTTTCAGCGGCCTGGCAAGTTACTCTTGCGTTCTGCATGTTCGGACCTTTTCCCAGTAGGATATCTCAATCGTACTAAGCAAGGCTTTGGCCTTCCAATGAAATCTTGGATGCTCGGACCTCTACTCCCATTATGCCGAATACGCCTGGAATGTCTTGGTGACAGTGGTTATCTTGACCCTTTATGGATTAAACAACAGTGGGCCTCCTTCGAGGCAGGCCATCTTAATTGGCCTCGAGCTTGGAGCCTTATTGTACTCGGAGAGTTTGCCCTTCGAGATTATTATTCTTAATAAGGCCTAGATTGTTACCTGCCTTGCAATCTGCTATAGTTATTGCATCTGTCACAGTTCTATTAGTCTTTTAGGCCCTCTTCAATTTCCCTTGTTTCTCATTTCTCTGCTAACAGTTTGAAACTTCTTCGGCTGATCTTCTCATTGAACCCCGTTCACGGTGGTCCCATGGAGGGAATCCGCCAAATTACTCCTCATTTGACTCAGTTAGGAGTAATGACAACCGTCGCATGTCTTGACTCTCCCGAAAGCCCCTGGCTTCATGAACAACCCTTTGTTCCGGTCGGGTTTGGACCCGTTCACTCTGGTTATGGATATATCAGGGGTCTACCAAATAAATTCCTCAAATTAGCTATTCAGCATGATGTTGTTATTGTCCATGGTATCTGGCAGTATCATTCCCTCGCGGCTTGGCGTGCTCTCCACAATACAACGATACCTTATTTAGTTTACCCTCACGGAATGCTAGACCCTTGGTTTAAGCGCACTTATCCACTCAAGCATCTAAAAAAGAGCTTATATTGGCCCTGGGCAGACTACCGTGTTCTGCGTGATGCTAATGCCGTATTATTCACAACTGAGCAAGAGCGTCTGCTAGCGCGCCAATCCTTTAAGCTTTATCAAGCCAATGAGTGTGTCATTGGTTATGGAACATCCTCTGCGCCTTCCATCAGCCATGTTCATTCTGACTTATTTTTTAAACGTTTTCCCCAATTGCAACGTAAGCGCATCCTTCTCTTTTTAGGACGTATACATCCAAAGAAGGGCCTCAATCTTTTGATTCATTCTTTTTCTGAGGTTGCGCACAGTGATTCTCGTCTCCACCTTGTTGTTGTCGGTCCTGATCAAATGGGATGGCAGCGCAGCCTTGAGCAGCTTTCATCTTCCCTCTCTGTTGGTGATCGCATCACTTGGACCGGTATGCTTTCCGGCGATCTTAAATGGAGTGCCTACAGAGCCGCTGAGTTATTTTGCCTTCCTTCCCACCAAGAAAATTTCGGCATTGCTGTTGCCGAAGCTTTAGCTTGTGGATTGCCTGTGATGGTCGCTCATCCTGTCAATATTTCTTCTGAAGTTGAAGCAGCTGGAGCCGGCCTCGTACACCACGACAACCAACAATCAACCACTGAGGCTCTTCGACGATGGCTCTCGATGCCTCACAAGAGCCAACTTATGATGGGACATCGAGCACATCAGCTTTTTGATAGTCAATTCAATTTAGATTCCGTTTCTCAACACCTGCTTGCACGTATGCAACAAGCTTTACACCCATCTCTAATCTAAGTCTTCATGCGCATCACCATCCTGCAGGGTGCTTTTTTGCCGGTACCGCCACTCCATGGTGGCGCTGTAGAAAAATTATGGTTTGAGCTTGGTAAGCAGTTCGCCAGTCTTGGTCATGATGTAGTTCATGTTTCCCGTTCCCACCCAGACTTGCCTCCCCACCAACAGATTGATGGAGTCAGACATCTACGCATTCGTGGTCATGATATGCCAGCGAATGGGCTTCTCCTAAAGCTCTACGACCTTCTCTACTCATTTCGAGCTTTTTTGCTACTTCCATGTGCAGACATACTTATAATTAATACCTTCTGGATGCCTATTCTTCAGCGGCTCCCAGTTCAGCGCAAAGGTCTCCTTGTTGTGTCTGTTGAGCGTATGCCTAAGGGGCAAATGCGTCTATATGGCAATGTCTCCTGCCTCCTCTGCTGTTCTCAATCTGTACGGCTTGGTGTCCTTCGAGAATCATCCCAATTTTCCTCTAAGGCTGTCGTTGTTCCTAATCCATTGCCCTTCGTTTGTAATCCATCTGATGACATCCCGACGAAGAAACAGGTAATTTTGTATGCCGGTCGGATTCATCCCGAGAAGGGAGTTGATTTACTGCTTCGTGCTTTCGCTCGAGCCTGTGCTTTGGGCCTTACGGGTTGGACCCTACGGATTGTCGGCCCCTTTGAAGTATCTCAAGGGGGTGCTGGTGATCGTTGGTTTCACTCATTGCAGCAGCTCGCTGGCGACAGTTCGCATATGGTCGAATGGGTTGGACCTATTTTTAACGATTCTTTACTTCTTCGGGAGTACAGCCAGGCCGCTATTTTTGTCTATCCCTCATTAGCCGATCGAGGCGAAGCTTTTGGTGTTGCGCCCCTTGAGGCAATGGCCCATGGAGCGGTACCTATCGTCAGTAGTCTCCCTTGTTTTTCAGATTTTATTACTCACGATCACAATGGGCTAGTTTTTGATCATTATTCTACGGATGCGATCTTCACTCTCGCTGATCAATTATTGCAATTGACTGGCGACCCTGTTCGTCTGCGTCATCTATCTGTTCAGGCGTTCCATGTGCGGCAGACCCATCATCCAAGGGTGATTGCGACTCAAATGCTTGATCTCTTCGATTCTTTGCTTGTTTCATAGACTTACTCTTTTCTTTTTCATGATTCGTCCCCAGCCGCTTCGTACCACTAGCCCATGGCCTTTTGGTTACCGGATTCGCTTGCTCCTTTGGTCAACTGTTTGGAGCCTCTGTTGCTACTGGACTCCCAAGCCCCTCAATAAGTACCGACTTCTTGTCCTTAGATTATTTGGTGCTCACATTGATTGGTCCGCTTTTGTGCATCAACGGGCACGCATAGCCCATCCGTGGAATCTCACCATGGGTCCAGGTACGTGCCTCGGTGATGCCGCTCATGTCTACAATCTCGCCCCCATTACACTCTGTGCTGGTGCGACCGTCGCACAGGAAGCATATCTCTGTACCGCCAGCCATGATTTTTCAAATCCATCAAATCCGCTAATAGTTGCGCCCATTACCATTGAAGATAATGCTTTCATTGGTGCTAGATCTTTTCTGCTACCGGGCTTAACGGTTGGCACCTCTGCCATAGTTGGTGCATGTAGTGTCGTCACCCGCAATGTCCTACCCTGCCAGACAGTTGCAGGTAATCCAGCTCGGCCAATACGCCCTTCAGCCTAATGTTTTCCGTCTTAATTCTCACGAAGAACGAAGAGCAAGATCTACCTGGGTGTTTGAATGCTCTTCAGTTCTTCGATGATGTTGTTGTCTACGACTCCTACAGCACCGACGACACAGAGGTTATTGCCCGTGGCCATGGTGCTCGGTTTGTGCAGCGACCGAATCAGGATCTCGCCATCTCCTTTGGAGGTGATGAAGGATATCATCGCACATGGGGGCTTCGTGAGATTACCTTTCGGTATCCGTGGTGTCTTGTACTCGACGCTGATGAACGTCTATCCACCACGGCTTACGGTGAGATAGTCGCTTTACTGGCATCGGATCAACCATCAATCAATTCTGCTGCATCCGAACCCCCTGTTGCCTACCAGCTGCGTCGTCGCGATTTTTTTCAGGGCCGCCACCTTAAGCATGTGCAGGCTACCCCTTGGTATATCCGATTATTTCGGCCCGAATATGTCCATTACGAGCGTCTGATTAACCCGATCACTGTTGTGAACGGGCGTGTCGCCTCCTTGCAGGGATTCATTGATCACTACCCCTTTTCCAAGGGTTTGTCCCATTGGATTTCACGCCACAACACCTACAGCACATTGGAAGCTCGCGAATTCTGTTGCGCATCATTGGCTTCAGGCTCATTCAGGTTCCCTCTCGCTCTCTTTTCCCTTGATTTTCATCTCCGCCGCGCCCATCAAAAGCAGTTGTTCATGAAATTGCCAGCCAGGCCATTGTTGAAGTTCTTGCTGCTTTACGTGTTCAAGCTTGGCTTTCTAGACAGAGGACCAGGCTTCACCTACGCCTTGTTGCAGAGCATTTACGAGTATTTCATTGTGCTGAAGGTCCGTGAACTTCAATCCAATTCGGGTGCTCCTGCAACCTCCTCCCGCTTTTGACCCACCGCTTCGGCTGCGTCCAGCTCAAATTGCTGCAATATACGCTGCATGTCGAAACTCTCTTCAGCCATTTGTCGTGCTTGTCTTCCCAGTTGCAGGCGTCGTTCTTCGTTGGTTGTCAGCACATTCACGGCTCGCGCAAACCCTTGTGGATCGCCTGGCTGCACTCGGCAACCTGCTCGTTCTGCCATAGCCCCCAAGGCGCTCCCGGATGGTGACGCAGCCACCACCGGTCGTCCGCTTGCAAGGATTCCCAGCAGTTTCGAGGGCATAACCAGGTCAGCAGCAGCGGCCTTTTGTGGCAAGAGGTGAATGTCCGCCAAGTTGAGCCAGTCGTTTAAGCGCTCGATCGGTTGTAGTGGCATTATTCGTACTTGCTTCAGGCCTCTTGTGGCCTCGGCCACTGAGGCTTGGCCAGGTCCCTCTCCCGCAAGAATCCAAATAAGCTGTTTGTTGCTGCTCAGTGACTGGATCACCTCCACGAGCATCTCAAGGCCTTGCTTCTTGTTCATTGAGCCGGAGTAGAGCAACACCAGTTGTTCTGGCTCTAAGCCCAGCTCACGACGAAATGAGTTGTCTGAGCGCTGCATCCTTGATTGGGGCTTGATTCTGTTGATGTCAACCCAGTTGGGCATCAGAACGGCCTTCTCCGGATCTACTCCCTTGCCGACGGCGTGTTTCAGCATTGCCTCGCTGATGCTGCTGACCCTGTCAAAACCCTGCAGGGTGTTTCGTTCCCAGGTTTCCGCCAGGCCTCTTACCCCATCTCCCTTCAGCAAGCCCAGTTGGAATGCCGCATCCAATTCAAAATCCTGAACGTGCAACCACATCACCGTTTTTTGTCCAAACAGGCGGCCCAGCCATAGAGCTGCAGGTGCACAAAACAATGCAGGTGCCACGCAAAAGATTAGATCTGGCTGCCATCGTTTCTGCCTCAACAGTGGCGCCAGGCTGCTCAGCGCGAAGCTTGTCAAGTGAATCAAACGAGTTATCCCGTTTGGTTTGCGTGGTACCCACAGCGGGCAACGCCAGATTTGGACACCATCTTTCGTTTCCTGTCGATACCTGTTGTCTCTTGCTTTCCATTGCGGGAAGTAGGGCGGAGCGGCAATGACCCGCACCTGATGGCCCCTGCTTGCCAGCCAGCTCCCCAGGTCCCCGCTGTACTTGCCGATCCCAACCGGTTCTGGCGCATAGTTCAGGCCGTAGATCAGGATCCTCATGTCGGCTTTCTGGACGCTGCTTACCTACCTTGGCTGATCAGAGCTGGCATCGGTTGATGGCGCGAGTTGGCCCGATCCTCCCCCTGTCGGGTCTCCTGCGTGCCTACGGGAGCGATTTCCACCGTTTGCAACGTCTGTTGGATCCACTCCTTGTGGTGACGTTGTTTCGGTGGGTGGTGTTGCCCCGCACCCATGGAGGCAGCGCCAGGGAGGATCTGGTGCTGTTGCTGCTGGTTGGCGTTGCCTCCGCGGTGGTGCTTGCTCAGGGCCGCCTGTACCAGAGCTATCGACAGGCTTCTCTGTTCACCTTGTTTCGGCGCCTGAGCATCAGTTGGCTGCTGGTGTTGGCAACCTTGCTCACCTTGGCTTACGGCTTGAAGGTCTCGGCCAACTACTCGCGTCTGGCGATGTTGGTTTGGGCAGTGTTGAGTTGGTTGGCCTTGTTGCTGTTGCACATCGGCGGCCGCAAGCTGTTGCGCTGGCATCGAATGCGTGGTGGCAACAGCCGTCTGCTGGTCTACTGGGGTGACGTCGAGGCAGCTGCGTCATTCCACGGGCGCTTGCAGTCATGCCCCTACCTGGGCCTGCGCATGGCGGCCTGGTTCAGTGATCTGCCTCCTTGCGGCCAGCCCCTGCCAGTGGGGATGCCTGCGTGGGGCGGAGGACTTGCCGACTTGCGGGCATGGTTGGAGCAGAACAGCGTCGATCAGTTGGTTTTCAGCGATGGTGCTGCGGCCCAAACCCCCACCGCCCATTTGATCCAACTGTTCGGGGATGTCTGCGTACCGGTGGTGTATGCCCCCACCTGGGCGGCCCCGGGCATGCGGTTTGAGTTGGAGCGGGTGGGAGATCAGCCCTGCATGGACCTTTGGCGTCCGCACGA
>JBIPLV010000430.1:0-3147 GCA_044369475.1 Cyanobium sp. | reverse complement strand
GCACACTCCATGAGCCAGGCGGCGCCGGTATTCCTGGACAGGCAACGGCAGTCGCCGCGCACCTGGGTGCTGGGCTCGCGCGCCGAGCAGCGGGCCGCGGGCATCAACCAGCCGCTGCCCGGGACCGACCAGGCCCACAGCCTGCTGGGCGTGCCCTTGATGGCGGGCCCGCGCTTTCTGGGCTGGGTGGTGCTGGAAGACCACCAGCGCGAGGCTGCCTTCGGCCCTCACGAGGTGCGCCTGGCCGAAACCGTATGCGCCTCGCTGTCCCTGGCCCTGCAAAACGCCCGCCAGTTCCGCGAGACACAGGACGCCTTGGCCCACCAGACCGCCATGGCCGAGATCTGGTCCGTCATCAGCAAGTCCGTGGACGATCTGCTTCCGGTGTACGACACGATCCTGCAGAAGTGCGAGGAGTTAGTGGAGGACGCTTCGGGGAGCATGTTGTGGGTGCTCGGGGACGACGGCCTCGTTCATGCCGGGCATTACCGATTCGCGCCCTTGGTCACCTCCCGATACGACCCCGATGTCGTCGAGCAACTGCTGGAAAAGTTGAGAAGCCGGCCCCCGCGGCCCATCGCAGGCACCTCCTTGGAGCGGGTCATGCAGTCCCGCACGGCGCTGAGCTTCGCAGACGTGCTGAACAACCCCGACGCTCCCGAATCCACGCTCAGCGCGGCACGGATCGTCTCCCAGGTGTCGGGCCGGTCGTACTCCACTGCCGTGATCCCGTTGATCCGGGGAGACCGGACGGTCGGGGCTATCAGCGTCGCCCGCGGCAGGCTGGACGGCTTCAGCCCCCAGGAACTTGACCGCATGCAGGTGTTTGCCAACCAGGCCGTCATCGCCATCGACAACGCCCGCCTGTTCCGCGAGACGCAGGAAGCCTTGGCGCACCAGACAGCAACGGCCGAAGTGCTGTCGGTCATCAGTCAATCCCTGACGGACTTGAAACCTGTCTACCAAGTCATCGCCAGACGATGTACTGAACTGTTCGATGATGCTGCGGGCTGCATCGTTGTGACGCTAGGCAACGACGGCATGCTTCACCGACCAGGGGTATACCTGACGGATCACGCTCGCCGCCTGATGGGATCGGACGCAGAGGCGAAGAGCGCTATGGATCAATTACAGGCGCTATCGACTTCGCCTGTAGATGCCGCCCACAAACGGTTGATGCATCACGGTGGGGTGCTGAACTATGGCGATGTCCTCAAGGACAACGATGTTCCTGCGAGCCTGCGCTGGATTGCCAAAGTCTTGTTCAAAGGTCAGCACTCCTTCTCCGTCGCCGTGCTGCCCATGTCAAAGGGCAACAAGCTGCTTGGGACCTTGGGATTTGCCCGCATGAAGCTGGGGGGCTTCAGCCAGCGCGAACTCGCCCGGCTGAAGGTCTACGCCGACCAAGCCGTCATCGCCATCGAGAACGCCCGCCTGTTCCGCGAGACGCAGGACGCGCTGGCGCACCAGACCGCCTCGGCCGAGGTGCTGTCCATCATCAGCCGCTCGGTTACCGACCTGGCACCGGTGTACGACATCATCCTGGAGCGCTGCGAGAAGCTGTGCGAGGACGGCACCGGCAGCACCATACAGCTGCTGGGGGACGATGGCCTGCTGCACCGCGTGAGGTTTCGCATGCCGGACATTGCCGGCATGTACAAGCGCTTCTCGGCCACTGCGCCGGACCTGTACGCCAGTGAGGACGATCTGCGCCGCGTGGTGCAGGCGCTGGACCAGCCAGACGCCGTCCCGATGGCGGGGTCTACGCTCGAGCGGGCTCTGCGGGAGGGCGGCGTACTGAACTGCCCTGACGTGTTGAACAACCCGGACGCACCAGCGTCGATCAAGGCCTTCGCCCGGCGAATGACCGGTGGGCACAGCTCCTATTCCGTGGCGGTAGTCGCCCTGCTGGAAGGTGAGCGCCCCGTCGGCGTCATGTCGGTCGGGCGCCTGCGGCTGAATGGATTCACCGAGCAGGAGTTGGCGCGGCTGAAAGTCTATGCAGACCAGATGGTCATCGCCATTCAGAACGCCCGTCTGTTCCGCGAGGCACAGAATGCCCGCGCGGCGGCCGAGACTGCCAACGACGCCAAGAGCGCCTTCCTGGCCACGATGAGCCACGAGATCCGCACGCCGATGAACGCCGTGATCGGCATGAGCGGGCTGCTGCTAGACACCGAATTGAACGAAGAGCAGCGCGACCACGCCAGCACCATCCGTGACGCTGGGGACTCGCTGCTGACCATCATCAACGACATCCTGGACTTCTCCAAGATCGAGGCTGGGCGCATGGACCTGGAGCGCCAGCCCTTTGACCTGCGCGAGTGCATCGAGTCGGCGATGGATTTGGTGGCCCCGCGCGTGGGCGACAAGCGGCTGGACCTGGCCTACGTGTTCGAGGGCGAGGTGCCGCAGGCGGTGGTGGGGGACGTGACGCGTCTACGCCAGATCCTGCTGAACTTGCTGGGCAATGCGGTGAAGTTCACGGAAGCTGGCGAGGTGGTGCTGAGTGTCAGCGCAGCCACCGAAGGTGAAGGCAGCGTACGCCTACACCTGACCGTGCGCGACACCGGGATCGGCCTGACCGAAGCCGGGCTGGCCAAGCTGTTCCAGAGTTTCAGCCAGGCGGACTCCAGCACCACGCGCAAGTACGGCGGCACGGGCCTGGGGCTGGCCATCAGCAAGCGCCTGGCGGAGTTGATGGGCGGCACGGTCTGGGCCGAGAGCGACGGGCCTGGCAAGGGCTGCCGCTTCCACCTCACCCTGGTGGCGCCGGTGGCGCAGGCCCTGCCCACGCCGCGACGCGAATTCATCGGCGAGCAGCCTGCGCTCAAGGGCAAGCGGCTGTTGGTGGTGGACGACAACGCCACCAACCGCCGTATCCTGGCGCTGCAGACGGCCAAATGGGGCCTGGTCACGCAGTCGGCGATGGACGCCGAACAGGCCCTGGCCCTGCTGCAGCAGGCCTCGACGAGCGGCGAGCGCTTGGACCTTGCCATCCTGGACATGCATCTGCCGGGCATGGACGGTGCGCAACTTGCCCGCGAGATCCGCCAGCGTGAACCCGCGCTGCCGCTGGTGCTGTTCACGAGCCTGGGCCGCAAGGAGGCCGCTGCAGAGCCGGGCCTGTTCCGGGCCCACCTGGCC
>JBIPLV010000187.1:0-3147 GCA_044369475.1 Cyanobium sp. | reverse complement strand
CAAAACGTCACGCCCACTGCTAAGGATCCCGCCCGGGTGTTCGGGGTCTGGCAGCCTTCCTTGCAAGAAAGCATCATCGCGGCCTACACCTTCCGCGAAGAACTCGATCAAGCTCTGCTCGACATCTCGATCGCCAACAGCCAGGCCAATGCGGCTTTGGGCGCGGTTCAGCCGTTTCTGAATATCTTCGCGAGCTTCTCGGGCAACGTGTCTGACTTCAACGATCCCGGCCCCAGCGCCGACGGCAGCGTCGTCTCCCCACTCGGCGCGGAAAAGAATGACTACGAAACGGCCATTGGCCTCAACCTGAGCTGGCGGCTCTTTGATGGCGGTGCCGCAGCCGCCCAGTCGCGCCAGAACAAGCAGCTGGCTCAGGAGAACACCTTCCGCTTTGCCCAGCGCCGTGACGGCATCCGTGAGGAGGTGGAAACCAGCTTCTACGAGCTCGAAAAGAACAACCGCAACATCGTCACCACCTCACGGGAAGTGATCTCAGCCCGGGAATCGCTGCGGTTGGCCCGTCTGCGCTTCCAGGCCGGTGTCACCACCCAACGGGAGGTGGTGGACAACCAGCGAGATCTCACCCAAGCCGAGGTGCGCTACTCCAATGCCATCACCGACTACAACAAGCGCTTGGCGGAGCTGCGTCGTCGAACGGGTCTTGATCAGGTGGCCAGCTGTACGCCCCAGTCTCTCCCAGCCGTGAAGCCGGTCGGTGCTTCCGATGTGCCCGTCGAACCCACCCCCTTGATCCCTGCCTGTCAGGCCGCAGTTCAAGGGGCGCTTTGATCCGGTGAGCACGGCTTTGGCTGGGCAACACCCAACTCTGGGCCTGGCCAACACCCTGCGGCTCGGGCTGTTTCAGGGTTGCCTTGGCTGCCTGGCCGTGATCTTTGCCGGGCTGCTCAACCGGGTGATGCTGAGTGAGCTCGGCTTCCCTGGTCTGCTGGTCGGAGGTGTCCTGGCCTTTGAGCAGTTTGTTGCCCCATCGCGGGTGCTGTTCGGTCAGATCTCCGACGCTCATCCAGTTGGGGGCCGCCATCGCACGCCCTACATCTGGCTGGGTACGGCGTTGTTCTGTGGTCTGGCCCTGCTGTCGATTCCGCTGATCTTCCATGTAGGCCGCTTGCTGGACAGCGCCTCCCAGCCGGAGTTGGGCCTTGGCATCGCTGGCCTTTGCGGACTGTTTGCCTGCTACGGGTTGGCCATTTCTCTGGCCACCACCCCCTATCTCGCCCTGGTGATCGATCGCACCAGCGAAGTTGAGCGGCCCCGGGCCGTGGGCATCATCTGGTGCCTGCTCACGGTGGGCATCGTCATCGGCGCAATCGCCATCAGCCTCAACCTGCGCGGTCTGGATGGCATCACCGATCCAGCCCTTCTGGAGCCTGTGTTGCTGGGGTTTATGGCCAAGGTGGTGGTGGTGGTGCTGGCCCTCACAGTGGTCGCCACCCTGGGGCTGGAGCCCGGTGGCGTCAGGGAACTGTCTGGTTCAGACAGCGAGCGGCGCGACGATGCCATCACCCTCGCCCAGGCTTGGGCCCTGATCACGTCCAGCCGTCAGGTGCTGGTGTTTTTCTCCTTTCTGGTGCTGTTCACCCTGGCGCTGTTTCTCCAGGACCCCATTTTGGAAAGCTATGGCGCCGACGTGTTTGGCATGCCGATTGCCGCCACGGCCTCCCTCAATGCGTTCTGGGGCATGGGCACGCTGGTGGGCCTGTTGCTCGCCGGTCTCTGGATCGTGCCAAGGCTTGGCAAGTTGGCCACGGCCCGGCTGGGCTGTCAGCTGATTCTCGCCAGCCTCGTGCTTCTGGCTTTGGCGGGCTTGGTGGGCCGGGTGCCGGTGCTTCAGCTGGTGATGCTGCTGTTCGGCTTGGCGGCGGGCATCGGCACCAACAGCGCCCTGGTGCTGATGCTGGATCTCACCCTGCCGGAAGCGGCGGGCACCTTTGTGGGTGTGTGGGGATTGGCCCAGGCCCTCTCCCGAGCCCTTGGCAAGGTGGTGGGCGGTGGTTTGTTTGACCTGGGTCGGGCGCTCCAGCAGTTCTTCGACCTGCCAGCCTCCACCTATGCCCCCTATGCCCTCGTGTTCTGTGCGGAGGCAGGTGTGGCTTTTGCGGCTTTGCTGTTGCTGAGCCGCGTCAACCTGCGCCAGTTCAGGGAGGATACGGGGAGGAGCCTCAGCAAGGTGCTGGCTCTCGAGCTCGGATGAACGCTGATTCCACCACCCTCCAGGCCCCACCACCTCTCAGCCCTGGTCTGGACGCCCTGCTCGATCGGGTGGCAGAGCGACAACGCGCCGATTTTGGTCACATGGCCTCGGATCTCAAAGCGGATGGCAGCCTGATCACCGCCTGCGACCGCTGGAGTGACGCCACCCTGGTGGAGGGATTGGCCCAGCTGTATCCCGGCGAGGGAGTCCTCAGCGAAGAAGGGGACAAAACCTTGCCAGGAAGCGATGCCTACTGGGTGGTGGATCCGCTCGATGGCACCACCAACTTCGCTGCTGGCATCCCCTATTGGGCCATTTCGTTGGCACGTTTTGAGGGCGGTGTCCCGGTGCTGGCTGTGCTGGATGTGCCGCCGCTGCGCCAGCGCATCGTGGCGATCCGCGGCCAGGGAGCCTGGCGCAATGGCCACTTGCTCCACCCCCCGGCCGGCCAGAGCCACCCCGCCGGTTGTGCGTCGCTCTGCAGCCGTTCGATCGGGGTGTTGCAGAAACTGCCCAACCAACGCTTCCCCGGCAAGATCCGCCTGCTTGGCGTGGCCAGCCTCAATCTGGTGAGTGTGGCCATGGGCCAGACGGTGTCGGCCCTGGAGGCGACTCCCAAGATCTGGGATCTGGCCGCCGCCTGGTTGGTGCTCAGCGAGCTCGACTGTCCAATCCGTTGGTTGGTGCGATCGCCCGAGGCCATCGCCGCCGGCTCCGATCTCTCAACGGCCGACTTTCCTGTGCTGGCCGCGGATCGACCGGAAACCCTCGCCCGTTTCATGCCGTGGGCCGAAGCACTGGTGGCTTGATCCTTGCTATGCGGCCGGGGCGGGTGTTATGGTTTTGGACTGCGCGCAAGGGGAAGCCCGAAGCGAGCAGGCTTACGACAGAAGGAGGCGAGAGCCGACGGTGTTGTAAGTTTTCTGAGTCGCCGG
>JBIPLV010000276.1:0-3154 GCA_044369475.1 Cyanobium sp. | reverse complement strand
GCTCCCTGGGCTACCAAGCCAGCGGTGACACCTTCATTCCTCCGGCCGGCCGCCAGGCCATCTTTGTCGGTGACCTGATCGACCGAGGACCCGAGCAGGTCCGTCTGCTGAAGACCGTGCGCGGCATGATCGACGCCGGACACGCCCTGGCGGTGATGGGCAACCACGAGTTCAATGCCATTGCCTTTGTGCATCCTGATCCCGACAGCCCGAACGGCGAGTTCCTGCGTGCCAACCGCTCGGAGACGCCCAAGAGCGCCCAGAACCGGCGCCAGCACGCAGCCTTCCTCGCCCAAGTCGGTGAGGGTTCGGCTGACCACAAAGAGTGGGTGGAGTGGTTCCGCACGCTGCCGCTGCATCTGGACATCGGCGGCATCCGTGTCGCACACGCCTGGTGGGACGCCGAGTCAGCCGCCCTGCTTGATGACCCCACTCACCGAGACGCCAACGGCCGGTGGACTGATGCGTTTCTCGTCGAGTCGCACCGCAAGAAGACTGCGCTCAAGCGCGCCCGCAAGATCCTCACCACCGGCTATGAGCACAAGCTGCCTGCCGGCCACTTCGTCACCGACGGCGAGGGCAACAAGCATGACAACGCCCGGCTGAAGATGTGGCGGCACGATGCCACTCACCTGCGCGACATCGCCATCGTGCCCGGAGGGGACACGTCCATCTTGCCTGACCTCACCGTCAAGGACGTCATATCAGATGTCATCTCCGAGGTCACCGGCTCTCCCATCTTCGTCGGCCATTACTGGTTCAGCGGCGAAGTAAAGATCGAGGGCCCAAGGGTTGCCGTCCTGGACTGGAGCGCAGCCAAGAGCGGGCCACTGGTGGCGTATCGGTGGGACGGCGAGTCTGAGCTTTCAAACGACAAGTTCGTCGCGGTCAATGTCTGAAAGGTACGGCATGAAAGTGGTTCGATTGATCGTCAAGAACAACGCCCTGTACTTCCCGTTCGGCGGCACTGACTTCGACAAGCCCGGCTGCCCTTCCAGCCCCGACCTGCCCACGCTGCTGATTCGTCGCTACGACGCCGGCGACCGCGACACGATCTCGTGGCCGCTGCCACGCGCCAAAGCCAAGCGCGAGACTGAACTCAGAAACCTCGCCTACGCCCTGTTCGACGAGCGCGAGTGCAACGACCTCTTCCCCCGCGACGCCGTCATCGAGCTGCCTGACGGCACGGTGTTCGATTTCGATTCCATACTTGCCGGAGCCTGAGCCGTGCAGAAACTTGCCCTCGCTCTCTACACAGCCTGCGCCCTCGGCGCGTGGGTCCTCCCCGCAGCCACGTTCGGCTTCTTTCTGTGGCTTGCCGCGCCCTTCGACCACCTGTACTTCATCACGCCAATCCTCACAGTAGGCCTCTTGTGTGCTGCCTGTGCTGGCAAAGCGATGGTCTTTCTCGCCGAGAAGATCGAGTCGACCTTCAAGTTCTGAGTCCCAAAAGGATTGACCGTTCATGAAATTGTCGATTGACGCCTGTCGATACACCCAGGAGCCGGTCTCCGCGGAGATCTGGAGCGCCGCGCAGACATGCGCGATGGTCTGCGCCTTTGATCCGGATGATGAGTTTTGTCTGGGAGCCCGAGCGAACCAGATCCAGTTCCTTGATCCTGAGTCTGCCCAGGAGAGTTTTCCGCAGTACCTCGATACCCACGAGGCAGCGTCCGACCGCCTGGTGCGAGTCGACTGGCAATCCTGGTCGACCCCGAAGTCGTTCAGTCAGTTCGTCAGTGGCTCATTGGTCCAGAGATCGGAGGCTGTTGTGCTGTCCGTTCGCGAACTGATGTCTGGCGCGGTTGAGCCTGGTGGCCTGATCCATTGGCAGGACATTGACGAACTTCAATCGGTACCGCCAAGGAGTGTCTTCGACGAACTGTCCAGCCTAATCCTGGGCGATTGGAGGGATGAGATAGAGCTCCACGCCACGAGCGGGACCGATTTCGTGGATCAACTCGATCCGTACATCCGGCCCGCACTGAGAAGGGTATTGCTCCTCGATTGACGAAGCGGTCGATGGGAGATCTCGCCCGAGAGGGCACGGGGGATTTGATCCAGCTTGCTGTCCCGTGGCATACCGCCGAAGCAGCTAAAAGTGGAGAAGCGAGTGAAACTGCATTGCAAGGACGGCGACGTGGCCGTCATTACGTGGGACCACCACGACTGCCTTGAAAACCTCGGTCGGCTCGTTGAAGTCCGCGGTCCCGTAGACCTTGACGACGGCCAGCCGAAGTGGGCCATCCGGCCCGTCACCCCCGAGCTCTACGCGCTGCGCGAGCGCGACGGCTCCGTGACCCGCGAGAGCGTGACGTGGATGAGTCGCGTGGAACATCCAGACGCGTGGATGATTCCCATCCAGCCCGAAAGCGAGAGCTTCAGCGTCGAAGAAGCGGCGAACCTTCGGCAGCCGGCTCCGGCGGTCGTCGGCGAGGACCTTGTCGAGCTGAGCGAGGAGGCTCGCGAATGAGCCGTAAGCCTCGCGTTCCCATGAGTCCTGTTGAATTGACACAGCAGCGGCTGTACCTGGTGGGAGGACTTCCCCATCCCGCGCCCGGCTGGGCACCAGTTATCGGAGAAGGCGTTGGCCTTGCGCAGCAAGCTATGCCACGCGGCGCCCGCTATGTCGGCCAGCTTGAATGGCCATGGTCGCCCATGCACAGCCGCATCAGCGCCTACTTCCTGTCGATGGATCGGTCGCATCGTCGATGGTTGCTGTGGATGAAGCCGTATGACTCCAACTGGTGCCTCTGGGACAAGCCAACGCTCGAGGCCATGTCCAGGAGGTCTGGTCTCACCGCCAAAGTAGCGGCGCAGCTCCTGTTGTGTGAGGTCTGGAAGGACGAGGTGGTGAACGAAGAGCTCGACCGATTCCACTGGATTGGAGAGACGGCCCTGCTCAGCGTGGGGGAGCTCAGCAACGTGGCTGACGCCGTCTGGCGTGACGAGCCTGCGGCCGAAGACGATCTCTGACATGGCAGGTGGCATCAGTTCACGCGCCACCGACCAACAGAGATCAGCTCATCGGCTCAGCGCGAGGTAGATCGTCTCGTACTGCATCTCGTCCAGGGCTGCAAGAACTTCCCGCATGCCGCGCTGAATTTCGCGCAGCCGAGGACGCCTGCCACCCTTATAGGCGTTCCTCGAGACC
>JBIPLV010000355.1:0-3161 GCA_044369475.1 Cyanobium sp. | reverse complement strand
GACGCGATGTAGGAGCCGGTGGTCGTGCCACCCGTGGCATTGGTTCCATCGATCGCCGAGTAGGCGACATTGCCGACACTCGACACGCCGATGAAAAACTCGCCTGCGATGGTGGGCGAATAGGAGAGCGTGTCCGCGGCATTGAGCCCGTTCGTGGTGACGCTGTAACCGTTGCCGGAAGTGATCGGGGTGCCGCTGGCGTCGAACAGCCGCAGGGCGACGTCGAGTCCCGCCTGCGGAGTCGCCGTGAACGAGATCGTGCCGGCGGCCGTCACCCGCACCTTGTAGAGATCGACGTCATTGGCACCGCTCGTGCCGTCACCCAGCCGTGCCGTCGTCGTGAAGGCCGCCGCACCACCGGGCCGAGCGAAGACCGAGCCGACGTCGATCGCGGTCGCGAGCGTGTTGTTGGCATCCGCCGCGTTCCCGACCTGGAGGCGATAGAGCTTGTCGTCGGCGACCGCGCCCGTCGCGAACGTGAGCACGGCCGTCGCGGAGGCGGCGTCGTAAGAGACGCTTGTGGGCGTCACGACGCCGAGCGATGCCGCCGTCGTCGAGTCGGTCTCGAACAGTTGGTAATTGGCCGGGTTCTGTGCGGCTGCCGTGTTGAGAGGATCGTTCGCGTTGAAGTGGACGACGACCTTGTCTCGCAGGTGCGCAAGCGCCCCGTCGCCGATCGCGATGACACTCGCGGCGATCGCGCCTCCGGCCCGCGTCGCGCTCACGACGGGCGTGAACGACACCCCGGAGAACGTGACGGTCGAGCCGACGGCGGTGGCCGAAGTGCCCGTCAGTTCGCCTGTAAAACCGGACGCGCCGTTGAGATTGTTGATCGCGCTCGCGACGGCGGTCGCGAGCGACGAGGTCGTCGCGCTTGCCAGCGGAATCGCCGTGTTGCCGGTCGCGACGGTGCTATTGGAGTCAAACTCGAACACCCGCCGACCGCCGCGCACCGCCACTGTGAGCAGATCACCATCCGCCGGCACAGCGGCGAACGTGATCGTCTTGGCCCGCATCACCGGCTGGGGCACGACGGAGACCACGTGAGCGCCCAGCTCGACCCGGTAGTCGAAAGCGAACGTGCCGCCGGCGCGGAACGAATCGAGCGCGATCGGCGCCGGGGGCAGTGACTTAAGGCCGTCGATCGTGGCATTCGTGAGATTCGTGTCGCCACGCAGTGCGATCCGGTACGTGTCGTCCTGCAGGGATTCGGCGAACCGAATCACCACCTCATTTTGGTTGGGGACGTCATTGACCGTCATGCTGCCGATCGGGACGGCGATGTCCGCGAATGCACCACCATTCCCGAAGGCGTCACCGCCCCGCCCGCTCCGCGTCACGGTGATACCGGACTGGAGCGACGCGGGATCGATCACCGTGCCGGGACTGAACCGCAGCGTGATCTCCTGGGGCGACGTCGTGAGCACGTCGGCGCTGCTCGTGCCATCGTTGACGAAGAACGGGTCGCCGGGCCTCACGTAGGCGGCGACGAGGTCGAACGCGAGGAGTTTGCGGTCCTCGAGACGCTCCGGCGTGCGCGTGGAACCTCCCCGCTGGCGTCGGCCGGTGTGGCGATACCTAGCGAAACGCGTTCCGAACACGTCACGGACGAGGGAGAACCGGGGAAGCCGAAACCAGACGTTGTTGACTCTCATGACTTCGCATTCGTTCGCAGGGAGGCGTCGAACATCAGACCACCGCGCGGAAAGGCATTCCGCAGGCACCGTCCGCCACGGGGTTCGCGACCCTGCCCGCCCATGGCTCAAATCCACCGCCCGCCGCGCAGCGACCAACTCCGACGGGCCTTCCCAGGGACACCCCCCCCGAGGAGACAGCCCGACCGCGCGTGGATGTTGCCGACCCTAGTGAGAGATTACTCGGAAGTCAAAGAATTGGCGCACCGCTTGCTCAGGGCCCGAAGCCCACACGGATTCAGGCTGGAAACCGTTCCACGGCCGGGCGCCGTTTCCGACCCTCCAGCCTCGGCAACGTGCCCCCAGGCCACGCTGCCGGCCTTTCCCCACCCCGCCCATCTTCCGCAACCCGCACCCGAGGAGCGTTGGTCACCACCGGCACCACCGGAAGTCGATCCCTGTGGCGATCCGTTTTTCCGGGGGGAAGAGCACGACATGGATACGACCGTTTCCGCCGGCCTCGCAGGCACCGGCACGAATCACGGCCTCGCCAAGCGACGACGCCCACGAGTGGGGTTCGTTGTCATGGTGGCGCTCGCAACCAGTTTCCTCGCGTTCAACGCCCGGACCGGGCTCGGGGCGGACCCGTCGGGCACGAGCGTGCCTCCCGCCGCACCAGGTCGATTCGAGCCAGTCATCGAGGGCGATGGCTACGAGATCGTCGACGCCAGGCCGGCCTCCGCGGTGGACCGTCGGCAGGAGCGCGAGCGGACTTCCTCGGCGGTGGACGACGCGGCTCCGGGTGACGACGATCGCGACGGGCTCACCTGGTTCGTCGACGACGAGTTCAGCCTGACGGGCTGGCTCTTCGGCCACCACGGCGCGACCAAGGCCGTTGCGGACATGCCCGCGATCTGCCCCGACCCGTGCGACTGCCCGACATGGATCGGCCAGATCGACGCGCTCATGCTCTGGATGGGCAACATCCCGAGCCGGCCGCTCTACCTCGATTCGCTGACCGGAGCCACGGCCCTCGACGCGAACCAACTCGCGCCGCCGCTCTCGGCCGCGCCGCGCTACGCCGTCATCTACAACCGCGACCAGTGCCGGTCGATCGAGGTCAATTACTTCAGCATCTGGGGCTTCGACGCCCAACGGCAGATCGGCCCGTTCGTCGACGACGCCGGCAACGGGGCCCTCGAGATGAACGAGCTCGCCGGGCTCAATTTCAACAACATCGCCGCTGTCCGGGCCGAGTCGTCCGCCCACATTCAGAGCTTCGAGGTGAACCTCCGGAAGGTGGAGTGGGAGTGGATCCGCTGGATCACCGGGTTCCGCTGGGTGGAGTGGGGCCAGGATCTCCAGCTGCTCGACGCCGTCGTCGAGGGGCAGGAGGTCATCGGGGGCGACCTGCTCGACGTCGCCACGCTCAACAACCTCTACGGCTGGCAGTGGGGTGCCGACGCGATGCTCTGGAACAACGGCGGCCGCGTGCGGGTCAACGGCATCGGCAAGGCGGGCGTCTAC
>JBIPLV010000071.1:0-11201 GCA_044369475.1 Cyanobium sp. | reverse complement strand
GCAGCTACCCGCCGAATTTCAGCTGCTCTCGGCGGCCAGGGTCCCGGTGTTTGGGGTGAGCTTGTCCCAGGAGCTGGAGGCCGCCCACTGGAGCTTCGTGCTCCAGCCCGAGGCGGGAATGCACCTGCCGCCGGAGCAGTGGCAGCAGGCGTGCACCACGCTGCTAGCGGCCGAGAGCTTGATCTGGCACGACACGGATAAAAAAGGTCGCCCCCGCAGCCGGGACTGCCGCCCCTTTCTGTTGGAGCTGCAGATGACTGCAGCGGCAGACGGCGCCCAGCAGTGCAGCTTGTGGGCGGCGATCGATGCCTCGGGCCGCAGTCTGCGGCCCGAGCAGCTGCAGCACTGGATCAGTGAGCGACTGGGCCAATCCCTGGCCCTGAGAGCCCTGCGCCGCCAGGCCTTGCTGCTGAAGCCCATGCTAAATTGGTCGCAAGGCGATTAGCTCGTTGAATCCGACGCTTCTCGGAGTCCGCCAGCTGTCGGTAGCCAGATTCGCTGGTTTCACCGCCCCCGGGCAACCCTGCCCCAGTCTTCGCCCCACCGCTTTCAAGAAGTTCTATTCCTGAAAGCTGTTCCGCGGCAGTTGATGCGCGGCTGATTCATAACAGCATTTTTCCGCAGCAACGCCCCCGGCTGTCCGGTTCCTCCGACATCCCGGTTGCTTTAGGCCATTTTCAGTTCAGGTCGCTTGATTTGAAGGGCTGACGGCAGTCCCACTGCATTTTTTCATTCGCATTGCTGCATCCGGGATCGGCGGCCGAGTCCCCCGTCCGGTTTCACCTGGTCCTGCCCAGATCTGCTTCAGCCAGATCCTCTCTCTGCTTTCCCCCCTGGCCGGGCCCGTCGGGCCCCATCCCTTTCCCCATGCCCCAGCAGATCGTCATTGCCGAGCAACTGCGGATCGCCGCGGTTCTCAACGACGAATGTGTTGATGAACTGGTGGTGGCCCAGGGCCGCTATCAAATCGGAGATGTGTACCTCGGCACCGTTGAAAACGTGTTGCCTGGTATCGATGCTGCCTTCGTCAACATTGGCGAAAGCGAGAAAAATGGTTTCATTCATGTCACGGATCTAGGCCCCTTGCGACTGCGCAAGGGGGCCGCCGGCATCACTGAGCTGTTGGAGCCCCGCCAGAAGGTGCTGGTGCAGGTGATGAAGGAGCCCACGGGTACCAAGGGTCCCCGGCTCACCGGCAACCTCGCCCTGCCTGGGCGTTTTCTGGTGCTGCAGCCCCACGGCCAGGGCGTCAACATCTCCCGCCGGATCAACGGCGAAAACGAGCGCAACCGCCTGCGGGCCCTCGGGGTGCTGATCAAGCCGCCGGGAGCGGGTCTGCTGATTCGCACCGAAGCCGAGGGGGTCAGTGAAGAGCTTCTGATCGACGACCTCGAAAGCCTGCTGCGCCAGTGGGAGGGCATCCAGACCGCGGCTGAGAGCGCCAGCCCACCGGTGCTGCTCAACCGGGACGAAGACTTCGTGCATCGCGTGTTGCGCGATCTCTACAGTCCGGAGTTGGTGCGGGTCGTGGTGGACACCCCCGAAGCGGTTGCCCGAGCCAATGCCTTCCTGGGCGCCGACCACACCAACGTGCTGGTGGAGGCCCACACCGAATCGGCCGAGATCCTGGAGCACTTCAAGGTCAACGCCGCCATTCGCGATGCTCTCAAGCCCCGGGTGGATCTGCCTTCCGGGGGCTACGTGATCATCGAGCCCACCGAGGCGCTCACCGTCATCGATGTCAACTCCGGTTCGTTCACCCGCTCCGCCAATTCCCGCGAGACGGTGCTCTGGACCAACTGTGAGGCGGCCGTCGAGATCGCCCGCCAGCTCAAGCTCCGCAACATTGGCGGCGTGGTGATCATCGACTTCATCGACATGGAGTCGCGCCGCGATCAGCTGCAGCTGCTTGAGCACTTCACCCAGGCTGTGCGCGACGACGCCGCCCGGCCGCAGATCGCCCAGCTCACCGAGCTCGGTTTGGTGGAGCTCACCCGCAAGCGCCAGGGCCAGAACATCTACGAACTGTTCGGGCGTGCTTGCCCCAGCTGCGGTGGCTTGGGCCATGTGGCCGTGCTGCCCGGCAAGGACACCCTCCAGCCCCTGGCGACCCTCACTGGCCTGGTGCGCTCAGCGGCGTCGGCTCGGGCTGAGGTGCTCAGTCCTGGCACCCCTGAGGGAGGTTCTGGTCGCCGCCGCCGTGGCGGCCGCGGCGGCCGTAGTGGCGGCGAATTGCCTGAAACCATCAGCGCGGTGGATGGCTTTGAGACCCTCGTTTCCGTTGAGGCCCCGCGGGCCACTGCCGCTTCCAGCACGGAGCCGGCGCCGCGCCGCTTCGACCACGAGCTGGTGGCCGTGCCGATGGATGCCGAGCAGGAGTTGGTGTTCGGCTGGATGGGTCTCAACCCCGCCCTGCTGCTGGAGCAGCCCCCCAGCGGCGACAACGTCGTGGTTCGGGTGGTGCGTCCAGGCGTGGATGCGGATGAGGTGCTCGAGGCAGCCCGTCAGCAGTTGGCGGCCAGTGGTTCCCGTCGCCGGCGGGGTCGGGGTGGTCGGGGCGGTGGCTCTGCGACGTCTGACTCCCAGCCGGGCGAAGCCCCAGCCATGGGCGCTGGCGACCAGCACAGTGTGTCGGCGGCGGCTCCGGCTCCGGTCGAGATCACGCCGCTGCCTGAACTCAGCGAACCGGAAACGGTGGTGACGGTGTCGGTGCCGACCACCATCAGCATTGCTCCTCCGGAGGTGGAGGTGCCGGCCCGCCGTGGCCGCACCCGCAGTTCGGTGGCAGTTCCGGCTGCCACAACGACCGCTGCCGTGGTTGACGCCCCTGCCGTGGCTGTTGTCGAGCCCGAGTTGGATGAGTCTGGGGAACCCCGCCGCCGCCGCCGCCGCTCCTCGGCCTCCAGCTGAGTTGGCCTTGCTGGATCCCTGGCAAGGCCGGGATCCGGCCCAGTGTGCTGGGGTGGATGAGGTGGGTCGCGGTTGCCTGTTTGGCCCAGTCTTCGCTGCTGCCGTGGTGCTGCCCGCTGCCGCCCTGGCCCCCTTGGGCGAGCTGGGCCTGACCGACAGCAAGAAGCTCAGCGCCCGTCGCCGTGCGGCGCTGGTGCCGGCCATCGAGCAGTGGGCGGCGGCTTGGGCCCTCGGCCAGGCGTCGGCAGCGGAGATCGATCGCGATGGCATCCGGCTGGCGACCGAGCGGGCCATGCACCGTGCCCTGCAGAAGCTGCCCCGCTCGCCCGCATTCGTGATCGTGGATGGGGTGTTGCCTCTGCGGGGCTGGAGCGGTGAGCAAGCCACCTTGGTGCGCGGCGATAGCCACTGCTTGGCGATTGCGGCCGCCAGCGTGCTGGCCAAGCAGGCCCGCGACGCTTTGATCGCTGCCCTGGCTCAGCGCTACCCCGGCTACGGACTGGAGCGCCATGCTGGCTATGGCACGGCCCAGCACTGTGCGGCGCTTGCGCAAAGGGGGCCCACCGCCCTGCACCGCCTCAGCTTTCTGGGTCGGCTCACGCTCAGTGCTCCTGGCACCAGTCCTGAAAGTCGCTGAGCAGCTGCTGGCCTACCCGGCCCTTGATGCCCAGCAAGATGCCCGCCAGCAGCGAACGGCCCGTGGCCTCCAGCACCTTGGCTGGGATCAGTTTCAGCAGGGGCGGTTGGCTCACCGCCACCGCGAGCGTGGCTTCGCCTTCCAGCCCACGGGCTCCCGCCGCCAGCCAGGAGCCCAGGGTGAGCTGGAAATCGTCCACCAGCCCAAGCCCCTCCAGCTCGCAATCGGTGGCCTCTAGTACGATCCGCCCGGGCTCCAGGCTGGTGCGCAGGTCCACCAAGGGCTGGACCTGAAGTTGGAACACCTGCAGCTGGGTGACCGTGTAGCGGTAGCGGCCGGGCCCGATGGGCTCCAGCTGCCTCGGGTCGAGCAGGGCCTTCACCACTCGGTCCTGATCCTGCAGGTAGGAGGCCAGCCGTTCGGGCTGAACGCTTACGTCAAGTTGCAGTTGCTGACTGGCGCTGAAGGCCAGGGGCATGGCCTGTGGGCCGGCGCGGCATGATCCTATCGGCCCTCAGTCGAGGGCTTACCTCGGTTTCTGGAAACGATGCGTTTTGCCTTCCTCGGCCCGGCCGGCACTTACGGCGAGCAGGCAACCCGGCAATTGGCGGAGCTTGAAGGCATCGCCAACCCTGAGCTGGTGCCCCAACTCGGGATTCGGGCCGTGGTCCAGGCCCTGGCCCAGGGCACCTGTGACGCCGCCGTGGTGCCGGTGGAAAACTCGGTGGAGGGAGGCGTGACCGCCTGTCTGGATGCGCTCTGGGAGCATCCGGATCTCACCGTGGCCCGTGCCCTGGTGCTGCCGATCCGTCATGCCCTGCTGGGCAGTGGTCCGATTGAGGGGATCAGTGAGGTGCTCTCCCACCCCCAAGCCCTGGCCCAGTGCGGCCAGTGGCTGTCCGACCGCCTGCCCCAGGCCCTGCAGTTGCCCACCAGTTCCACTGCCGAAGCCGCCCGCATGGTGGCCGGCAGCCGCTTCCGGGCGGCGATCGCCTCACGGCAGGCGGCTGCGGAGCACGGCCTGCAGGAGCTGGCCTATCCGATCAATGATGTGGCCGGCAATTGCACCCGCTTCCTGCTGCTGCGTCGCGGGGAGCGCGCTGCCGAGGGGCCGATGGCCAGCCTTGCCTTCTCACTCCACTCCAACCAGCCCGGGGCCCTGCTCGAGGCACTGGGCTGTTTTGCCAAGCGCGGCCTGAACATGAGCCGCATCGAGTCGCGGCCGTCGAAACGGGAGATGGGGGAGTACATCTTTTTCGTCGATCTGGAGATGCCAGAGCGCTCCACGCCCTTGGAGGCGGCCCTGGCCGAGTTGGGCCCCCTCTGCGAGCACCTGGCCCTGTTCGGGGCTTACCCGCTCACCAACCTGGCTTGATGCTACGGAACACGCCGAACTGCATCAGCCCTGTGGCAAAGGCCCAGTGCATCAGCAGGATCGTGGGAGTTTCCCGCAGGCCCTGCACCACGGCTCCCGGTCCGAGCCCAAGGATGGCCCCCGGCCGGCGCACCCCTTCGGCGATCGAGTCCATCCAGGAGGGCAGGGTGGCCCGGGTCCAGTCATCGGTGTCCACAGCCATCCCTCCGGCGTAGCGACTCTGCTCAAGGTGCTGGCGGAGGCCGCGGATGCTGGCGAATTCGGGATGGGCCCACTGCTCCAGCAACTGGCGCATCACCCAGCGCTCCCTGCGGGTCATGGCGCCATCGGCGGGATCGCGCCGGTTCCAATCGGCAACGGCCAGGAGGCCGCCGGGTCTGACCACACGCAGCAGCTCATCGGCGTAGCGCTGCTTGTCGGGCATGTGGGGGCAGGCCTCCACGCTCCACACCGCGTCGACGCTGGCGTCGGCCACCTCCAGGGCGAGGGCATCCATCACCGCGAAGTGGCAGCTGAGGCCGGCTGGCGTGAGGGCCTGGGCCCGGGCGATCTGGGCTGGGCTGATGCTGATGCCCAACACGTTGAGGCCGTAATCGCGGGCCAGGATGCGGGCGCTGCCGCCGATGCCGCAGCCCACATCAAGCACCGTCGCTCCGGCGGGCAGCCGGTCGAGGCCGCTCCAGCGCACCAATTCATGCACGAAGGTCTCCTTCGCTGCCCGAAAGTCCTGGCGCCCACGTCGCGCTCGCCCGGAGTTGCGGTAGTAGCCCAGGTGGATGTGGTCACCCCAGAGGCGTTCCAGCAGCTGGTCATTGGTCCAGCGGTCGTAGGCATCGGCCACGCTGGCGCTGGATTCGTAGCGGCGGCGACGCTGCAGCCAGACGCGGGCGGCCACGGAGATGGCCGCGGCAAGGAGGGCTCCAGCCCCGATGGTGGCGGCCAGGGGCCAGCTGAGGAGGGTCATGAAGCCACTTGCTGGGGCTGGGATTACTGGGGCTGGAACGTGTCCTTGAGCACGGTGCGGGCCGCCAATTGACGGCGGGTCTGGTCGAGTAGCTCGTACTCCTGGCGCAACCGCTCGCCGGTGTCGGTGATTTCCAGCAGGGCCTGCTGGTGGTCGGCCACGGGCCCACCCAGGTGGGCGCCGATCCAGAACGACAGTTCCCGGGGAAGCTCGGGCAGGTCGTTGGGCAGGCTGGCGGGCTTGCCGATCAGCTTGCCAGTGAGCTCCACCACATCTCGTAGGGCCTGGCCGACCTTGCCGGCCAGTTCATCCAGCTCGGCAGGGCCGGCTTCGGGCTCATCTTCAATCCAGGTCACCAGCCCCACCCGAAAGGGTGCCTCGCGCACAATGTCGAGCACGCGAAAGCGCTGCTGACCCATGGTCACGATGTTGCTGCGGTCGTCATCTTGGGTTTGGCAGTGCAGGATCTCAGCACAGCAGCCCACTCCGGCCATGGTTTGGGTCTGGGGATCCCAGCGCACCACCCCAAAACGCTGGTCACCGGCCATGACCGTGCGCAGCAGCATCCTGTAACGGGGTTCAAAAATGTGCAGTGGCAGCACTTCCTGGGGGAAGAGCACCACGTCCGGTAGGGGAAACAGTGGCAGCTCCCGTACGGCCAGTTCACCCATGGCTTGATCAGGAGGTGCCTAACCATCCTAGAAAAAATGCCCCCGCCACGCGCCGGCGTGACAGGGGCAAAAAACCTGGAGGGACGAACCCTGATCCGGTGATCAGAGCTTGACTTCGATGTCAACGCCGCTGGGGAGATCCAGCTTCATCAGAGCGTCGATCGTTTTCGCCGAAGGGCTGTAGATGTCGATGATGCGCCGGTGGGTACGGGTTTCGAAGTGCTCGCGGGAGTCTTTATCGACGTGGGGCGAGCGCAGCACGCAGTAGATCTTGCGCTTGGTGGGCAGAGGGATGGGGCCGATGGCCGTGGCAGCGGTGTGATCGGCGGTTTCGATGATTTTTTCGCAGGAGAGATCCAGCATGCGGCGATCAAACGCCTTCAGGCGAATGCGGATCTTCTGCTGAGCAATGGCGGTGGACATGTCGGATCGGGCGTCAGGAAGCCCCAGGGCGGGACACCCGGGTGGCTGATGGAGCTGGATTGTCGAGGTGCTGGGAAGGGGTGAGCCCGGTGGACCCACCCCATAGAACTTACCTCAGGCTCAGGCGATGATCTTGGAAACCACGCCGGCACCGATGGTGCGGCCGCCTTCACGGATGGCGAAGCGCATGCCCTGCTCGATGGCCACAGGGCAGATCAGCTCGCCGGTCATCTTGATGCGGTCACCGGGCATCACCATTTCCACGTTGGCGCCGTCGTCGGAGGTGAAGGCCGTGATTTGGCCGGTCACGTCGGTTGTGCGGATGTAGAACTGCGGGCGGTAGCCAGCGAAGAAGGGGGTGTGACGGCCGCCTTCTTCCTTCTTCAGCACATACACCTCACCCTCGAACTTGGTGTGGGGCTTGATGGAGTTGGGCTTGACCAGCACCATGCCACGCTCGATGTCTTCCTTCTGCACACCGCGTAGCAGCAGACCCACGTTGTCGCCGGCCATGCCCTCGTCGAGCAGCTTGCGGAACATTTCCACGCCAGTGACGGTGGTTTCGCGGGTGTCCCTGATCCCCACGATCTGCACCGTTTCGCCGACCTTCACCTTGCCGCGCTCGATCCGACCGGTGGCCACGGTGCCACGACCGGTGATCGAGAAGACGTCTTCGATGGCCATCAGGAATGGCTTGTCGATTTCGCGTTCGGGCTCGGGGATGGACTCGTCGACGGCATCCATCAGGTCGAGGATTTTGTCGACCCACTCGTCGGCGCCACGCTCAGCCTTGTTGCCAGCTTGGATGTACTCCAGAGCCTTCAGAGCTGAACCAGCCACCACGGGGATGTCGTCGCCGGGGAAGTCATAGCTGCTGAGCAGCTCACGCATCTCCAGTTCGACGAGCTCGAGGATCTCCTCGTCGTCGACCATGTCCTTTTTGTTGAGGAACACCACCAGCGCGGGCACGCCCACCTGCTTGGCCAGCAGGATGTGTTCCTTGGTCTGGGCCATCGGGCCGTCGGTGGCGGCCACCACCAGGATGGCGCCGTCCATCTGGGCGGCACCCGTGATCATGTTCTTCACGTAGTCCGCGTGGCCAGGGCAGTCCACGTGGGCATAGTGACGCTTGTTGGTTTCGTATTCGACGTGCGCGGTGTTGATGGTGATCCCCCGCTCTTTCTCTTCAGGGGCGCCATCGATTTCGTCGTAGGCTTGGGCCTTGGCCATGCCTTGGGATGCCAGCACGTTGGTGATGGCAGCCGTCAGGGTGGTTTTGCCGTGGTCAACGTGGCCAATGGTGCCGATGTTGACGTGGGGCTTGTTCCTTTCGAACTTCTCGCGTGCCATGAGTGGAAAGAATCGGGGGGTTAAAGGGTAGAGGAGAGATCAGGAATTGCCCTGATTCTTGGAGATGATGGCCTCAGCCACATTGCGAGGAACTTCCTCGTAATGGCTGAACTCCATCGAGAAAATACCCCGACCCTGGGTCATGGATCGGAGCTGGGTGGCATAGCCGAACATCTCGGCCAGGGGCACTTTCGACTGGACCTTGGACTGACCATTGTCAATGGACTGTCCTTCGACCTGGCCGCGACGGGATGAGAGGTCGCCGATGACCGATCCAAGGAAATCCTCGGGGATCTCGACCTCCACCTTCATCATCGGCTCAAGAAGTACAGGATTGCACTTCTTGACGGCGTCTTTGAAGGCCATGGAACCGGCGATCTTAAACGCCATCTCCGAAGAGTCGACGTCGTGATAGGAGCCGTCGACCATGGTCGCCCTGACGTCGATCATGGGGAAACCAGCAATCACGCCGGATTGACAGGTCTCCTTCATGCCGGCTTCGGCGGGGCCGATGTACTCCTTGGGAACGATGCCGCCAACAATCTTGTTGACGAATTCGAACCCCGAACCAGGCTCGCCGGGCGTCATTTCGATCACCACGTGGCCGTATTGGCCCTTGCCACCGGTTTGGCGAGCAAATTTGCCTTCGCCTTTGGAGCTGGTGCGAATGGTTTCGCGATACGACACCTGGGGGGCGCCGATGTTCGCTTCGACCTTGAATTCGCGCAGCATCCGGTCCACCAGGATTTCCAGGTGGAGTTCGCCCATGCCGGCAATGACCGTCTGGCTGGTTTCCGGATCAGTGGAGACCCGGAAGGTGGGGTCTTCCTCCGACAGGGACTGGAGTGCCTTGGAGAGCTTCTCCATGTCGCCTTTGGTTTTCGGCTCAACGGCCACCGAGATCACGGGCTCGGGGATGTAAAGCGATTCGAGAATGATTGGATCGGACTCGACGCAGAGGGTGTCGCCTGTTGTGGTGTCCTTGAGGCCTAGCACGGCACCCAGGTCGCCGGCGCGCAGTTCATCAACCTCTTCCCGGTCATCGGCCTTGAGCAGAATCAGTCGGGAGATGCGCTCTTTCTTGTCTTTGGTGGAGTTCAGCACGTAGCTGCCCTTGTTGAGCACGCCCGAATACATCCTCACAAAGGTGAGCTTCCCGTAAGGGTCAGCCATCACCTTGAAGGCCAGGGCGCTGAAGGGGGCGCTGTCGTCGCAGGGGCGGTTCGACTCGGTGCCATCAGGTAGCAGGCCGGTGATCGGTGGCACGTCCACAGGAGCGGGCAGGTAGTCGACGACGGCGTCGAGCACCAGCTGCACACCCTTGTTCTTGAAGGCGGAGCCGCAGACCATTGGCACCATGCCGTGATGAATGGTGGCGTTGCGGATGCCCTTGATCAGCTGCTCCTCTGAAAGCTCTCCGTTCTCGAGGAACGCATCAATCAGGGTTTCGTCGGATTCGGCGACCGATTCCATCAGCTTGAGGCGCCATTCCTGGGCCTCGTCTTTCATGTCGGCCGGAATTTCTCCTTCGATGATGTCGGTGCCGAGATCATTCGTGTAGATGATCGCCTTGTTGCGTACCAGGTCGATGATCCCTTTCAGCTCGCCTTCGGCACCAATCGGTAGTTGGATCGGGGCGGCGTTGGCCTTGAGGCGATCTTTGATCTGCTCGTAGACCTTGAGGAAATTGGCACCGGTGCGGTCCATCTTGTTGACGAACACGATCCGAGGCACGTTGTAGCGATCAGCTTGGCGCCACACCGTTTCGGACTGGGGCTGGACACCACCGACGGCACAGAACACGGCGACCACGCCGTCCAGAACCCGCATCGAGCGCTCCACTTCGATCGTGAAGTCGACGTGACCAGGGGTGTCGATGATGTTGATGCGGTTGTCTTTCCAGCTGGTGGAAATGGCCGCAGCAGTAATGGTGATGCCGCGCTCGCGCTCCTGCTCCATCCAATCGGTGACAGCGGCGCCGTCGTGCACCTCGCCCATCTTGTGCACCACGCCTGAATAGAACAAAATCCGTTCAGTTGTGGTGGTTTTGCCCGCATCAATGTGCGCGGCAATGCCGATATTTCTGACGCGTTCCAGTGGAAAGGCGCGGGCCACGGGGGAGGTCTCCGAGAGGTCTACAAAATGAGGCGTCACTCTACAGACTGGGTCTGCAGGGGCTGAAGCCGCCCAGGACTTCAGCCACTTGAAGGGCCACTGACGGGAATCAGTAGCGGTAGTGGGCGAAAGCCTTGTTGGCTTCGGCCATCTTGTGGGTTTCTTCCCGCTTGCGAACGGCACTGCCGGCTTCATTGGCAGCATCCATCAGCTCGCCGGCCAATTTCTGGGCCATGCTGCGCCCGTTCCGGGCCCGGGAGAAGTTGACCAGCCAACGCAGGGCCATGGCGGTGCCCCGCTCCTGACGCACTTCCATCGGCACCTGATAGGTGGCGCCACCCACGCGTCGGGCCCGCACTTCCACCAAGGGCGTGGCGTTGCGGACGGCGGTTTCGAACAGCTCGAGCGGATCAGAGCCCGTGCGGTCGTTAATCAGAGAAAACGCGTCCGAGAGGATGCGCTGGGCGGTGGATTTTTTGCCATGTTTCATCAGCCGGGCCACGATCATCGAGGCCAGGCGGCTGTTGAACTGAGGGTCGGGAAGCACGGGGCGCTTCTCGGCGGCATTGCGGCGAGACATGGTCGACCGGAGCGGGAAGGACGAGGGGGAAATGGACGAGGGACCCAGGTGGGAACCCAGTAGGCAGTTGGCAGCGATTCAGCGGCTTGACCGGCTGATCAACGTCAACTCAGGCTTTGGGCGTCTTGGCGCCGTACTTGGAACGGGACTGGCGGCGATCCTTCACGCCAGCGGTG
>JBIPLV010000258.1:0-3177 GCA_044369475.1 Cyanobium sp. | reverse complement strand
CCCAGATGGGCAAAGGTGCTGCAAGTTGTAGAGCAGCTGCGGCTAGGGCGACGGCCATGCAACCGGCCACCAGGCCGTCGAGACCGTCCATGAAGTTGGTGAAATTGATTACTGCAACAATCAAAAGTAAGACAACAGGGATTATCAACATCGGCAAAGACCAAAAGCCCCCTGACATCGATAGCCATAGCAGGACTATGGCAGTGGCAACCTGAACAACTAACCTCACTAGCACGGGTAGGTTGAAACGATCATCAACTAGACCCATAAGTGCGAGAGGAAGAGCTAGAAGCGGCAACCAGGCAATACCCCCGATTGCAGGCCCCAAGACCAGGGACGCCAGTGCGGCAACCAGAACGAATACGATCCCACCTCCACGAGGTGTGACCCGTTGATGAGAGCTGCGCGCATTTGGCGAATCAGGCAGGCGACGCCGCAACACCGGAATCAACCAGTGGAGCAAGAGCCAGCTCGCAAGGGTCGCAAGAAGCACGAGTGTCAGCGAACTGGGGAAGAGGACTGAGAGACCCTGCACAGTGTTAACGGAAAGCAAGAAGCATCGCCTCCGACTGCGACAAAGGCTGCTCCCAGCCCAGATCCTTACGTATGCACGAGCTGTCGACCACAAGATTGTCAATCAACTGACCCAGCTTCCCACCGAGGACGGGTAGGCGCCTCAGGAAGGTGAAGGTCATCTCAGGTACGGAAAACATGCACAGACGCTGCTCTCGGGCTTTCGCAATGGTACTTAGAAGGATGGGAGTGGATATAGTTTCCTGATCAGCAACAACAAAGCTTCTGCCCCCTGCATCGGAGTGAAACAACGAGGCCTCGATTGCAGACACTAAATTCTCCAGAGCTACGAAACTACGCCGGTTGGCAATCGAGGCTAAGGGGAAAGGAAATCCGCGATCAATGGCACGAACTAGGAGACGCATGTTGCCGGGGTTGCCTCTGCCATAGACGAGAGCGGGCCGCAGGATAGTCAGCTCAGTCGGGGTACCGCCATGAATCTCTCGCAATCTGCACTCCGCCATGATTTTGGAGATCGCGTAGGGATTCGCTGGAATCAGAGGTGAGGATTCATTGATCACCTCAAACCCGTTCGTTGAAGAGCCATGGACTCCAATAGTACTCAGGAAGAGATGACGGCGTATGCCGAGCTTAATCGCGAGGTGCGCCAGGCGGACAGGCAGCTCGACGTTCACAGTATCAAGGCGAACTTTGCCTTCCGGAGAAACAGGCGGGCGGCGGTGAGCAAGCGCTGCACAATGAATCAGATGAGTCGGCGCAAACGAACGAAGCTCCTGCTGCCCTGCATCAGTGAACAGGTCGGCAAAACTGATGGACGGAGAGGGCTGATATTGCCGCAAACGATTGACACAGAAGATCCGGTGCCTTGGGGAAAGATGGAGATAAAGGCTACGGCCAATGAAGCCGGTGGAGCCAGTGAGCAGAATACGGGCACCGCTCATAAAACGTTCATCGAGGCGCTCTTAATAACACAGGGGGTGCTAATACAGAGCAAGATGACAACAAATCGACACCCGCCGGGAAATAAGCGGGAAGTCAACACGATAAATGAGTGATTATCGGAGAATTGCATCAGAAATAAGACCACGATAGGCCGACAGACCATGGTCTATAGCGAGATGCCGTTCGTAATAGGATTGAGCTGCAACTCCATAGGATCTTAGGCGTGCAGGATCAGCCGTCACATCCCGCAGAAACTGACAAACACCCTGCACATCACCATTCGCAAAACAGGCTCCCGCTGAAGCATCCTCAATAAAACGACTGATATCACTCTTGGGCCCAATATAGAGAATTGGTATGCCGCGCGCCAGATAACCGGCAAACTTGCTTGGCACGACGATCCCTTCAAAACCAGGCCTCATGCTTACCAGCGCAAGACTGGCCAACCCCATTGTGTCAGGGAGCAACTCAGGCGGGACCAGCTTCCTGAAGAGCACAGCAGACTCAAGTTCCGCTGCCTGCACCGCCTGCTGTGCAGCCTCTAGTCGCGTACCGCTCGCTACGCAGAGCAGGCGCAGGTCAGGGCAATCGGCCCTTAACTGTAACAGGGATGAAAGGATCGTATCAATTTCGTGGGCAATTCCCAGGCTTCCGGAGTAGAGGATCGTGAAACAACCCCTCAAGAGCCATTGATCAAGAAGCTGATTGTCAGTCCCTCTGCGAACACGCAGGTCGCCGGTTGCCCAGTTGGGTATGACTCTGATTCGATTTCGCAGAACACCTTTGCGATATAAGCGATGAGCCATGCAAGGACCAAGCGCCACCACAAACCTGGCATGGCTATAGGCCCAGGCGAAGGGCATAGCCAAGATTCTGGCCACAGAAGAGTTCGCAAATGAAGGCCGAAAAGCCAGCAATGCCTCGGGATAAAGATCCATGGCAATGACGACCAACGGCTTTCGACATATCCAAGCAACCAACCCAGCAATAATGACAATTGGCGGAGGATTTGTTTGAACAATGATCAGATCGGCTTTGTGCTGCGCCAGAAGAGCAACAAAGGACTGAAACGAATACAAAAGGTGATTAATGGCACGAAGGAGAAGAGACCTAGTCCTTGCCAACGACGCAAGTCGAACGATCCTGACACCAAGACGCGTAGGATCATCAGCTGTCAACCCAATGGGTTCAACATAGGGCGTCGAACCACAGACAACCGTCACCTGATAGCCATCCTCCTGAAGCGCGCATACGATGTCACGTGTGAGCTGTGCACCGCTCCAGCCTTCAGGATAAAAGTACTGCTCGGTGAAAACAATGGAGCGCATGAATCAACCCGATGACGCAGGGGAAAGAGCGCAGCGGCAAGCAGCATCAATAACATACATCTTGCCAACACCCCCGATAGCGCTGTCGGACACGACGAGCAAGGGAAAGGCTAAGACGCTCTATGCAAGAAGCAACACGAATTGTGTTGCTGCTAATGCTGATGGCGGTGCGGGATGGGAATTTATCGGAACGGGAATCAACCTATTTCTGTGATAAAGCTGAATGGTGAACAGGGGATGAGACGGTCGGTCCCCGCCAGCGGAGATCGTTGCTGCAGCGCCAGTGGCCGGGGAAGGGCCTGATGGAGAGTGAGTAGGGGAAAAGAGCCTCAAACGGACACGGGCATATGCGGGGCGACGCTGACTAAGCAGA
>JBIPLV010000070.1:0-11257 GCA_044369475.1 Cyanobium sp. | reverse complement strand
CGGAGGGCTGCCGAAGGTGATCGGGCGGGTTTTCTCCGGGTCGAGCTCCGCCAGCTCAGCTGCCAGTCGCCGTGCCGTCTCCTCGTCGCCGAGCACATCAACCAGGCCCAGCTCCTTGGCCTGGGCGCCACTGAACACCCGGCCATCGGCAAAGCTGCGCACCACCTCCTGGCTGAGCGCCCGTCCAGTGGCCACCGCTGCCACGAACTGGTCGTAGCTGGAATCAATCAGGCTTTGGAGCAGCTCCCGCTCCCCATCGGTGAGGGCCCGATCGGGGGACAAAATGTCTTTGTAGAGGCCGCTCTTGACGGTCTCGAAGCTCACCCCCACCCGCTCCAGCAGCTTCGAGAGGTTGTTGCCCCGCAGGATCACGCCGATTGAGCCGGTGATCGTGCCGGGGTTGGCCACGATTTGTTCGGCGGCCACGCCGATGTACACCCCGCCCGAGGCGGAGACGTTGCCGAAGCTGGCCACCACCCGGCAGCCCTTCTCCCGCAGGCGCAGCAGAGCGCTATGGATTTCCTGGCTGTCGCCCACGGTGCCGCCGGGGCTGTCGATGCGCAGCAGCAGGGCTGGGCATTCGCGCTGCTCCACCTGGCGGAGGGCCTTGAGCACCCGCTGGCGGGTGGGGCCGGCAATCGGGCCCTCGATGGCGATGCGCGCCAGGGTGCGACGGGTCTTTCGGCGCCAGGGCCAGGGCATTGCGGCGGTGTGAAGTGGTTGGATCTTAAAAAGAAAGCCCTCACCGGCCCGGAAGCACCATGCCCCAGGCCCTGCGTTGGCCCCTGCTGCTGTTGCCCTTTGCGCTCTGGGGCACGGCGATGGCGGCGATGCGGCCCCTGCTTGAAGGCGGCACCCCACTGCAGGTGGCCAGCCTGCGGCTGCTGCCCGCCGGTGCCCTGGTGCTGCTGGCCGCGCTGCTGCTGGGTCGTTCCCTGCGCATTGCCGCCGCCGACTGGCCCTGGCTGCTTGCCTTTGCCCTGATGGACGGCAGCTTGTTTCAGGGTTTGTTGGCCCAGGGGCTCGCTCAGACCGGGGCCGGCCTGGGGTCGGTGCTGATCGATTCGCAGCCCCTCTTGGTGGCCCTGCTCGCCCGCAGCTTGTTTGGCGAGGCGATCAATCCGGTGGGTTGGGTGGGGTTGCTGGTGGGCCTGCTGGGGATTTGTTGCCTCGGTCTGCCGGCGCCGGTGCTGCGCCACTGGTGGCTCGACGGTCCGGCTGCCCTCGGGGAGCCGGCCTGGAGCCATGGTGAGTTGTGGATGCTGGCGGCGGCGGCGGCCATGGCCCTGGGCACGGTGTTGAGCCGCTATGCCAGCCGCCACAGCGATCCGGTGGCGATCACCGGTTGGCACCTACTGCTGGGGGGACTCCCGCTGCTGGCAGGCGTGGCGTGGCAGGGGCCGCTGCTGCCCGTCTGGAGCCCGGCCGACTGGGGCCTGATGGCCTACGCCACGGTGTTGGGCAGTGCCCTGGCCTATGGGTTGTTTTTCTGGTTTGCCAGCAGTGGCGATCTCACCGGTTTCACCGCCCTCACATTTTTGACGCCGGTGTTTGCCCTGCTCTGTGGCGTGCTGCTGCTGGAGGAGCACCTGCGGCCGCTGCAGTGGCTGGGGGCGGGGCTGGCCCTGGTGTCGGTGCTGTTGATCAACCGGCGCCAGCAGCTCTGGCAGGGCACGCGCCTTGTGGAGCAACCCTGATGCGGATTCTGGTGGTGAGTACCCCGGTGGGGGCCCTGGGCAGTGGCCGTGGTGGCGGCGTGGAGCTCACGGCCTGCACCGTGGTGGCCGGCCTGCTGGAGCGTGGCCACGCGGTCACGGTGCTGGCGGCCACCGGTTCGGTGTTGCCGGCCAGCTGCGCCGCTGCCGCGCTGTGGACCTGCAGCGGCAGCTCCCAGCCCAGTGCCCAGCATCAGCAGCGCGACGCCCCGATCACGATGCCGGCCGATGGCCTGCTGCAGGAGTTCTGGCGGCGGGTGCTGCTGGAGGCGCCGGCGGCGGGATTCGAGGTGGTGCTCAACCTGGCCTACGACTGGTTGCCGTTCTGGCTGACGCCCGTGGCGCCGCTGCCGGTATTTCACCTGGTGAGCATGGGCTCGGTGGGTGACGCCATGGATCGGGCGATCGCCGAGCTGGCGGCCTGGGATCAGCGGCGTCTGGCCTTCCACACCCGCGTGCAGGCGTCGGATTTCAACCTGCCCCAGGGGCCGGTGGTGCTGGGCAATGGTTTCGATCTCAGTGCCTATGGGTTCTGCGCCGAGCCCGAGCCGCTGCTGGGCTGGGCGGGGCGGGTGGCGCCGGAGAAGGGTCTGGAGGATGCAGCGGCGGCGGCGGCGCAGCTGGGGCTGCCCCTGGCGGTGTGGGGCCTGGTGGAAGACCAGGCCTATGCGGCGGCGGTGGCGGCGTCGGTGCCGGCCAGCACCCTGCAATGGCGCGGCTTCCTGCCCACGGCCGAGCTGCAGGCGGAGCTGGGCTGCTGCCGGGCCCTGCTCAACACCCCCAAATGGAACGAGGCCTACGGCAACGTGGTGGTGGAAGCGATGGCCTGCGGGGTGCCGGTGGTGGCCTACCGCCGCGGTGGCCCCGGCGAGCTGGTGCAGCCAGGGCTCACGGGACTGTTGGTGGAGCCCGACGACGTGGCGGCCCTGGCAGCGGCGGCTGCCCAGGTGGGGGCCATCGATCGGCGCGCCTGCCGGCAGTGGGTGGAGGCCCATGCCTCGCGGGCGGTGCTGGCCGAGCGGGTGGAGGGATGGTTGGTGGCGGGTTTGGGTTTGTGAAACGGTTTGTTCAACACACCCTGGGACTCCTTGTTGATGCTTGGTCGACGAAGCCGGCTGAACGAGGAAAGCGATCGCAGCCATCCGGCAGGTGACCATGCACGAGGCCAAAACCCACCTCTTGCGGCGGGTGGAGGAGGCAGCAGCAGGGGAGCCGTTTGTGATCTGCAAGGCCGTGTGGTCCATCGTGCGCGTTACCGCCTGAGGCCAGCGATGCGCGTGCTGCTCGACAAGCATCTGCTGGTGTGGGCGATGGGGTCGCCCGAACGGCTGCCCGCGGCTCTGGTGGCGATGCTGCAGGAACCAGCCAGCGATCGCACCTCGCTTCAGTACGTTGAGCACTTCGCCGAAACGCCCTCTGCCACAGCGCGCAACGCCAGATCTGCCCTGCGCTGAGCCGTCAGCGGCCACGCCGGCCCGCCATCGCCTGGTGTTGGGGCTCACCCTGGCGATCGGCCTGCTGTTGTTTGTGTGGCAGCTGGGCCGCACCGGGCTGGTGGATGAAACGCCGCCGCTGTTTGCCGCCTCGGCGCGGGCGATGGCGGAAACGGGCGACTGGCTGATTCCCCGCGTCAACGGCCTGGCCCGCTACGACAAGCCGCCGCTGGTGTATTGGCTGATGGGGGCCCTCTATGCCCTGCCGGGCCAGCAAGCCTGGAACCCCCTGGGCACCTGGGCGGCGCGGCTGCCCTCGGCCCTGGCCAGTGTGGCGCTGATGCTGGGCCTGGCCCACACGTTGCTGCGCTGGCCCCAGGGTTCCCGGGCCCAGGGGGCCACGGCGCTGGCGGCGGCCCTGGCCTACGGCCTCTCGCCCCTGGCGCTGGTGTGGGGCCGCATCGCCGTGAGTGATGCCCTGCTGGCGGGGTGTCTGGGCTTCAGCCTGCTGCTCAGCTGGCGCTGTTACGCCGCAGGCGGACGCCGCTGGTGGCAGGCCTGGCTGGTGCTGGGGCTGGCTGTGCTGGCCAAGGGGCCGGTGGCGGTGGTGTTGCTGGGGTTCACGCTCCTGTTGTTTGGCTGGTTGCAGGCGGATCTGGGCGGGCTGTGGGCGCGGCTGCGGCCCCTACCTGGCCTGGCACTCACCGCCCTGGTGGCACTGCCCTGGTATGGCCTGGCGCTACTGGTGGAGGGGCAGCCGTTCTGGGACAGCTTTTTCGGGTACCACAACCTGCAGCGCTTCACCGCGGTGGTGAACAACCACCTGGCGCCCTGGTGGTTCTTCGGGCCGGTGCTGGTGATCGCCAGCCTGCCGGTCACGCCCTTGTTGTTGCTCGGGCTGGCCCAGGGCCTGGGGCGTCTGCGCTGGCGCTGGCTGCCGGCCGAGCCTCTGGCGCCTGGGCAATCCCTGCAGCGCTTTGCCGCCTGCTGGTTGCTGGCGGTGTTGCTGTTTTTCACGGCGGCCGCCACCAAGCTGCCCAGCTACTGGCTGCCGGCCACGCCGGCGGCGGGCCTGCTGGTGGCCCTGGCAGCCCAGGGCGAGGCCGCTGGCGCGACCCGGGGCTGGCGCTGGGCCTGGGGGCTGAGCCTGCTGCTCACGGCGCTGCTGGCCGGGGGCTTCGCGGCAGGCCCCCTGTGGCTGCCGCTGATTGAGGCCCCCGAGATGCCCACCCTGGTGGCTGAGCTGGTGGCGGCGCCTTGGGTGCCCCTGGGGGCGGCCTTCTGGACCCTGGCCCTGCTGCTCGGGGCCTGGGCGGGCTGGCGCAAGGACGCTCTGGCGGGCCTGCTGGCTTTGCAGCTGCCGCTGGCAGCGTTTGTGCCGGCGGTGTTGCTGCCGCTGGTGGCGTTGGGGGATCGGCTGCGGGCGGCGCCGGTGCGGGAGCTCGCGGCTGAGGCCCACTCCGCCCGCCGGCCTGGTGAGCCGCTGGCGATGGTGGGTCTGCTCAAGCCCTCGCTGCATTACTACAGCCGCCAGGTGGTGCTCTACGAGGGGGCCGAGCCCGCCGATCTGGTGAACCTGGCCGATCGCCTGGCCCACGAACGCCGTCCCGGCCTCAACCCCCAGGCCGCGCAGACCGGCCGGAGCGTGCTGGTGGTGATCGATGCCGCCACCGCGGTGCAGCCCTATTGGCAGGGCCTGACGCCCCAGCTGCTCGAGCGCCGCAGCATCTACCGCCTCTGGCGTTTGGATCGGCTTCGACTGGAGCAGCGGGCCGAGCAGTTGCGGCGCCAGGGTGTGGTTGCCGATTGGAGCAAACCCCGGCCCGAGCGTTACTGAGCGGCAGCCGACTCCGCTGCCTGGGCCAGCTGCTTCTGGCGGCAAAAGCTGCAATGGCCCCAGCGGCCCATCTCCCCGGCCGGTGCCGGGCTGCCGCAGCGGGGGCAGGTGGCCATGCCATGCACATCCACCCGGCTGGGGTGGGCGCCCCACACCTCCGCTTCCTGCTGGCGCCCCGGGGGCACGGCGGCGCTGGGGTGGTGCTGTTCCAGCCGCAGGTCGCGCACCTGGAAGCCCTGGGCGCGCAGGGCCCCGAGCAGTTGGTGGCGGTTGTATTGCAGCGCCTGCAGCCAGGGGCCGGGCGCGGCCCCCACGGTGAGCAGGCCGCTATGCAGCCGCAGGGGGCGACAGTGGGGCGCGAGCTGGGCGCCGGCGATGCGCGGCCAGGCCTGCCAAAGGGCCGCCAGATGACCGCCCTGCTGCCAGCGCTGCTCCAGCTCCCGCAGGCAGCTGGCCAGGCCGCTGGCGGGCGGGCGCGGCGCCGGCACCAGCAGGCTCAGGTTGCCGATCTGGCGGGTTTGCTGGCGGGGGGCCTTGGCCATGGGCTGACGTTATCTGGACTGCGGCATCGGGGTGCGGCAATCCCGCTGGTGAACCGCGCCAAACCCTGGCTACCCTCAAGCCTCGCCCCCGCCACCTCCGATGGGCTTTTTCGATCGCCTCAGCCGCCTGATCCGCGCCAACGCCAATGCGGCGGTCGGAGCCATGGAGGATCCCGCCAAGATCCTCGACCAGTCGGTGGCCGACATGCAGTCGGACCTGGTGAAGCTGCGCCAGGCCGTGGCCACGGCCATCGCCAGCCAGAAGCGCATCCAAAACCAGGCCGAGCAGGCTGAAGCCCAGGCCAAAACCTGGTATGAGCGGGCGGAGCTCGCCCTTCAGAAGGGCGAGGAAGACCTGGCCCGCGAGGCCCTCGGGCGCCGCAAAACCTGCCAGGACACCGCCACGGCCCTCAACACCCAGCTGCAGAGCCAGGCGGGCCAGGTGGAGCAGCTCAAAAAGAGCCTGGTGGCCCTCGAAAGCAAGATCGCAGAGGCCAAAACCAAAAAGGACATGCTCAAGGCCCGGGCCCAGGCCGCCCAGGCCCAGGAGCAGCTGCAGAGCGCCGTCGGCAGCCTCGGCACCAACAGCTCCATGGCTGCCTTTGAGCGCATGGAGGAGAAGGTGCAGACCCTGGAAGCCCGCAGCCAGGCGGCGGCCGAGCTCGCCGGCGCCGATCTCGAAAGTCAGTTTGCGGCGCTGGAAGGGGCGCCGGAGGTGGATGACGAGCTGGCGGCGATGAAGAACCGCCTGGCCGGTGGCGTCGCCGCGCCGCAACTGGAGCCCGTCAAGGTGAGTGAGGTGGATCCGGAGCTCGAGGAGCTCAAGCGCTCGATCGACAAGCTCTGAGGGTCCGTTCAGGAGTTTCCGTTCAGGGGTTTCCGTTCAGGCTGGCCGCTCCGCCCACCGGATCCCCTCCATACAATCCCTCCAGCTTCCGTTGTTTCAGGGCCCTGCCGTGACAGTCGTTCATCTCACCGATGCCAACTTTCAAGCCGAGGTGCGCGATGCGGCCACCCCGGTGTTGGTGGATGTGTGGGCGCAGTGGTGCGGCCCCTGCCGGTTGATGGCGCCCATGATGGACTCGATGGCGGCGGAATACGCCGGGCGTCTGACGGTGGGCAAGCTGGAAGCTGACGGCAATCCCGTCACCCGCGATGGACTGCAGATCCAGGGCCTGCCCGCCCTGATCCTGTTCCGGGATGGTCAGGAGCTGGCTCGCCATGAGGGCGCCATGGCGAAAGCGCAGCTGCAGGCTTTTGTGGATGCCCATCTCTGAGCGGCTGTCCCGGCTTGGCAGCGGCGTTTTCGCCCGCAACGACCAGCGCAAATCGGCCTACACGGCCCGGGCTGCCACCGAGGGGGTGCAGCCCCTGCTCGATCTCTCGCTGGGCTCCACCGACCTCCAACCTCCGGCTGCGGCGATCCAGGCCATCGCCGCCGTGCTCGGGGCGCCCGCCAGTGCCGCCTACTGCCTGCATGGCGCCACCCTGCCCTTTCGTCAGGCGGTTGCCGCCTGGGCCCTGAGGCGCTTCGGGGTGGCCGTGGATCCCGTCACCCAAGTGCTGCTGCTGGTGGGATCCCAGGAGGGCACGGCCCATCTGCCCCTGGCGGTGCTCAATCCTGGAGATCGCGCCTTGCTGCTCGATCCCTACTACCCCTCCCACATGGGCGGGCTGCATCTGGCCTCGGCCGAGCCGGTGCTGCTGCCGCTGGATCCGGCAGCGGGTTGGCGGCCCGATTTCGATGCCCTCAGCGCCGACCAGTGGGATGCCCTGAAGTTGATGGTGCTGGGGTTTCCCCACAACCCCACGGCCACCACCGGTGAGCAGGCCTGGGTGGATGAGGCCGCTGAGCGGGCGGTGCGCCATGGGCTGGTGTTTGCCCACGACAACCCCTACGTGGATCTAGCGCTCGATGGCGAGGCGCCGGCCCTGCTGCGTTCGCCCCACTGGCGCGCCTGCGGCATCGAATTCTTCTCCCTCTCGAAGAGCTGGTGCCTCGGCGGTTACCGCCTGGCCTTTGCCATCGGCGCGGACTGGTTGATCACCGCCCTGCGCCAGCTCAAGGGCGTGGTCGATTTCAACCAGTCGCTGGCCCTTCAGGCTGGTGCCATCGCCGCCCTGGAGCAGGCACCCGATTGGCCCCGCCAACTGCAGGCGGTGTATCGCGAGCGGCGCGATCGCATGGCTGCGGCCCTCGAGGCGGTGGGCTGGCCGGTGCGGCGGCCGTCGATGGCGCTCTACCTGTGGTTGGCCTTGCCGCCCCAGGCGCAGGCCAAGGGCTGGGATAGCGAAACCTTTGCGGCGGCCCTTCTGGAGGCCACCGGTGTGGCCCTCACGCCTGGCAATGGTTTTGGCCCCGGCGGCGAGGGCTGGCTGCGCCTGGCGCTGGTGCACCCGGTGGAGGAGCTGGAAGCCGGTGCAGCTCGCATCGGTGTCTGGCTGGCCAGCCTTTGACCGGCCTGGGCTGGCAGCTCCGGCGCCTGCCGGTGTGTGCCAGCACCGAGATCGAGTTGGATCGCTGGTTGCTGCAGCGGCAGCATCTGGGGCGCGCGGATGAACCGCGGCTGCAGCCTCGGCTAGCGGTGCAAGCTCGGCGTCAACGCTTTGGCCACGGCCAGCAGGGGCGCCCCTGGTTGTCCCCCCCTGGCGGGCTGTGGCTCAGTGTGGCCTTTCCCTGGGCCGAGGCGCTGCCGGGCTCGGCGGCCCTGGGGCTGGCCGTGGCGGTGGGGCTGGCTCGGCAGTTGGAGGCCCTGGGGTTGCCGGTGCAGCTCAAGTGGCCCAACGACCTGCTGGTGCAGGAGCGCAAGCTGGCGGGCCTGTTGCCGCGGCTGCGGCTGCGGGGCCAGCAGATCCGCTGGGCCCAGGTGGGGGTAGGACTCAACGGCTGCAACCGGGTGCCGCCTGGGGCGATCTCGGTGGCCCAGGCCCTCGGCGCCCGACACCACCACCCCCAGGCTCGGCCGCAGCGCCTCCTGGGCCTGGTGCTCACCGGCCTCGACTGGGCCGCCGCCCACGCCGACCACCCCGAAGCGGTGCGGTGTGCCGCCGAGGAGCGGTTGTGGCGGCCGGCGGCGGGCTGGTGGCATGACGGCCAGCTCTGGCAAGTGCGCGGCTTGACTGCCGATGGGCGCCTGCGCCTGGCCCGCGGTGATCAGGAGCTGGCCCTGCAGCGCTACTTCTGAGCTGCCGTTATCGATGGGCCGGGCTGATCGGCAGCGATTTTTAGACTGGTGCCCATGAGTGATTTGAGCGACCCCCGTCACGCCCCCCGCGCCAAGGCGATGTTGGCGCTGCTGCCCGTGTTGACAGCCCCTCTGCTGGGGGTGGGGTTGGCCTGGGGCCAAGACCAGCTGACCCCGTCTGCGGTCAGTCCGGAGCTGGCGGCGCCCCCCCCCACGCCGCAAGCCACGCCTCCAGTCACTCCAACGGCCCCGCGCGCCCCCCTGGTCCTTCCCCTGCGGCCCGATCCCGCTGCCCTGCCGAGCCGTCCCCCCGCCCGCTTTGACGCTTCCCTCGATGCCCTGGTGCGCGATGGGGTGGTGAGTCCGGCGGAGCGGGCCCGGATCCGCTCCGGTGCCGGAATGACCCCCTTCAACGTGCCGGCCCACCAGCAGGCCTGCAGCAGCGGTGCCCTCTCCAAGCAGGAGTGCCGCAGTGGTCTGGTGGTGCGCTGGCGCGGCCGCTTCAACAACGCCGCCGCCGCTGACCATCCTGGCCGCCTCGGACTGGATGGTCAGCCGCTACCGCCGCTCACGGTGCCGGTGTCGGCCCTGCTGGCGGGGGCCGGCGGCAGCTTCCGGCTCGCCGATGTGTTCGGCGTGACGCCCAGGCCCGCACCCATCGGCGGCAACGGCAACCGCCAGTTGCTGTTCCCCCTGATCGGCTCGGCGATCACCAGCAGCACTTTCGGCTACCGGCTGCACCCCATCCTGGGCAGCTGGCTGATGCATGCCGGCCGCGATTTGGCGGCCCCGGAGGGTACGCCGGTGGTGGCTGCTCTGGGAGGCCGGGTGGTGAGCAGTGGCCTGGCGGGGGGCTATGGCCTGGCCATCGAGGTGGAGCACGACCGGCCGCGCCGCCGCACCCTCTATGGCCACCTCAGCGAGCTCTACGTGAAGGAGGGCGATCGGGTGCGCCAGGGCGAGGTGATTGGCCGGGTGGGGAGCACGGGCCTGAGCACCGGTCCCCATTTGCACTTCGAGTTGCGTCTGCCCGGCGATGGTGGCTGGGTGGCGGTGGATCCCGGCGACCTCGACCCCGGTCAGGGCGCCGCCGGCAGCGATGCCATCGCCCTGTTGATGGGCCAGCTGCTGCAGAGCCTGGAGCGGCCCGCCGCCTTGGCGGCGAATCAGGGCTGATCACAACGGCTCTCTATCTGGGCGCCGACGGCCTGATCTTTTCGGCCGGATCAGGTTTGTTGAACCGGTTGTGCAACCCATCCAAGATCGGTTTTGGAGCTGGGGTCCACCCGCTGACTGTTGCCTCCTGCAGCCCCAGGCCTCGCTCCCTCAGCTGAGGATCCGTCCGTCGCGGAAGCGCACGATCTTCTCGGCCCGGGCTGCCACATCGTCTTCGTGGGTCACGATCACCACGGTCATGCCGCCGCGATGCAGGGCATCGAAGATGTCCAGCACTTCGGCGGTGGTCTGGGAATCGAGAGCGCCGGTGGGCTCGTCGGCCAGCAGCAGGGCCGGTTGGTTGATGATTGCCCGAGCGATGGCCACCCGTTGCTGCTGGCCCCCGGAGAGCTGGTTGGGCTTGTTGTGCAGCCGCTGGGCTAGCCCCACCCGCTCGAGAGCGGCCTGGGCGCGTTGGAGCCGTTCGGCGGCGGGCACCCCCGCATACACCATCGGCAGCATCACGTTGTCGAGGGCGCTCAGCTGGGGCAGCAGGTGGAATTGCTGAAACACAAAGCCCAGATCTCGGTTGCGCAGGTCAGCCAGCTGGTCGTCGCTGAGCCCTTCCACCGGGGTCTCATTGAGGCGATAGCTGCCAGCGGTGGGTCGGTCGAGGCAGCCAAGGATGTTCATGGCGGTGCTTTTGCCCGAGCCGGAGGCTCCCATCACGGCCAGGTAGTCGCCCCGGTTCACGGTGAGGTCCACATGGTCGAGGGCTTTGACAGCCATCTCGCCGCTGCCATAGACCTTGGAAACCTCCTGAAGCTGGGCCACAGGGGCGCTCATCGGTCCGCTTTTCGGTGGTCAGCCAATCGCCTGCACCAGCATCGGCGTGCCGGTCACGGCTTCGCTGGCCCACACGAACAGGGGGTTGGACAGGATGCCGCCCACAGCGGTGATGATCACGCAGCCCACCAGGGCGGTGCGCAAGGCGGGTAGGCCGGCCACGCTCCAGCTGATCGCCGGGTAGGCCTTCACCACATCAGAGGCTTCCTGGGGCTCCTTGACCACCATCATCTTGATCACCGAGATGTAGTAGTAGATGGACACCACCGAGGTGACCAGGCCCACCACCACCAGCAGGTATTGGTGGTCGGCCCAGCCGGCGAAGAAGAGGTAAATCTTGCCGAAGAAGCCCAGCATCGGAGGGATGCCGCCCAGCGACAGCAGGCAGAGGCTGAGCCCCAGGGTGATCAACGGATCTTTTTGGTAAAGCCCGGCGTAATCAGCGATCCGGTCGCTGCCGGTGCGCAGCGAGAACAGGATGATGCAGGCGAAGGCGCCCAGATTCATGAACAGGTAAGCCGCCATGTAGAGCACCATGGCGGCG
>JBIPLV010000186.1:0-3192 GCA_044369475.1 Cyanobium sp. | reverse complement strand
TCACCGGCGAAACCGTCAAGCGCTACGTGGATGGCTCCGGCACGATGAATCTCTCCATCACCAAGGTGGATCCGAGCACCGGTGAGTTTGCTGGCGTGTTCACCGCCATCCAGCCCTCCGACTCCGATATGGGCACCAAAGCCGTCGTCGACGTCAAGATCGTCGGCCAGCTCTACGGCCGCCTTGAGCAGGTCTGAGCGCTCCCCCCACACCAGTAGCCAAGAGCCCCTTCTGGGGCTCTTTTTTTTGGCCGTACCTGTTTGCGACCTTCCGAGCACGGGCGGTGTGCGGCTGGTCTGGGAGAATCCACCCTCCTCTGCGCGTCAGCCCGCGATGACCGTTGCCGACTCCGCCGCCACCGGCCTGATTGCCCCCCATGGCGGCGCGCTCGTCAATTTGATGGTGGCGGCCGGTGAGAGGGAGTCGCTGAAGGCGGGCGCCAGCCGCCGCGTGGAGTGCAGCGACCGCAACGCCTGCGACGTGGAGCTGCTGGTGGTGGGTGGCTTCTCGCCCTTGCGCGGCTTCATGCATCAGGAGGACTACGACGCCGTTGTGGCCGGCCATCGCACCAGCAGTGGCCTGCTGTTCGGTCTGCCGATCGTGTTCGACACCGACGATGCCTCGATCGGCCTGGGTGAGCGGCTGCTGCTCACCTACCGCGGTCAGGAGCTGGCCGTGTTCACGGTGGAGAGCCGCTGGGAGCCGGACAAGGCCCGCGAAGCCCAGGGCTGCTACGGCACCACCTCGATCGAGCACCCCGCCGTGCGAATGATCACCGGTGAGCGGGGCCGTTTTTATTTAGGCGGCAGTGTGCAGGGCCTGGAGTTGCCCCAGCGCGTGTTTCCTTGCAAAACGCCTGCCGAAGTGCGGGCCACCCTGCCCGAGGGCCAGAGCGTGGTGGCCTTCCAGTGCCGCAACCCCATCCACCGCGCCCACTACGAGCTGTTCACCCGGGCTCTGGATGCCAGCAACGTGAGCGAGCAGGGGGTGGTGCTGGTGCATCCCACCTGCGGGCCCACCCAAGACGACGACATCGCCGGGGCGGTGCGCTTCCAGACCTACGAGCGCCTGGCGGCTGAGGTCAACAACCCCCGCATCCGCTGGGCCTACCTGCCCTATTCGATGCACATGGCCGGCCCGCGCGAAGCCCTGCAGCACATGATCATCCGCAAGAACTACGGCTGCACCCACTTCATCATTGGGCGCGACATGGCCGGCTGCAAGAGCTCTCTCACCGGCGACGACTTCTACGGCCCCTACCAGGCCCAGGATTTCGCCCGCGACCAAGCCCCCGAGCTGGGCATGGAAACCGTGCCCTCGCTCAACCTCGTCTACACCGAGGAGGAGGGCTACGTCACCGCCGAGCACGCCGAAGCCCGTGGCCTGCACGTGCGCAAGCTCAGCGGCACCCAGTTCCGCCAGATGCTGCGCGGCGGTGAGGAGATCCCGGAATGGTTCGCCTTCCGTAGTGTGGTGGAGGTGCTTCGGGCTGCGGCCTGAGCCGGTTAACATTCCGTTACTAGATTCTCAGCAGAGGCAGAAGTCTTGAAAAAGCGCTGGCGCAACGCGGGGCTCTATGTCCTTCTTGTGATCGTGATGATCGCGGTCGGCACCGCCTTCCTGGATCGTCCTGATCCGGCCAACGCCCCTCGCACACTGCGTTACAGCGATTTCGTCGAAGCGGTGCAGGGCAACGAGGTATCCCGGGTGCTGATTTCCCCCGACCGGGGCACGGCCCAAGTGGTGGAAAACGACGGCCGCCGCGCCGTCGTCAATCTTGCCCCCGACAAGGACCTGCTGAAGCTGCTCACCGACCACAACGTCGACATCGCCGTGCAGCCCAGCCGCGAGCCGGCGGCCTGGCAGCAGGCGGTGGGCAGCTTGATTTTCCCCCTGCTGCTGCTAGGTGGTCTGTTCTTCCTGTTGCGCCGCGCCCAGGGCGGTGGGGGTAACCCGGCCATGAGCTTCGGCAAGAGCAAGGCGCGGGTGCAGATGGAGCCCCAAACCCAGGTCACCTTCGGCGATGTGGCCGGTATCGAGGGCGCCAAGCTCGAGCTCACGGAAGTCGTCGACTTCCTCAAGAACCCCGATCGTTTCACCGCCGTCGGCGCCAAGATTCCCAAGGGTGTGCTTCTCGTGGGCCCTCCCGGTACCGGCAAGACCCTCCTCGCCAAGGCGGTGGCTGGCGAAGCAGGTGTGCCCTTCTTCTCGATCTCCGGTTCGGAGTTTGTCGAGATGTTCGTTGGCGTTGGCGCTAGCCGGGTGCGCGACCTGTTCGAGCAGGCCAAAAAGAGTGCGCCCTGCATCGTCTTCATCGACGAGATCGATGCCGTGGGTCGTCAACGTGGTGCCGGCCTCGGCGGCGGCAACGACGAGCGGGAGCAGACCCTCAACCAGCTGCTCACCGAGATGGACGGCTTTGAGGGCAATACCGGCATCATCATCGTGGCGGCCACCAACCGCCCTGACGTGCTCGACGCGGCCTTGATGCGTCCCGGCCGTTTCGACCGCCAGGTGGTGGTGGATCGACCCGACTACGCCGGTCGTCTCCAGATCCTCGGCGTGCACGCCCGCGGCAAAACCCTCGCCAAGGATGTCGACCTCGACAAGATCGCTCGCCGCACCCCCGGCTACACCGGCGCTGACCTGGCCAACCTGCTCAACGAGGCGGCGATTCTCGCCGCTCGGCGTCAGCTCACCGAAGTCTCCATGGACGAGGTGAACGACGCCATTGAGCGGGTGATGGCGGGCCCGGAGAAGAAGGACCGGGTGATGAGCGAGAAGCGCAAGCGCCTCGTGGCGTATCACGAAGCCGGTCATGCGCTAGTGGGTGCTCTGATGCCCGACTACGACCCGGTTCAGAAGATCTCGATCATCCCCCGTGGTAATGCTGGCGGCCTCACTTTCTTCACCCCCAGTGAAGAGCGCATGGAGTCGGGTCTCTATTCCCGCTCCTACCTCCAAAACCAGATGGCTGTGGCACTTGGAGGGCGTGTCGCCGAAGAGATCGTCTACGGCGAAGACGAAGTCACCACCGGTGCCTCCAACGACCTCCAGCAGGTGGCCCGTGTGGCCCGCCAGATGGTCACCCGCTTTGGCATGAGTGATCGCCTGGGGCCGGTGGCCCTCGGCCGGAGCCAGGGCGGCATGTTCCTGGGTCGCGATATCGCTGCCGAGCGCGATTTTTCCGAA
>JBIPLV010000287.1:0-11302 GCA_044369475.1 Cyanobium sp. | reverse complement strand
GAGGGGAGTGCAGAGGTGGTGGCGGGGAGCCATGGCAGCGGGATTGCTCACCTCTTGGTAGCGAAGGCCCGGGTCGATGGCGATGCGTTGTCGCTCATTCCCCCAGCAGATGCAGCACGAGCCGGCGTGGGTGTGCTTGGGCGCGGTGCTCCCACTGGGGGTTGCGTAGCCCCATACTCAGGGGAAGTTCGCGGGTGTGTCAAGTGCGGGTCGGATACAGCCGCATCAGCGACGAGAGGCAGCTGGGCACAGACCCGCTGAAGCAGGCCCGCCATGACCTTGAGAAGGCCGGAGCCGATCTGGTGCTGGTGGAGGTGGGCAGCGGCACCGATGACGCCAGCCGCCCCAAGTTCCGCCAGCTGCGGGAGATGGTGCTGAGCGGCCAGGCCACTGAGGTGATCACGCCGAACCAGGACCGGTTGGGTAGAAACCTGGCGCTGGTGCTCGACTTCGTGCAGCTCTGCCACCTGCAGGGGGTGGCTCTGCGGGATCTGAACGGCCGGGAGCTGGAGGTGAAGACCGCAGACGGCCGGCTGATGACAACACTGCTCGGCGCCTTGGATCAGCACCGATCGCAGCTCTACGGCGAGAAGACACGGCGCCACCTTCAATCAGCACGCGAACAGGGACTCCCTGCCCGCCCCAGGGTGCCGTTTGGCCTGCGCAAGGTCCGCAATGAGGCCGGCCGCTTCGTCGGCATTGAGATTGATCCGGACACTGGGCCAATGGCCCGGCAGCGGGTTGAGTGGTTCCTGAAGGAAGGCCTCACCATCACCGGGCTCTGCACTCGGATCAATCAACAGACCCCTGAGCACCCGATGCAGATGCGGCAGCTCGCCCGCTGGCTGGCGTCGCCGTTGCTGACCGGGCGGCTGGCATGGCACAAGGACGCCACCGGGCGGTTCAAGCAGGTCGCAGCCGAGCAGACATTCCCGGCGCTGATCTCCGACGCCGAGCACGAAGCCATCAATGTGCGGATGGAAGCCATGAGCACCAACCAAGGCGTGCGGGGCCGCACCGTGCGGATGTTCACCGGATTGGCTCGCTGCGGCGACTGCGGCAAGGCGCTCGCCTACAAGCTCAGCGGCCGGAGCACTTGGTATCTGCGCTGTTGCGATCTGTTCTGCACCAACCGCAACCGGCTGATACGTGCCGATCTGGTTTTCGCCGTGCTGCAGTACAGCCTGAGCGAGCACGCCAGGCACCTGCTGCCGATCCTGCAGCAGCCAGCTGTTGACCCGCCAGGGGTGGCAGCGCTGCTGGCTGAGATCGCCGTGCTGGAGAAAATCACCGGCACTGAGTCGGTGGTTGAGGCGAAGCGGGGTGAGATCAACCGTCTCCGCAGGCATGACGCCACCACGCCGGGGTGGCTGCTGATTGGTGCGCTGCGGTCACCATCGTTCTGGCTGCAGAGCGATGAGCGGCTGAACAATGTGCTGCGGCAGCTGCTGGCAGGGGTGACGGTGCAACTGGGGGCCTCGGTGTCAGCAGCGAGGGTGACGAGCGTCCGCTGCCGGACATCACCAGCAGAGGCACCGCTGCCACCGGATCAGAACGACATCAGGCTGGTCAGAGGATTGGCCGACCTTGAACTGGCAGCCGAATGCCAGAGCCAGATCGAGGCTGCACTCGCTGCGATGGCCTAACCGGCCAGCAGTGCCAGGCCGCGCTCGCCGGCCACGGTGCGCAGCTTCAGCCCAATCCATCTATAGCTAGCCACTGGAAGGAACAGCTGCTCCAGGGCGGCTCCAGATTGCTGGGGCCTTGATACGGTTTTTATATGGGACTCACTGCGGCAAGGCAGCTACCGAATTGCGGAGTTCCTTCAATGTGGACACCGAACGGTCGTGGCAGGGCCTTACCGAAGAGCCGGCGAGACCGACTCAAGCGCGACAGTGGCCGCCCTGGGGCGCCCCTGTTGCAGTCCCTGCCCCTGTGAACTGTTTCAGCCTGCACACCTGGGGCAAGTGAACCCTCTGCTGCCTTTCTGCCGCATAGAGCTGCAGTCTGCCTCAATTGCGATAGATCAAGTCCCACCAGAACTGGGCTGATTCATCTCCATCAGTCGAGCCCCCTCAAGACCAGATGGCAGCAACCACCACCATGGAGTAACACGACAACTTGTCCATGGGCAGAGGTTGTGATAGAAAACTTCTCTGCCTAGAGGTGCCAAGTGCCTATTTCCTTCCCGACTAGCTTCGACACTCCTCGAAACAACTCAGTAAAGACAGTCGCATCAGGAGCTGGATACTTCGGCTTGGACGGCAACGACAGCCTATTTTCTTCTCCAGTTGTAACAACGTTTGCAGACGGTAGCCTATGGGGGCTACCGTCAAACATGTCTGGGGGGAAAGGGGATGACAAGTACTATGTTGGATATGACGATTTTGCAGTTATTGCCGATGCAGGCTTTGGGAATGATTACCTAAGACTCTATAGGCCATTATCTGAGATTATCTGGGCGGCTCGCATTGATGGGCGGCATTTGGCCGCGGCATTTGAGGCTTTTCCGGGCTCCGCCTACTCCACAAAGATTTTGATAGTTGATGCCTTCAAACCGGAAGGCTCAATAGAGGCAACCGAATTTGATTCGAGGACAGTGCTCAATACTTCATACGACCAGCTTCCCTCTCTGCTGAGATCCTCGGGAATTAATGTTGAGGAGTTATCATGGGAACAGGCAATCGGAAAAAAATACCTAAACCTTTCGGTGCTTGGAGTGGCCAATAATTCCTCTGGCGCGGCCGAGTTGATGGATCTAGCTTATAGAACGGGCAATCCCGTCACACAGGCTGGAGTGCATCGATTCTTCAATCCATCTAAAGGAGTACATTTCTATACCAACGATCTGAACGAAGTAAACAGCGTCCGATCGAGACTTGGCAACTATCAGTATGAGGGCAAGGTCTACGACACCGTCACGGACACTGAAGCTGGAAATACGCAGCTTTACCGGTTCTTCAATCCGAAGGCCAGTTACCACTTTATGACAACTTCCGCCATGGAAGCCGCCACAGTTGTCAACAACCCTTCATGGGGCTATGTGTCAGAAGGGCGTTCTTTCTCAGTATCAACAGCCATGACTGCGTTTGCAAGTAGTCCTGTATATCGCTTTTACAGGGTGCTAGATGGAGTCGGCCAGCACTTTTACACTTCATCAGAAGCGGAGCGTCAGAATATTCTCAACAACCCCTCTTGGGGCTACCAAGCTGAAGGCGTAGGCTGGTACGCCTCATAAACTCAGTTGAGGCCTGTAGAACGCTGCGTCAGATTGACTTGGATAAACCAGCGACTACGCCAGCGGCACGAGCTGATTTGAACTCACCCGCTCCAGCTGCTTGGCACGCCTGGGTGTTCTCACATGATCCGCCGGATGATGTTGCGCTGGGTGGTGCCTCGCTCAAGCACTAGATGGTGGTCGCCATCTTATTTTTTCCCCCTCCTGCCTGCAGGGTTGGAGGTCTTCATCCCTGGCACTGGCGCTGGACCCGCCTTGCCTGTCTGCTGAGCCACGGCAGCCAGGGCCTGGCCTGCGGCCAGCTGGACCCTAGCTAGCAGGCAGGCTGGCGCCAGCAGGATCAGGGTTGATTACTGGGGCATTCCATCGGTGTAGCCGAACAGGTAGATCGCCTGACGCGCCGAACGGGACACTCGCTTGGCCAAGGCATCAACCGCCCACAGCATCTGCTCATAGCTGGCATCGGGTGAAATGCCCAGAGCAGTGCAGGCAGAGCTGATCACGCCATCGGCCACCATCGCGTCATCGGCCAGGCCCATGTGGTTCCGAAGCACTGAGCGGCCATCGGCCTCAAACCGCTTCTGGGCGAACTTCCACAGAGCAGTCATTTCGGCGTCCAACTCGACTAGCGAAGCCAGGCGGGCGGTGCGCTTAGTAGCAGCCTTGCGCTCACGGCTGATGATGTCCTTGCTCAACTGAGGCAGGGGCGCTCCCGGCTGGCGGGGCGGAATGCCGCTAACGGGATCCGGCTCCGTGCTGGATGCCGGCGGCTGAGCGACAGGCTGACCACCACCTGTTGACCCACCACTGTTGGTGCGCTCTAGCAGCGCTGCAATCGCCTTCCCGCGACCGACTCCCATCTCACCCGCTGCCACATCCACAAGGGCCAGCGTGGGCTCATCCAGCCACACCTCCACCCGCTTGGCGACCGGCTGCCCGGTAGGGATGAAACGACCGGCCTGGCCGCGATCGGGAACAGCTTTCATGCCAACCACTGGGGGTGCGATAGCCAGACAGTAGCACCGACCACTGGGGGTGCGCCAGCCTCTTTGAGCTGGTCCCATCGTCAAAAGGTTGCTGCCAAATGCGCAGCAGGCGGCCTCGGTTGGCTACGCCTTCGCGCTGGCAATTCGTTGCAGTACGCCCTAGCGAACAGACATCAACTCAGCCTTGAGCGATCATCCCCGCATGACCCAGCCCCCACAACCCAAGCCTCAACCGACCGCCGCCCAGACCGCCCAAGGCTGTGGCTGCCTCATCGCCATCCTGGTTGGGGTCGGCATTGGCATCGGCCTCTGCACTAGCAGCAACAAGCCCACCGCCAGCACCGCTCCACTTCCCCCAGTCCAGTTCGGTGTGGGTGACGACGCCGCTGCATGGCTCTCTCGCTGTGATCCCCCTGAAAGTGACACCACCACGGCATACGACAACCCCCGCCCTCCAATCGTCACCCGCTCCCTTTCCTATCCCTCAAAGGGCGTCCGCATCCTTCTTGTGCCCAAAGACGTGAGCATGGGCACCCCGCCTCCTTATTCGGCTTGGAAGTTGATGGGTGTAACCGATCCGAGCAACAACCAACCGATTGAACCCAGCGAGGCTCTAACGCGAATGGGGACCGCCTGCCGCACCTAGACCCGCCGTACCAAGCCATGGCCCTGCTGCTTGATGTGATCGCTGACTTGCCTGAAGGCATCACTGTGATGCCAGTGTTTGCTGCTGATAAGCAGGAAGCCCTCAAGGCTGCCAAAGAGCTGTTCCCAGGCCATCGGGTCACTGTCGTGCTCAAGGAAGGCGAGCCGGGCACTTGAGCCGTCAGGTAGGCGCCGCATGGCTGCCCTGCTGGGCGCTTAGGAGCAGAAAAAGCGTCTGCTCCCATGTTTGACATTGCCAAGTTAGTTGTGCCACCAAGAAGCCCACCCGAACATGCATTGGGTTTAACTAGGTTTGGCAGGGGAGCCTGCTTCAAAAACTTGAAAGGTGCTATGGACTTTAAGGTGGCTCTTGTCTTTATTGTTGCTCACCTCGTTATTTATGGTCAATGCGAAGATAGTGCGCCCGACCATGCCCCAACTAAGAAGCAAAGGATTTTCAACCTGCTGCTTCTTGCATTGAGCGTTGCCCTTCTACTTCAGGGAATCTATCTAATTCGTTCTAGCTACGACTTTTGGGCTCATTTGGGTATCGGTAATACATGGGGCGGTGGAGGCCGCTCTATGGGGCAGGCCTTCCTCTTGTCATATGGCTTCCCGTATTTGATGGTTGCTGGATACGGCTGCTCGTTGATTCTCTCGCTCCTTCGAGAAGTCAATTTTATGCTATCAAGAAAGCTAGGTAAGTTGAACAAAAAGCTAGACAAGAAAGATTGACTGGCAAGTGACAGGGCCGCCTTGTCGGTCAAGCGTCTTTATGCCTAGTCACTTGCCTAACAAGCTTTGCGCTGCAGATGCTCAGATTTGATTACCTGCTGTAGGCGATCTTTTCATCACGAGACATTTGCCTTCTTCTGGAGAAACTGATAAAGGCTCCCAATCATTTCCAAACATTGAATAGAGCGACACTTTTGAATATTCAAGTGTTTTTCTATTTATTGCATAAGAATGCTTGAATCCCCCTCCATTCGGATAGGCTTGCCAGTGGTTTTCAAAGTTAATTTGAAAAGGCGAAAAGAGCGCGGCTCCTTGAATAACTTTGCCATCTTGCTGCATAGAGAATCTTTCTCTAGTGCTGTCTAGGTTTATCTCGTGGCTACCGCACTTCAGCCAAATCGATTTGGCTTCAACAGCGGGCATGGCAGCAAGAGCCGCGCTTGCCACAGCAGCAGCAATCAGCAGTCGGCGCATGGCATGGCGTTCATATGAACTGATTATCCCGCGACGCCGCTTGACGTAACAAGGATTGCGTCTGCTAATCGCCCAGCCGCCTAGGGATGTTCGCCGCTTGCAGTGTCGTGATCGCTGTCAGCGGCTTTTGGCTTCTTGAATCCGCTGGCTTGGCGGCACCATTCCGGCCAGCGTTGACACCGGCCTCACTCAATCACTGGCCAAGCTGCCTGCCAGCCAGCCTCCAGCAACGCCACAGCCCTGGCCCTGGCCATCGCAGCACCATCGGCGCCCAAGGCCTGCTGGAGCGCCTTCTCGTTGGCGTCCAGCTGCTCCCAGCGGCCGGTGGTGAGCTCGCCGGTTTCAGACCGCTTCGCCCGGGGCTTACGGGCCACCGGTCAGGCCTTCTCGCTATTGAGAACAGGGCCCATGTCCAAGCAATCCCCTGTCCACCGCCATCACGCTAGAGGCTGAACAGGGAGAACACCCCTGCAGCAACTAGCTATCGAGGCCTGGAATCAAGGCTTGCGTACCTGTCACTTCTGCAGGTACGCGCACATCAGGCTGGCCCTCATTGGCCTGGGCAGGCTCGATCTGCGCACAGTCAACGGCTGACGCATCAGCCAGCGGCGCCTGAGCATTGGCACCAAGCAGGCCGGCCCACAAGGACGAGTCGAACTGGTTGGTCTGGTTCACCTCCAGCACCGCAGTAGGCACGGCAGACAGCCGCGTTGCCCACCGGGCAAACCGATCCGAGTGCAGCGAGATCATGTTCAGCACCCCCGGCGGGATCGGCTCCCCTCGTTGCCGGTAGCCAGCGGCCTCGGTGCGCAACATCAGGCCCGCCGACTGAAGCTGCACAAACGCATCCGCCTGGAACTGCTCAGGCGTCATCGACGCAGCCGGGTGGCTCTCCTGCTTCTTTCTGATCCAACGGCTAACCGTGGCCTCTCCAACATCGAGCTGCCTCGCTATCTGGTTCTGCGAAACACAGTTGCAATACATCTCCCACGCTCTTTCCTGCAATTCTTTACTCAGCTTGCGGCGAATTGCGGTTTGAGTCATTTAAGAAGATTCCTTGCGTTCCATGGAGAGCATTCTGCCCGACTTTCTAGCCGGCGTAGCTACAGCTGTCTGCCCGAGATTCCAGTACGGCGTAGCTAGATCTGTTCCCCTCCAATTCCAATACGCATAGCTAGGCCTGTATCCAAGGGGGTGGGGCAATGGGCAGTGGGGCGGTCAATTCCTTAATAGAGGAAGGGGTTATTGCGGAGCCTCGTAGGCCCGCTTTAGCCCTGTTATCACCCCTCTAGATACTCTTGTGTTTCTACTGCCCCTACTGCCCCTGATAGAGGGAGAAGGGTTGGTATGACTGGAGGGCAGTGGGGTGGGGCAGAGGGTGGGGCAGAGGGTCAAAAAGGTGGGGCAGAGCATTGGCTAGAGGGTGGGGCAGAGGTCGGCGCTGGCGCCACCCAGATGGTTGCCTTGTCATGGCGATCGCCGTTGGGGAGGTAGCCGCGTTCACGCCGTTGCGACTTGCTCCAGCCGAGCGCAGTGAGACGGAGGGCAACCTGTCGGGCGAACTCCTGATCGCGCTGTCGCTCTCGGTTGAGGTGGAAGACGATCACGGGCATGGCGATGGCGGTGATGTCTGGGTGGTCATCCATCCAGGTTTCGATCTGATCGCGCAGGGGATCTTCTGCGGCGTAGTCCTGAGCCGCCTTGCTGATGGCTGCGTTTTCAGTGGTGTCGTAGTGCCAGGGAGTGCCGGCATTGAACGCCGCCAGCGCCGAGCCCCAGATGGCATCACGATTGGTTTGCACCCAGTCGGTGTTCACTTGATGGACGGCGATGACCGGGAAGCGGCGGTTACCGGTGGGATCCTTGATGAAGTCGCTGCGGTTGGTGGTGCCGACGATGCCGCAAGAGCGGACCAGGGTTTCGACGCCCCGCCCATAGGGCTTGCGAACGTCATCCTTGGTGGCGGAAAGAAACTTCTTGAGGGTTTCGGATTCGCGCTTGCCAACCACGGCGTCAATTTCGCCCCATTCGTGAATCCAGGCGGAATGGAGCTGGAGCACGTCATCCTTGAGGTTGCGGAGGTCACCGAGGGAGTCGGAGAACCAGTCGCCGCCGAGGATGGCCCACATGGTCGATTTCCCGATGCCCTGCTGCGGGCTGTGGATCACCAGCGCGGTGTCGAGCTTGCACCCGGGTTTCATGGCACGGGCCACCAGGCCGATGAGCTGCCTGCGGAGGTGGGTGCCGGCTACCGGATCAGCGGTGTTGAAGATGTGCTGGGCGATGGATTCCCACTGCTCTGGCGGGAGCTGAGTGGTGATGGCACCGAGGTAATCGCGGACGGGGTGATAGGCGTTACGCCGGGCCAGGAGGATGGCGGCATCACAGGCGCGATCCTTGGCCACTTCAATCTGAAACCGCTCTGCGAGTTGGAGGTAGAGGGTGCCGAGGAAGTCACCGTCGATCGGCCTGCCGTCGTTCTCTATCCGCTGAGTGAGCAGGTTGAACCTGAGGGGGAGGGCCAGCGCCAGCACCTTGGTGAGCAGGTCAGTGCGTGGTCGACGGAGCTTGCCGTTCTCAACTGGACCAAGCAGGTCATCAAGCGTTTCGGGTTGCTCGGTGTTGGCGACAGGGCTTGGGCAGGTGGTCCCGATGGGCGCTGCACCAAAAGAGCGAGCGATCTCGAAGAACGTGCCATCAGTGATCGCGCCACTGGCTTCTGCGGCCTTGGCGACGAGATCTTCAACCGCTGCCCATTCAGGGCTGTGGCTGGCCATTACGGCACCGGCTTCATCCGGGCCGAGGATGTGCGCCAGGCCCCAGAGCAGGCGCAGGTACTGATCGCGGGTGCCGGTGCCGGGGCTGCGCGGCGGGATGAGCTTCAGCTGATCCAGGGCCCGCTCTGCAGTGCGATCAGAGGTGGCGGCGTGGCGCTTGACGGGTGATGGCTGAACCCGAGGCTGCGGAGCAGGGATGGTGTGCTGCTGCAGTGGTGCCGGCAGGCAGCTGATGATCTGATCGCGGGTGTAACGGGCGGGGCTTTCGTGGATCAGCTCCACCAGGGCGACGGGTTGCTGGTTGCCATCCATGTACCAGCAGCCAGGCAGCCGCATTACACGGGACGGGTCGTTGATGGACGGGTCGCTGCCGAGGTGAGCAGCAAGGCGCCGCATGTCTTCCTGCCACTGCGCGGTGTCCTGCATCGGCTGGGCCAGGACCCAATAGAAGTGCAGGCTTCCGCCGTTAGTGCGAACGGCCGCCGATGGCTCGGGCAGCCCTGACTGCTGAACCTGGCGGAGCTGGTTGGCTTCGTCCTGCCCATCGAACTCAGCGAAGAAGGCGATGCAGTCAGTGATCGAGGACTTGGTGTCACCGCCACGGTTGATGACGACGTAGCCGCCGAGGCCAGCTTTCTGAGCCAGCTGTAGATCTTTGAGGTTGCAGGGCTTGCGAGCCTTCAGGACTGCCTTCACCTCTTTTGGCGTGGTCTTGTGAGGGAAGGCACGGAAACGGGCATCGCCGTTTTTGCCCAGCAACTCCAGGAAATGGGTTGCAGCGTTGATGTCGATTGCGGGCCAGGTCATCAGTAGCGAGCCCCCTCGGCGACGGTCCATGCCCACCAGGCGGCTTCCAGTTGCTCTGCCTGGCTGAGGTGCTGATCGACCCGAATGCTGACGGGCTGCGGGCAGCTAGGGAAACGACGAATCAGCCGATCAATGCGCACATGGCGCTGGTGGATCTGAAGCGGAGACGGAGATAACACGGTGCAGGATGCGCATAAGTGAGCGGGGTTTGGGTTGAGGTTTGTTGAACCGGGACCGAGCCGGGGGCTAGCTACAGGTGGTCGCTAACTGGTAGAATCACGAGGCATAAGTGCCCGAGCCCACCGAGTAGTGACGGTGGGCTTTTTTATTGGTCCGGCGCGGGACGGCTGGTGATACATCGGCTAGCTACAGGTGGTCGGATTGATTGCCAGGGTTGCCCCTTCCGTCCCACAAGCCGCTAGAGTCGGCTCGTGGCTGGCGTCACGTTTTGGTGGGACCAACCCCCCTAGCAGCTGTGAGATGGCTGTTAGGGGGGTTCCCTCATTGAGAGGTTGGAGAAACGCTAGCCGGAGAATCTGGCGGCGTCGGGTGTCAACGAGCGGCTGATTTCTTGTGTGCGCACAGAACGGCCCGAGAAGCTAGTCCTGCAGTTCCTGGACTACAGCAGTGAGATTTCGGATGGCAGGGCCCAGGAGGGCCACCGCCGTCTCAGCGTCATCGCCGACGAGCTGCTGGCCGCGCTTCTCCAGGTGCATGGCGATCACATCGAATAGCGCCAGCTCCAGCGGTTCGAGGGTGGGCTCGGGGGTGGGGGTGGGGGTGGGCTCTGCCATCAGGCGAACTCACCAGGAGCGCCATCGCCGCACCAGTCATCAGGCCTGGTCAGCGGGAAGCGAATCCGCAACGCAGCGCCTTCGCGCCCATTGAACGGCTGCGGAGCGTGGCGGCGGCATTCACCAAGCTCCGTGTCGCGATCACCGGGTTGCCAAAAACGGCAGACGCTGCAAGTGCTCATGCCGCCACCTCATTGGCTGCCATGAAGGCCTCGGGACCGAGCTCGGTCATCAGGCGGCCAACTGCCTCGGCGATGGCCTGATGGATGTCTTCGTTGGCTGCCTCGGGGTAGAGGTGCCGCAACTCCTTGGCGGCGACTTCGGTGGCGGTGGCGCCGCTGCTCTTGGGCGGGACGGCCAGGGTGAGCGCCAACAGGGTGTGCATCCTCTCGGCCAACTCCAAGGGGGTGGTGTTGTGGACTGGTTCTGGCATGGTGGGGCCCGCACGAAGCGGGAGGCGGATTAACCGCCAGGCCCCATCAGGTCACTCGCCAATCAGGTGGACACTCAGAGTTCTGGTGCTACCTGCGCGACGGTGCTCCCACAGATAGATCGCCTGCCAGGTGCCGAGCAGCAGGCGGCCGTGATCGAAGGCCAGGCCAAGGCTGGTGGCGGTGAGCGCGGTGCGGATGTGGGCCGGCATGTCGTCGGGGCCTTCGTCGTCGTGGGCGTAGCGCTGCAGGACTCCCTGACCACTGATCGGCCGCACTCCCTCCTCAGGCACCAGGGCCCGCAGGTAGGTGGCGAGGTCCTGCAGCACCCGCGGATCGGCGTTCTCATTCACCGTCAGCGAGCAGCTGGTGTGTTTTGCATGGCACGTGGCCAGCCCGGTGCGCAGACCGCTGC
>JBIPLV010000185.1:0-3197 GCA_044369475.1 Cyanobium sp. | reverse complement strand
ACTGCAGCCCCTGCATCTGCACCAGGCTCAGCTGCTGTCCTGCCGTCACCGGCACAAAAGCATTGTTGGCATTGGCATCCAGCAATCCGATCTCTCCAAACGCACCATCCGGGAGCGTCGTGATCGTGAAGGTCAACGTTTGGGTGGCCTCATCGGCTACCGCGATCTGGCGCAATTGATCCGTAGCCGGATCAGGCTCAGCACCGGTGGCCCAGGCCAGATTGCCCAAGCCCAGCGGCGTGATCGCCGCATCCTCAATGAGATAGAGGGCTTTAGGACCATCATCAAGTCGCCGCGGTGCATCATTCAGCGCATTGATCGTGAAGCCGTTGGTGGCGGCCAGGCGGCCGCCGTGGCCATCGACCACGTCGTAAGCGAGGGTTACCGGGCCATTGGCATGGGCCTCGGGCGTGAAGGTCCACTGGCCAGTGGCGTCTACAGCCAGGCGGCCATTGCCGCTGCTCACCCGAAGGTTCTGCACATCGAGCCAGTCGCTGCGGTCGAGATCGCTGTAGCCCTGCAACAGCTGGGCCGTGCTGAGGCCAACCGCGGTGTCTTCGTTGGTGGTGGCCAGCACGGCCGGGGCGCCCGTCAGCACAGGCGCCTGGTTCACCCCCTGCAGGTTGATCGTCACCGTGCGGAAGGCGGCAGCGCCAAAGCTGTCTTCCACCCGCACCAGATAGCGCAGCTGCAGGGTTTCACCGGCACCAAGGCCGGCGAAGGTTTCGGCGCCGCTGTTGAAGGACCAGGTGAGCTGGCCATCAGCCAAGCCTTGGGGCTGGCTGAGCTGCACGGTGAGCAGCTGCCGCAGCTGGGCCAGGGTGAGGTCGGTGGCGCTGACCACCCCATCAAGCTGTACCTCCTCCACCGTGGCGGTGAGCAGATCAGCACTGTCGATCTCACGCACGGTCAGGGTGCCACTGGTGCTGAGCGGCACGTTGTTTTCCACCAGCAGCACCTGATCACGATCAGGGCTGGCGGCCCTGATCAGCACCTGGGGTGCATCATTGGCGCCGGCCAGGGTGATCACCACATCCTGGGTGGTGATGGTGGATTCTTCGCCAGGGGCTTGAACGGCGGCCTGGGTGTTGGTGATGCTGATGCGATAGGTGGCCGTGATGCTGTCGCTGGGCCTGAGCTGCTGCAACAAGCGATTGTCGAAGCTGAACTCCCAGCCCACCGTGCCGGCATTTCTGTTTTGCAGATCACCATTGATGCTGAAGGCCGTGGATAGAGCCTGGGAAATTAGTTGCCGCTGGCTCTGAGGAATTTGGCCATTGCTGATGGTGAAACTGTTGAGCGCGGCGCTGGCATTCGAGCGATCGCTGGTATCCACATCCGTAAAGGCGAGGAAACCAGTGGATCGGATGCGATCAGCTCCAAGCACTTCATCTTCAAGGTGATTCCGATGCGTGCCAGTGGCATTGATGACAGCTGAATCGTTGCTGCCGGTGATCGTGAGGGTGAGCACCGCCTTGTCGGAGGTGTAGCCATCGCTCACGGTGTAATTGAAGGCCTCGCTCAGGGTTTCGCCCACTGCCAGCGCTTGCACGGTGGGGTTGGTGTTGTCGAGGTGGTAGGCGTAACTGCCGTTGCTCATTACGAGCAACTTGCCGTAGGTGCCCTGCAGGGCACTACTGCCATAGCTGCTCAGGGCATTTGCCGCCCCAGGGGGCAGCACGCTGCGCTGCACCGCGCTGCCTGTGATGGCTGCGCCGAGCTGACCTGCGCTGCTGCCCTGCTGGAACAGCTGGGCGGAGAATGCCACCCCATCACGCACCTCTGGGTTGATCGTGAGCTTGAAGCCGGGGCTTTGCAGGTAGCTGTTGAGGCGGCTCCAGGTGCCGGTGAGCACGATGGAACCAGTGTTGTCGCCGCTAATGATGGTGATGCCTGCGCTTTCACCGGCTTCAAACCGCCCCTGGCTGAGGTTGGTCAGCTGCAGGCGAGCCATCACCACCGCCGTGCCGGTGCCCGGATCGGTAAAGAGTGCCTGGCTGCCGAGTGCTGGTGCGATGAGCCCCTGGCTGCCCGCGCCTTCGATCGCCCCCAGACGGATCTCGACGACGCTCAGCGGGTCGCCCTCCAGGTCTGGGTCATTGATCACCAGGTTGCCAGTAGCGATGGCACTGGTGCCGCCATCTTCCTTCACCGTGGCGGCATCGTTCATCGCCTGCGGTGGCGAATTGGCGCGGATTAGCACCACCACATCTTTCGATTGAATCCCGCCGTTGCCGTCGTTGACGCTGACGTTGTAAGTGAGTTCGGCGGTTTCGCCGGAGCGCAGGAAGCTGGTGGCTAGTTGGCTCGTCTGATACGTCCAGGTGACGGCGCCGTTGTTGCTGTTGCCTGCTGCGGGCTCCACCTTGAAGGCCTTGCCGCCGGGGAAGGGCCCTGCTTGCAGAGAAGCCAATGTCGCAATCTCCTCGTTGACACTCCAGCGGCTGGCATCGAAGCGGGTTGTGTCCGCCTTCGAGAACACGGCGCCGATGAAGGTAAAGCTGCCGGTGGGTCGGTCGGTGAGATCCAGATCGGCGAAACGGATGGTGCCGCTCTCGGTGTAGTCGAAATTGAACTGGGCCAGGCCCAGGTTGATCTCACCACGGGCGGGGCCACTGATGGCCTGGCCATCGTTGTCGAGCACGGTGAGCACAGGTGCATCGGTGGCGCCCGTGAGCGTGACCGTTACTGTCTGTTGGGCATTGGCTCCGGCGTCGTCGCTCACCGTCACGGTGAACGTGGCCGTCACTGTTTCGTTGGCCCCCAGGAAATCAAGTTGTTGTTCCTGGATGTTGTAGGCCCAGTTCACCGTGCCGTTGTTGGTGTTGCTGTCAGCCGGAAGGATATTGAATGCTGCATCCAGGATTTGTTGTTGCGCTTCGCTCAGAGCGAAGACCGATCCGTCAGCCCGTTCGGCCACCATGCTTGTCAACGCTCGGCTTGGGATTGGCAGGTTGGTGAGATCAAGGTCGGTGAAATTGAAGCTTCCACCATCCGAGAGCGTGACGGAGGAGCCGCTACGGTTGGCTGTCTCCGTGATGGCTCCTGAAACGTCGTGCCCAGGGCTCGGTGGTGGCGTAATGACGGGCCCATCATTGGTGCCTGTGACGGTGATTGTGACGGTGGACGTGGAGCTATCGCTTTCCTGGTCGCTTCGATCGGGAGAGTTGTCTTGTGTTTTGACGGTGTAGGTGAGC
>JBIPLV010000345.1:0-3198 GCA_044369475.1 Cyanobium sp. | reverse complement strand
GGGGGGGGGGGGGGGGGGGGGGGGGGGGGTTGGGGGGGGTGGGGGGGGGGGGGGGGGGGGGGCAGGCGGCAGTGGCGGCGAGCTGCTGGGCGCGGCGGCGCAGGCCGTCACCAGCAATGCGGCCAGCAGCGCGGGCAGCGTCCAGGGCGCGGGCTTGGGTTTCGGCTTCACGGGCAATCTCCTGGTGCTTGTGGATCCATGCTTGCTCGATGCTTCGGTAGGCAGCGGCTGCGCTGGCGCTGGCGGCCACGGCCTGGGCGCGGTCTTCGGCGGCCTGGCGGCGCTGGGCCTGGATCTCGGTGCGCAGATCGGCGGCGGTGAGCTGCGCGCGCTGCAGGCGCCAGGTTTGCACGCCGGCCAGGGCCAGCGCCACCAGGATGCAACCCAGCAGGGCGCGGGTCACGGGCGGCCTTCGCACATGGCGCGCTCGGCGGCGCGGCGCTTGGGCAGGCCGCCGCAGCGGTGGGCGGGGTCGCGGCAGTCTTTGCCCTGGAAGTAGACCCAGCGGTCAAACTCGGCGCAGGCTTGGGCGTGCTGGCCGGCGTTGTGCAGGCGCACCATGGTGCTGCGGCACACGGCATCGGCGCCTACGTTGTAGGCCAGGCTGACCAGGCTGTCGAACTCGCCCTGCGTGAGCGGCGCGGTGACGCAGCGGTGCACCGCGCTCTCGCCTTTGCGCACTTCGCGCAGGGTGAGGGCCAGGGCCTGGGGTGGGCGGATGGTGTCGCCGATCTGCACGGGCGAGCCGTCAGGCCGCCAGGTGCTGCCGAAGCCGTAGGTGGGCCGGTCAGTGGGCAGCGGGCGGACGGCCTGGTCGGTGTAGCCCTCGTCCTGCGTCAGCGCCACCAGGCCGGCGGCGCTGAGGGTGAGGGCTGCGGCCAGGAGGCGCAGGGGTTTCATGCAGGGGTGACCTGGCTCACAGCCCCAGCTTGGCGCGCTCAGCCCGGCCCCAGGCGCGGCAAGCTTCCGCGTGGTCGTTCCAGGCCGTGGTTTCGGCGCTTGGGGCGATGCGCAGCAGCTTGATTTCGTCGTCCACGCTGTACTCGGCGCGGATCTTTTCTACCACCCGTTGGCTGATGAGGCGCGCATGCGGGCTGGCGGCCAGGATTTGGGCGCGCAGCTCCGCGGGCAGCGGGCTGGGCAGCGTCTCGATGCTGGGCGCGATCTGCGCGGGTTGGTCGGTCGGCAGCGTGGCGCCGTCATCCAGCACGACGATGGTGCGGCCATCGGCCAGCGTGGCGATTTCCTGGCCCTGGCGCTGGCCAGGGGTGGATTCAGGCAGCCGCAGCTCGAAGGTGTTGATGGCGGTGATGGTTTTGCGGTAGGCGATGAGAGAGGGCATGGTGGTGCTCCGTCAGGTAGTGGACGAGGGGTTGATGAGATGCCGTGTGGCGCGCGTGGCCCAGGCGTGAAACGATGGACTGAAGCCGGCCGGCGCGGGCATCAGCACGGATTGCTGAGATAAGGTGCGGGCGCACGAACCGGGCGCGGGCCCAGGTGCGGTAGTCCACCCAATTCACGCCTCGGCGCAGGGGCTGCAGGCTGTGGTGGCTGATGGCCAGGCCCAGCAGGCTGAGGTGGTGGCGGATGGCCTTCAGCCACTGTGTGCCTGCCGCGCGGCTGGGTGCGATCATCACCGCGTCGTCCATGTAGCGGCCGTAGTCGGTCACCTTAAGCGTGCGCTTGGCAAAGTCGTCCAGCGTGTGAAGGTACAGGTTGGCAAAGGTCTGGCTCATCAGGTTGCCGATGGGGATGCCCACCGGCTCAGGGCGCTGGGCAAACAGGTGCAACAGGTGCAAGGTGGCAGGGCACTTGATGAAGCGCTGGACGATGGCGGCCAGGGTTGAGCGGTCTACGCTGTAGAAGAACTTGCGCACATCGACGTGCAGCGTCCAGGCGGTGCGCGGGGCGCGGCGCATGGCGGCTTGCAGCCAGTCAGCCGCGGCGTGTGTGCCCAGCCCGTTGCGGCAGGCGAAGGTGGTGCTGATGTGGCGGCGCTCGAAGATCGGGCCCACCACGGCGTAAACGGCGTGCTGGGCTACCAGGTCGCGGAAGGACGGGGCTTCGATCAAGCGCGGCTTGCGGCCGTCGTTTACCCAGAAGCGATTCAGCGGCTGCGGCTGGTAGGTGCCGGTGCGCAGTTCGTGGCACAGGGCGGCGATGTTGGCGCCCAGGTTGCGCTCAAACAGAAAGCAGCCTCGGCTGTTGCGCTTTTGCTCGCGCGCCCGCTGGTAGGCAGCCATGAGGGCGAGCTCGGTGGCGTACAGGGGCAGCAGGTTGCCGTGGCGCTTCATGCGGCGCCCCGGCCAGGTGTAGGTGCTGCGGCGCCAGTGGTCGCCCTGCGGCCAACATGGGCCGGCGTGCGGGCTACTGAAGGGCGCTGCAGCGGCAGATTTCGGCACCAGCCGCGACGGGGGCTCCCTCTTTGCCGGTCGGCTGTTGCCGCATGGGGCAGGCCAGGCGAAGAGTCGGCGCGGAACCCGATGTTGTCGTTCGAGTTGCCGCGGTCGTTGTTCAAGTTCAGCGCCCAGACCCCGGCATTGCTGCCGTTGTTCCAGTTGCCGCCAGAGATCACACAGAGCATGTCAAGCCCCTACCGCACCGGCAAGCTCTCGCTCGCCGGATTCTTGCGCTGCTGCGGCGACCGCAGGCAGCGGGCCCTGAGCGTCACCGCCCGGGGCCGATTCTTTTTGCAGCCAGCCGCCGATCATGCGGCCCAGCTCGTCCACCAGGCGCAGCATTACCAGCGCCCGGTGCTCGCCCGGTTGCTCGGCGTCTTGCTTGCCCTTCGAGAAGTTGAAAAGCCCCAGCTCGTGCGCCAGAAGCAGCAGCATGCGCAGTTGCTCGTGGCGCACGTCGAGTTGGCTGAGCGTGGTGCGCTTGTGGTAACGCTTTTGCGCCTCGGTCACCAGGTTGTACACGTCCACATAGGCCTGGCGCAGTTGCTGCGCCATCACATACTTGTGATGCGACGGGAAATGAGCCAGGTACAGCTCCAGCTGCGCGCCGAACAGCACCAGCTTGCGGTGCAAGCCGGCCTGGGCGTGGATGCTGCGTGTGGGGTGGCTCATGGCGTGGGAGGCAGGCCCAGTCGCTACCGCTCAGGGCCTCAGGGTTACAGGTAAGAGGCGGCGCGGAACCCGATGCTGCCGTCCGAGTCGCCGCGGGCGTTGTACAAGTGCAGCGCCCAGACCCCGG
>JBIPLV010000289.1:0-3202 GCA_044369475.1 Cyanobium sp. | reverse complement strand
ACCAGTCGGCGAACTCCTGCTCAAAAGCCTTCGTCTCCTGGCCCGTCCATGTGTTCACCTTGCCGGAGGCGAGCACACGGGAGGCAGCGTCGATCTGGTCGGCGTCGAACTGGGGCCAGGGGGCGAGGGTCATTGGCACGGAATGAAAATCAGGGAATCAGGGTTTGGACAAGACACGCGCAGGCACGCCGACCGCCGTGACGCCGTCAGGAAGATCTCGCACGACAGCGGCACCAGCGCCAACCGTGACATCAGCGCCGATGCGCACCTGCTGAATCACAGAGGAGCCGATACCGATCCAACTCCGGGAACCCACATGCACCCCACCGGCAAGGCGGGAGCCCGGGCAGATGTGGACACCGTCGGCGAGCCTGACGTCATGGTCGATGCTGCAGCCGGTGTTAAGGATGGCGCCCATTCCGATTGATACCTGAGCCTGCACGGCCGCCTGCGCGAACACCACAGAAGCAGGGCCTACGTGGGCAGACGGGGAAAACCAAGCACTGGGATGAATCAGCACAGGAAGCGCATAGCCAGCGTGCTGGAGCTTCTCGATCCAATCGAGGCGGGGGATGGATTGGCCGATTGCCACCGCAGCGGCGGGAAACCGGTCCAGCAAGGTTGGATCTAGGGCTTTGGCCAAAGGCCCTATCACGGGCCACCCGAGCACATGCGGGAGCTGATCCGGCCCACTGCAACGGTCGTCGAGAAAGGCAATGCGGGAAGCAATCCCGCTGGAGAGTGCCGTTTCAGCCACAACCTTGGCGTGGCCTCCCGCCCCAAGGATCAGGAGGGTGGTCATCGGCTCACGGGTGGGCCACGGAATGGCGCCATGGTGGCTTCCCCCGCTGCACTGATTCCTTCACGACGAATCACTTTCCAGATCGTGAGTAGAAAAATACGCAAGTCGAGCCAGAAGCTCTGGTGCTCGACATACCAGACATCAAGACGGAACTTCTCCTCCCAAGAGAGGGCATTGCGTCCGTTGATCTGCGCCCAGCCGCTGAAACCCGGCTTCACATCGTGGCGACGTGCCTGCTCGAGGGAATAGAGGGGCAGGTACTGCATCAGCAGGGGGCGGGGGCCGATGAAGCTCATCTCACCACGCAGAATATTGATCAGGGCCGGCAACTCGTCGATGGAGGTGGCGCGCAGCCAGCGGCCCAAGGGTGTGAGTCGCTGGGCATCTGGAAGGAGAGACCCGCTGGCATCCCGGGCGTTCGTCATGGTGCGGAACTTCAGGAGCCAGAAGGGCTGACCTCGGTAGCCGGGGCGCTGTTGACGGAACAGAATTGGAGTTCCGAGGCGACAGCGCACCAAGAGGCCCACGACCGCCAGCGGGGGTGAGAGCAACACCAGAGTCACTAGGGCTGCACCGCGATCGGCCAGACCCTTAAAGAGAGCGAAGGCCTGCTGCCGTAGATAATCCTGGCGGCGGCGGGCGTAGCGAGTGGCGGTGGTTTCAAGCACTTGGCGCCATTGATCCGCCAGCACAGAACGTGAGAAGCGGGATTCAGCCAGGATGCGGGCATTAGAGCCCATGGAAGCCGCCAGGGCCGGTTGATCCGCCAGCTTGATCAAAGCCGCCGCAAATGCAGCTGGATCACTGGGCGAGACCGCAATGCCCAACTGGTGGTCGAGGGTCAGCTCGGCGAGCCAACCGGGGTAGTTATTCACCACCGGCAAGCCGCAGGCCAGGTAGTCGAAGAACTTGTTGGGGGACGTACCTCGGTAAAAGGCGGGCACGTTGTCCAGCACCATCAGGCCCACATGCGCGGACTGGCGCAGGATCTGGGCGAGCTGGGGCTTGGGGATCGGCGGCAGGAAATGGCAGTTGCTGAGCCCCTCGCTGGCCACGCGATGCTCCAGCGCAGGCTTGCAGCGGCCATCACCGATAAACAAGAACTGGATGTCGCGCCGCTCCAAGCGTTGCAGTTCAGCCGCAGTATCTAGAACAGCATCCAAACCATTGGCCAGGCCATGGGCGCCGGTGAACGCCGCCACAAATGAGCTTGGAGACAGGCGCTGCTGCAGGCCTCCGATCAAATGCGGCTGCTTGGCTGCGCCCTGAGGCAGGGGATGAAATAGTTCGAGGTCGCAGGCGTTGGGGATGCTGGTGATGCGGCTTGGCGAGATGCCGCGGTCGGCGATGCCTTCGCAGATGCCCGGTGCCAGGCCGATGCAGGCATCAGCGGAGTGGTAGCTGAGCCACTCCAGGGCCGAAAGGGCAGCAAGCACCAGCGGGTTGCGCACCACCCCCATGGCGCGGGGCAGTTCGGGCCAGAGATCGCGCACCTCAAACACAAAGGGGGTACCCCGCAGCCAGCGGGCGGCGATGCCAGGGATGCCCGCAGTGAGTGGGGTGGTGGTGGCAAACAGGAGATCCGCGTCGCTGCGCAGGGCCAGCTGCAGGCTCTGCCAGCTGTAGCGGAGAAAAACAAGAGCACGCTCCAGCAACCCGGCGTGGTTGGAGTACGGCAAGTCGAACTCGATCACCTCAATCCCATCCACCAGGCCGCTACGCCGTCCCTTGGCAAATGGCCCGCTGAGACCCGTATGGGTACGGGCATCACGAAGACATACCATCTGCACCTGATGACCGGCTTGCACCAGGGAACGGGCCAGTGCATAGGAGCGGGTGCCGGCAGCACCGTCCGGCGTTGAGAAATACTGGTGGTAGTAGAGAACCTTCACGCGAAGCGGGAATCAGGAAGTGAGTTCGATCGAAGTTGTGATGTTCACCGGCGCTTGGGGCACGCTCACCTCCAGCACAGGTAATTGGGTTTTGGATCCGTAATGGCTTGATTCCCAGCCCATCACAAGCTCAAGCCGGGAAATTGGCTGATCGCACGTGATCTTCAGTGTGGCTGCAGACCCGAATAGAGATGAGCCCTCCAGCCGCCAATCTCCCGGAGAAAGACGCCAACGCACCAGCATCTGTTGCTGAAAGCCGGAACAGCTGTCCGTGATAATCCAGCGGGTGCCACTGGAGCCAACCTGCACCTGGCGCTGATGGCGGCCACGGGGGCCGCGATAGGCGGCGGCAATGGAGGAACCTTCGCTAGTCCGGTTCACAAGGGGCGGGGCCTCCAGCTTCAGCCAGTCGCCCCAAAGGAAGCGGCCGAGGCGGGGCATGGGCTCAGCACAATCGAACTCCACCGTGTTGTGGCTGGCGATGCCCGGGAAGTAAGCAAGATCTGAG
>JBIPLV010000397.1:0-3219 GCA_044369475.1 Cyanobium sp. | reverse complement strand
GGCAGAGCCCCAGCACACTGCCTGCAGCATCTGGGTTCTCCGTGGAACAGCGCCCCGCCCTCACCACCCAACTGGCCGTGGCCTGCCTCGGCGCCGGCGTGATCACCAGCTTCGCGGTGGCCCAGGGCCAGAACCCGCTGACGGCCCTGAGCATCACCCTGTTCTCCGCCGTGGCGGCGGTAATGGTGGGCCAGGTGCTCTAGTCACAGCAAGCCATACCCGATTGGGTCCGCTAAGGGCGCTCAGGAGAGACGGTTTGTCCCTGGAGGAGAGGCTCAACAGCAGCTTCAAGCTGGCGATAGCGATTGCGATCAATCTGAGAGTCCATCGCCAGCATCAGCCGGTACCGCACCAATAACTCTTCCTCCTTGCTGTACAGACCATTGCTGTAGCGGCGATCGATGGTGCGACCACGACGAATGTGAGACATCGGTGTGAGATCGATGGCAGCAAAGCGCCACGCCCCAAGATGAAAAGCGCACAACGGAAGTGCAAATCGATCCAGTCCATAGGCACTGCGGGTGCCGCGATTGAAGGGGAGAGCCAGTTCAAACAAGTCGCGGCGGATAAACGGAGCCATGACTTCGACCATTGGCACACGATGCATCGTCTGACAGGGCTTCTGCCTTAGAAATCCATACTCCAGCGATAATTCATGATTATGGGCCACGGAAGGCTGAGCCGCCGTCAAGCCATGCAGACGAGCAATCGACAACAGCAAGTGGATATCACTGGCACGAATCATCACATCATCACAAAGAACTCCGAGATAACTATCAGCAGGATCAGGCATGAGATATCGCCATACAAAATCAAGAACGTCTCCCATCCCCTCACATTGGACACTAATCTGTTCCCAACCCCAAGGATTCGCACCGGCCAAAAAACCTGAACCGGTAACATCCAGAAGCACAACCCTGACAGACAGCGGACAGTCGACCACGAAGGAATGACAACCTCGCTCAGAGGTCACAACCAGCAAATCAGAAGTCTTAGGGGAAGGATGCAGCTGGGGAGCTCCATAGGCAATTGGTTGTTCAAGGTCTAATTTTTCAACCGCTTGCAGCATCTCGGGCAGGAACTGATCGCTATGGCTGCCCAGAACCCAGCGGGCCCATACGTCCCGATCACGCGATGAGGCGTTATGAAGCAGAGGGGGAAACAGATCCGTCACTGCAGTTCAGCGTGTAGCTAGGCAGCGTCAGCCGTTGAAGCCGTTGAAGAGCGTCTTGATTTGGCTACGACAGCAGCTCGTTGTGGAGATTGGGATTGCACCATGGCATCAACAGCTTGTCGGAATGCAGCCGCGACTGACTGATCTCGGAAGAGGCGCTGCTTGCGTTCTGCAATGAGGCGCTTCATCTCGAGATAAAAATCGTTATCCCGGAGTAGGCGAGTGGAAATAGAAATGTAATCATCTGCATCCTTGGCGATGAGATCTGGAAGCTCCAAAACCTCAAGCATCGCAACCGTATGGCGACCTCTCATCAGATGCGTAGGCAGAGTCACCACAGGGCAATCCAATGAAAAAGACTGCAACGAACTATTCCCACCATTCCAATCAATCGTATCGATGGTGTGGTGACTGATAGAAAACAGACCCATGTAATCGGCGTAATCCAGTCTTGGCAAGATCCTGAGTTGACGCCCAATATCCAGATCTCGCTGCTGAAAATGTGGGGTCATCCTTTCAAGAAGCCGGCTTCCTATGGTGCCATGCCCCATATGTCCAACCAAAACGATCAAGGCCTCAGGATTCTGACGTGCCAATTCAGCAAAAACCCAGTCATTTTGTGGGACATATTTAAAGGTGCTTTGAAGAGAATTAAGAATTGGGCGGTCTCTGGGAAGATCAAACTTCTCAAACAACAAGGTGCCGTCGTGAACAGCCACTGGCATTTCGTAATTCAAGCCTGTGCCAGGTAACCGCCAGAGGGTCTCGCTGTAATGCTCTTCGTTACCAGGGGGCTCCATACCTGCACCACTGAGGAAATAGTGAAGTGTTGTCGAGCCACTGGTAATGGGATGGCCCCAGCCTTGAGCCTGAACCGGCGCCAGCTGTAAAACAGATGCAATCTTGCTGACAGGATGCATACCAATATCCGTAAACACCAAAAGGTCAAGTCGATCATCAAGGATTTGCTGCAGCATTGGCTCTGGATGTTCTGCACGCAGTGCTAAATGCCTGTATGTGCCCAAGGCAGAAAATCTCTCAGTACCAGAATCCTCAACGTCACCGATGTTGTAGCTAAAAATTTCGTAGGCCGGATCGCTGGCGATGCCATCCAACCAGCCGAGACACCAGATGGAGCCATTGTGATTCATTAAGTGAGGAGAAATCACACCAACACGGAGTGGTGAATCGTCAGCAGCAGAGCGCACTTCGCGGAGCTGCATAAAGGGATGCAAACGAGGCCTCAAAATGCGATCAAGAATGCCTGCATACAACTCTTGCAAAGGCCGATCATCCGCCATCTGATAGGCAAGATAGAAATTGGTCAACGACCAGGCATGGGCATACAACAGGCCCCAGCAACAGTCATCCTGAGTCAAGCCCTTAAGCAGGCTGTAAAGCTCTTGGGCATCATTCATCCATCGCTGACGAATCTGATGGAGCTGCTGGGTACTGGCATAAAGCACGGGCAGAACATGCAAGCGCGCTATCAATTGCAGCCGTCGATCCGCCTGGGCATCAGCCAGATGAAGCCCGTCTTCATAGCGATCAAGCTCCATCAGGCAGGTGATCTGCCCCTGCAGACCGATCACCATTTCGTGAGAACTCAGAGAATCAAGCCGACCAAATGCTTCAAACTCCTTGAGGGCGTCTTGATGATGCTTCTGCTGAACAAGGCACTGGGCGAGATTCTGACGTGAGGGCTTGAAGGTCGCATCAATCGACAGAGCCTGTCGATAACAAGAAATGGCATCCTCATTTAATTTGAGGCTACCGTTGGCTAGCCCTAGATTATTCCAAGCTTCGGCATAAGCAGGAGCATATTGGAGAGACAAGCGAAAGGCCTCTACCGCCTCTTTATCTCGTTTGTGCTCACGCAGTAAATTACCGAGACAAAAGGCTGCCTGGTAATAGGAGGGCTGATCCCGAAGCAGTAGACGGAGTTCGCGCTCAGCGTCCGCAGGCTGCCCCGCATCTATCAGGGCAAGCGCATAATTATGGCGACACTCTGCAAAGCCTGAAAACTGCTCTAAAGCTTCTCGATA
>JBIPLV010000343.1:0-3229 GCA_044369475.1 Cyanobium sp. | reverse complement strand
GTCATTCCGCGGACAAGGCCCCCGTCAGGCCAGTTCGAACAGCGCCTCGATCTCGACCGCGATGTTGCCGGGGAGCGATCCGGCCCCGACCGCGCTCCGCACACCCACGCCGTGATCGGGACCCCAGATTTCTACGAAGAGCTCGCTGCACCCGTTGATGACGAGCGGCTGTTCGGCGAACTCCGGCGTTGCATTGACCAGCCCGAGGACCTTCACCACGCGGGCGACACGGTCGAGGCTCCCGAGCCCGGCGACGAGCGTGGAGAGGATGGCGAGGCCCACCTGGCGGGCGGCCGCCTTCCCTGCCGCCGTGTCGAGATCGGCCCCGACACGGCCGCTGATCATCGTGCCGTCATTGCGGAGCGGCCCATGACCGGAGACGTAGACGTGCTGCCCGACGACGAGGCACGGCTTGTAGACACCGGCAGGCTTCGGCGCCGGCGGCAGGACGAGCCCGAGGGCGGTCAGTCGCGCGTGGGGAGATGCGGATGCGTGCATGCGGTGGATTCCTCGAAGGGATGGCGGGGCGTGCACCCACCGGGACGTGTCGGCGGGACGAGTCGGGCATGGTATCCGACGCCGAGGGGTGGTCGGGACTGCGGGATGCCGCATCAGACGGCACCCGCATGGCCGTTGCCGGCACGCCCACCCCCCTCGTCGGCATCCGTACCACCGGCCCGGGTGAGCTTGGTGGTGACCGCGAAGGACAGCTGCTCCAGCTCGATCGCGAGGTCCACGCCGACGTTCTGCACGTGGTGTGGCAGCACCAGTGTCACCGGGGCGAAGTTGACGATCCCCTCGACGCCCGCCGCCACGAGCCGATCGGCAGCCTCCTGGGCGGCACCGACGGGCACGACGATCATGCCGAGACGGATGCCGAGCGTCCGGACGGTCTCGGCGAGTTCGTCGAGCGGCTGGATGCGGATGCCCTGGATGACCTGGCCCACCTTCGCGGGATCGGCGTCGAAGGCGGCCGCGATCGCGAAGTTCTGGCGGCCGAAGCCACGGTAGCCGAGCAGCGCCTGCCCGAGGTTGCCGACGCCGACCATCGCCACGCTCCAGGGATGGTTCGTCCCCAGGATGTCGCGCATGGCGCGAATCAGCTCGTCGCAGCGGTACCCGACGCCGGGGTAGCCGAACTGGCCGAAGAAGCCGAGGTCCTTGCGCACCTGGGCATCGCTGAAGCCCAGGAGGGTGCCGAGCTGCCCCGACGAGATCGTCTGCTGGCCCGCTGCCTCGAGCCGCTGCAGCTCGCGCAGGTAGAGGCTCAGCCGACTGACGACGACCTTGGGAACGGGTGCGTCGGAGAGCGGCTCGGACGGCTGGGCGGACTGCGTTCGGGGTTCCGCCATCGAAACGCCTGCCGGTGGGCAATGCCCCTGGGGAGGGAAGCCGGAAATGTAGCGGGACGCTCGTCGAACACCAACAAACCACCGTCCGCCATGCCGACGGAAACGGTTGTAGGGCCGCTGGAAGTCTGGAAAAAGCGGGGCGGTGGCGGGAACTGGTCGACCTGCGGCGAGTTTATGGCCGATGGTTGCTGTGAGGAGCAGCGCGGTGCGCCTGCTCCCTGCCCGCGTGCCGGGCCGCCTTCATACCCGTTCCCGTTTCCCGATCAGGAGGACGCCTCGGCGGAGGCGACCGTGATGAAAACCTCGTGGCTCTGTCACCTCGTGGCGCTCGCTGGACTCGCGGCGCCTGCCCTGCGTGCCGACGCGGCCGTCGAGCCGTCGCCCGGCACGCGTCTCGTGAAGGACGTCGTCTACGAGCGGCAGGAGATCACCTGCTTCAAGACCGTCTGCGAGCGCGTCATCGAGCAGCGGGAGATCGACTGCATCCGCTACGAGACGGAGCAGTCGTTGAAGGAGGTGGAATACACCGTACGCAAGCCGGTCTGGGAGACGCAGACGCGGCAGGTCCCCTACACCGTCTGCACGCCGGTGTGGGAGACGCTGACGAAGGAGGTCCCGTACACGGTGATGAAGCCCGTCTACGAGACCCGCGAGCAGGCCTACACCGTCTGCAAGCCCGTCTACGAGACGATGACCAAGGAGATCCCCTACACGGTCTGCAAGCCGGTGTACGAGACGGTCACGAAGGAGGTGCCCTACACCGTCTGCAAGCCCGTCTACGAGACGCGGCAGCGCACGTACACCGTCTGCCGGCCCGTCTACGAGACGATGACCAGGGAGGTGCCGTACACGGTCTGCAAGCCCGTCTACGAGACCCGCGAGCAGACCTACACGGTGTGCAAGCCGGTCTACGAGACGGTCACGAAGGAGGTGCCCTACACCGTCTGCAAGCCCGTCTACGAGACGCAGCAGCGCACCTACACCGTCTGCAAGCCGGTCTACGAAACGATGACCAGGGAGGTGCCCTACACGGTCTGCAAGCCCGTCTACGAGACCCGCGAGCAGACCTACACGGTGTGCAAGCCGGTGTACGAGACGATGACCAAGGAGATCCCCTACACCGTGTGTCGCCCCGTCTACGAGACCCGCGAGCAGACCTACACCGTCTGCAAGCCGGTCTACGAGACGATGACCAGGGAGATCCCCTACACCGTCTGCAAGCCCGTCTACGAGGAGCGGCAGGAGACCTACACGGTCTGCAAGCCGGTCCGTGAGGTGTGCACGAAGGAGGTTCCCTACACCGTGTGCAAGCCGGTGTGGGAGACCCGCGAGCGTGACGTCTGCCGCGAGGTCTGCCGTCCCGTCCGGTTCACCAAGACGATCCAAGTCCACGGCGGACACTGGGAAACGGAGACCTGCGAGGTGCCCGGCCCGGTGATCACGCGGTGTGTCCGTGAGCCCGGCTGCTGGGTGTGCGATCCGTGCACCGGCAAGAAGTGCTACGTGCCCGGCAAGCTCGTGAAGGTCGAGGAGCAGTGCCCGCCGCGCACGGTGTGCAAGAAGCGGTGGGTGCCGACCGTCTGCGAGAAGCAGATCGAGTGCGTCCGCCACGAGCGGGAGACGATCGTCGAGAAGCAGTGCTACAAGGTCTGCCGCATGGTGTCGGAGCAGCGGGTGAAGACCTGCACCTACACGGTCTGCCGCATGGTCCCCGAGCAGCGGGTGCGGTGCTACAAGGTCTGCCGCATGGTGCCCGAGCAGTGTGTCCGCACCTGCACCTACCAGGTGTGCCGCATGGTCCCCGAGCAGCGGGTCCGCACCTACCAGGTCTGCCGCATGGTCCCCGAGCAGCGGATCAAGACCTGCAGCTACCAGGT
>JBIPLV010000184.1:0-3230 GCA_044369475.1 Cyanobium sp. | reverse complement strand
CCCCCGTGGCTCTGACTGCCCCGGCAATCGGCTGAAGCCAACAGCTCAGTTGAAGACAACAGTCTGAGCTGAGCTTGAAGCGAAAACGGAATCCCGCAGGCCCCCTCGCAAGAGGGGGCTTTTTCATGGGATGTGGAGATGGAGATGCACGTGAATGTGGCAGTGGGGTTGGTGCACAGGCTGTTTCACAACCGCAACAGCGGCTTTGAACACACCAGCGGGGAATCGGGATCAGGCTTTACGCCAGATCACCGCGGTGCGGCGACGGGGATACAGCTCACGGCACAGCGGGCAGACCGTACCGTCGCAACCCCGGGCCGTGCAGAACTCTCGGCCATAAAAAATGATCTGAAGGTGCAGCCGATTCCAGGCCTCCTTGGGGAACAGGGCCTTGAGATCGCGCTCGGTCTGGACCACACTGTTGCCGCTGCTGAGCCCCCAGCGCTGAGCCAGGCGGTGAATGTGGGTGTCTACTGGGAAGGCGGGCACGCCAAAGGCCTGAGCCATCACCACGCTGGCCGTCTTGTGACCCACCCCTGGCAACGCCTCAAGCGCTTCAAAACTGCACGGCACCAGGCCGCCATGGCGCTCGAGCAGCAGCTCCGCCAAGCGCTTGACGTTTCGGGCTTTGGTGCGGGCGAGACCCAGCTGGCGGATGGAGGCCAGGATCGACTGTTCGCTCAACGCCGCCATGGCGGCAGGGTCCGGACCAGCTTCAAACAGAGCCGGAGTGACCTCGTTCACTTTCTTGTCGGTGCACTGGGCACTGAGCAGCACCGCCACCAGCAGGGTGAACGCATCGCTGTGGTCGAGGGGGACAGGGGTTTCGGGGTAGTGCTCCTGCAGGCGATCCATGATCAGCCGGGCCCGTTCCTGCTTCTTCAAGGTTGCGCCATGCCGCCAGCGAAGCCCAGTTTGTAGGCTCGCCACAGCGCAGATCGCCCATGGGCAGCAGCTTCGGTCAGCTCTTTCGGATCAGCACCTTCGGCGAATCCCATGGTGGGGGCGTCGGCGTGATCGTGGACGGCTGCCCGCCGCGGCTCCAGCTCGATCTGGAGGCGATCCAAGCCGAATTGGACCGGCGCAAACCGGGACAGAGCAAAATCACGACCCCCCGCAAAGAGGACGACCGAGTCGAGATCCTCAGCGGCCTGCTCGATGGGGTAACCCTGGGCACGCCGATTGCCATGGTGGTACGCAACAAGGACCAGCGGCCTCAGGATTACAACGAGATGGAGGTGGCGTTCCGCCCCTCCCACGCCGATGCCACCTACCAGGCCAAATACGGCATCCAGGCCCGTAGCGGTGGCGGCCGCGCTTCAGCCCGAGAAACCATCGGCCGCGTTGCCGCCGGGGCGATTGCCAAGCAGCTGCTGGCCAAAACCCATGGCACCGAGGTTCTCGCCTGGGTCAAGCGCATCCACGACCTGGAGGCGCCGATCGACCCCAGCCGGGTGACCCTTGAGGCCGTGGAGTCGAACATGGTGCGCTGCCCCGATCCAGCCATGGCAGAGCGGATGGTGGAGCGGATCGAGGCGATCGGCCGCGAAGGCGATTCCTGTGGCGGCGTGATCGAATGCGTGGTGCGGCGTCCACCGGTGGGGCTGGGGATGCCGGTGTTCGACAAGCTGGAAGCCGACCTGGCCAAGGCGGTGATGTCGCTACCCGCCACGAAGGGCTTTGAAATCGGCTCCGGCTTCGGCGGCACGCTGCTCAAGGGCAGTGAGCACAACGACGCCTTCCTTCCCAGCGAGGGCGGCCAGCTGCGCACCGCCACGAACAACTCCGGCGGGATTCAAGGCGGCATCAGCAACGGCGAAGCGATCGTGATCCGTGTGGCCTTCAAGCCCACCGCCACGATCCGCAAAGCGCAGCAAACCATCAACGACCGCGGTGAGGCCACCACCCTGGAAGCCAAGGGTCGGCACGACCCGTGTGTGCTGCCGCGGGCGGTGCCGATGGTGGAAGCGATGGTGGCCCTGGTGCTCGCCGATCACCTGCTGCGCCAACAGGGCCAGTGCAGCCTGTGGGACTAGATCGCTGCCGCAGTGGGCTGCAGACCATGGCCACCGAGCAGTCCTGCAGCCTTCGCCATCCGTCGCGCCGGCGATGAGCCCGCACGTTTGGTGGACACCGCGGTGGAACGGGCCGTTTTCCGTGCCGGCTTTTGAGCCGCCGCGGTCGAACGGGCCGGCTTGCGCGGTGCGGGCTTCTTCGCAGCGGCAGGCTTCTTGGCAGCGGCGGGGTTGAGGGTGCGGCTGCGGTGGCTGAGCACCATCGCCCACTCGGCGTCAGTGAGGCTGGCGGGCTTGGCGCCGTGGGCATCGGCCACCTTGGCTGCCTTCTCAATGTCGGCAATCAGATTGCTCCAGGAGGTCGCAAACCGCTTGTCGGACTGCGACTTGGCGCCGCTCTCCACCAGGGTTTCGATCACGCCAGCCGCGGAGACCTTCTTGCGACGGCGATTGAAAATTTCCTTCTGCAGTTGGGCAATCAAGGCATCGGCCTTGTCACTGAGCTTGATGGTGAGCTGAGACATAAAACGGGGGGAAGCTCTATCTCAGCTGTAGCACTACAGACTCGCAACGGCAACAAATCAGCGCGTTCTGCCTCCCAACCGTGCGACAAGGGCTGCCAACGCCTCCCACTCGGAGTCGTTGGCGAGGGCTCCCCCCAGGGCCACCGCATCCACGCCCGCTTCGAGCCAGGGCTCGACGTCGGCTGGGCGAAGACCTCCAGCGGCGATGCAATGGGGCAAGCCGCGCTCTCCTCCCAAGGGGCCGGTCAGGCGTTGCCAGTAGGCCTTCCCCACGCTGATGGCGGGGAACAGCTTGACCAGCGAGCAACCCCAAAGCCGCGCCTGGTGCACCTCCGTTGGCGAAAGCACACCAGGCACCAACGGCAACCGCAACCGCCGGGCCCGATCAACCAGCTGGCGATCCAGCACCGGCGACACCACGTAGGCAAGCCCTGCCGTTGCCGCGGCCTCAAGCCCGGCGCCATCCAGCACGGAAGCGGCCCCCAGATGAAGCCGCGGAAAGCGCTGCCGCAACAACGCGCAATGGGGCACCCACTGGGGGTGAGCACTCCAGGCAACCTCCACCTGGTGAACCCCCAGGTCTTGGAGCCGCTCCAGCGACTCAGCGAGCTCCAGAGGGTCGAATGCACGAAGGACCACCAGCAAAGGCTGGTGGTGCAGTGCCTCAATCAAGCCAGCCTCGATCAGGCCA
>JBIPLV010000069.1:0-11430 GCA_044369475.1 Cyanobium sp. | reverse complement strand
CAACCTCAAGACCTGGTCCACGGCGATGCAAACACCCGAATGGCTGTGCTTTCTCTCGGCCTTTTCGATGTGGGGGGCTGGCATCGCCCTGATTCCAGGCCTACTCACCCCCCTGGCGGCCCTGGCGATTCTGGTGTCGATGGCCTACGCGGTGGTGGTGGAGCTGAAGGCGGGCTTTCCGTTCATCGCCCCCGATCCCTATCAGATTCCCCCCGGTGATTACGCCGGCCCCATGGGTGTCGGCGATCCCCCCAGCTGGGAAAAGGCGGCCATGTATGTCGTGATGTGTGCCGTTCTGGCTTGCTGCGGTGGGGGGCTGTTTTCGCTCGACAACCTGCTGATTGCTGATCTACTCAAAACGATCCTCAGCTGAAGCGCTCGCGCAGATGGTCGCCCACCCGCAGGGCATTAGCGATAGCCGTGAGTGACGGGTTCACCGCGCCGATGGTCGGCATGAAACTGGTATCGACCACGTAGAGGTTGTCGAGATCGTGGGCCTTGCAGTTGAGGTCCAGCACCGAGGTGGCCGGATCGTCGCCGAAGCGGCAGGTGCCGGCCTGGTGCCCCACGGCGGCAATCGACATGTCGCTCTTGATATAAAACTGCCGTTCCACCAGGTGATTCTTGAGATAGAGCTGGTCGAGCATCCCGGTGAGCCGGCCGTAAAGCCGCTGGGCCGCCGTTTGGTTATTGGGGGTATAAGCCAGATGAATCTGACCGTTACCATCCACGGTCACGCGATTGTTGGGGTCGGGGAGATCTTCCGAAGAGACCCAGAAATCGAGGGCATGCTCAGCGATTTTGTCCATCGACCAGCCGGGCATCAGGAAGGTTTCCAACGGCGCATAGCCCTTCATGATCGTGCCGTTGGTCTTGCCCGTCATCTGGATATTGCCCATCGGATAGTCAAAGTCGGCATCCCCCAGATACCAGTCGTTGATCGAGATGGTTTTCTGGAACACGGTGGTGTTCGGGTCGTGGGCCAGGGCCACCATCGCCTTGCTGTTGTGGAACATGTAATGGCGCCCCACCTGGTCGGAGCTGTTGGCCAGACCGCGGGGATGCTTGTCGTTGGCCGACATCAACAGCAGCCGAGCGCTGTTGGCGGCACCACAACTCACCACCACCACATCACCCCGCACGATCATCGGTTGGCCATCGCGCTCCAACTCCACTGCCTGCACACTCCGGCCGGAGGCGTCGGTCTGCAGGCGCCGCACATGGGCCCGGGTCAGCAGGGACACGTTCGGCGCCGCCAGGGCCGGGCGCATTCCCAGCACCTCCGCATCGGATTTGGCATGCACCAAACAGGGGAAGCCATCGCAGCAATTGCACTTGCGGCAGCGACTGAAGGGCATGTTGGCCTCATCCAGCATCACTCCACTGGGGGCATGAAATGGATGCAATCCGGCTGAGCGCAGATCCTCCACCAACTTGGCGATACGGGGCTCATGGGCTACCGGCGGATGGGGGTAGGGGCCGCTGCAGGGGGGCTCGGTGGGATCTTCGCCCCGCTGACCATGCACGTGATACATCTCCTCGGCCCGCTGGTAATAGGGCTCGAAATCGCTGTAACGCAGGGGCCAGGCTGGCGAGATACCGTCGAAGTGATGAAGCTGCTCAAAATCCTGCTGCCGCAGCCGGAAGTGGGCCGCGCCATACATCTTCGTGGCCCCACCGACGAAGTAGTGACTGCCGGGCTGAAACGGCTTGCCATGCTTGTCGTGCCACACATCCTTGGAGATGTAACGGCCTTTCTGAAACACCTCCTCGGCATTCCAATTTTCAGGTTCCTGGGGCAGCCAGTCGCCCCGCTCCAGCACCAAAATCTTCAGTCCGCTGGGTGCAAGATGGCGCGCCAGCGTGCCACCACCGGCGCCGCTGCCGATGATCACCACATCGAAGTGGGCACCATCGGCCACCTCCAACTGGGCAGCCTTGGGCAAAGGCGAGATGGCCAAGGAGGGACCGGGAAGCTCGCTGGTGTGAGAGGCGTAGGCCATGGCTGAGCAGAGGTAAGCGATCAAAGAGGAAAGCAGGGCATTCCGTGCGTTACCCGGAGGGATAACGGCTCAGTTGGTTGACCATCTTGGCGACCGTGGCGCTCCATCCAGTCTGGTGGGACGCACCCACACCACGGCCATTGTCACCATGGAAATACTCGTTGAAAAGGATCAAATCCCGCCAGTGGGGATCGTTCTGGAAGAGCTCGACATCGCCATTGAAGGCTCGGCGCCCGGAGCCATCCCGCCGGAAAATACCCACCAAGCGCTTCTCGAGCTCAAGCGACACTTCCCAGAGATTGAGCCAATTGCCGGAATGGGTGGGGAACTCCACTTTGAAAGTATCGCCGTAGTAGTGGGCGTATTTTTGCAACGACTCAATCAGGAGGAAGTTCATCGGCATCCACACCGGCCCACGCCAGTTGGAATTGCCCCCAAACATCGCCACGGGGCTATCCGCGGGGCTGTAAGCGAGGGTCTGGCTGTCAACACCCTCCGTGAAGGAATAGGGGTGCTCTCCGTACACCTTGGAGAGGGAGCGAATCCCATAGGGGGAAAGGAACTCCGCCTCGTCAAACAGGCGCTGACAGATTCGCCGCAAGCGATCTTCCGGGACGAGGGTGTAGAGGATACGGTCGTTACACCACTGACCAAGGTGGTGCTCTAACCAGGTGGGTGTGGTGCGCTCGTGCACAAACCAGGCCATGCTCTCGAGCACATTGAGCACCGGCAGACGGTTGACGGTCTCCCGATCGAAGCTCGCCACCGCCAGCAGGGGAACGACGCCTGAGAGAGAGCGCGTGCGGAGGTAATCGGTGCTGCCGTCAGGGCGCTTGATCACATCGTAATAGAAACCGTCTTCGTCGTCCCAGTTGAGGAAGCCTCGATCCGACGAGGCATTCAAGGTGATCGCCAGTTGGGTGAAGTCGTAGACAAACCGCTCGCAGGTATCGGCATACTCCGGCTCCTCTCGGCTCAGCTCCACCGAAATATTGAGCAGATTGAGACTGAGGGAAGCCATCCAAGCCGTGCCATCGCACTGCTCGATGCGGCTGCCATCAGCCAGAGGAAAGCGGCGGTCAAACACGGCGATATTATCGAGACCTAGAAATCCACCTTCAAACACGTTGTCGCCGGAGCGATCGTTTCGGTTAGCCCACCAGCCGTATTCGAGCAACAGCTTGCGAAGGGCGGACCGCAGAAAAGACTGATCGGCCTGGCCGCTCTGCTTGCGGTCGATCTGGTAGATCCGCATCGCCGCCCAGGCGCCGATCGGCGGATTGGGGTCTGAGAGTGCCCACTCATAGGCAGGGGTCTGGGCGCTGGGGGCTGTGAAGTGAGGGCTGCGCAGCAACATCGCCTGCTGCTTGGCCATCTCCGGATCGAAGATGGCGAAGGCCACCGCGTGGAACATCAGATCCCACTGACAGAAGTAGGGGTACTCCCAGGCATCCGGCATCGAGATCACATGATGGGCATGGAGCCGACTCCACAGGGCCGTATCGGACTGCCAGCGGTTAGCCGGTGGCGTGGGATGGGTTGGATCCCCCTCCAGCCAGCGCATGACGCTCCAGCCGTAATACTTCTTGCACCACAGCAAGCCCGCCAGGGCGGAGGAGTGAATCAGGCGGTCTTCAGCGTTGAGCCCCGGCAGGGTGTGGTCCAAGAACTGGACAGATTCGGCCTCCCTCGCTTGAAACAACGCATCAAAGGCCTGGCCAAAGGGTGATCCAGGATCGGCAGCGGGCGCGCCCCCATCTGGTCTTTGGCGCAGGCGCAAGGCAACGGTCCACTCCTCAGCAGGCGCCAGGGTGCGCTGCAACAGCCGGGCCGCCTTGGTGCCGCACTGGGCTGGATTAATGGCCTGCGCCTCACCTCCGATCAGATAGCGGTGAAAGCCATCCTTCTGATACGGGGTGGGATTCGGCTGGCCGTAGAGGCGCTGGTGGTTGGTCTCGTTGTCGGTGAACAACCAGGTGCCTCCATCCCGGCAGAGCAGCTCGTATACCCCGAGTTGGGGCAGATCTCCGGTAACCAGGGCATCACCATCCAGGCCCATCGGCTGGTGCTGCTCATCGGGATAGCCCCAGCCCCAGGTGTTGCGCATCCACAGGGTGGGCAACAGCGTGAGGGGGGCAGGCTCGGGCCCGCGATTGGTGACCCGGATGCGAATCAGCAGATCGGTGGCCGAAGCCTTGGCGTACTCAATGACAACATCGAAGTAGCGGTTGGCCTCAAAGATGCCGGTATCCACCAGCTCATATTCCGGCTCGCTGCGGCTGCGGCGGCCGTTTTCCACCACCAGCTGCTGGTAGGGAAACTCGGCCTGGGGATACTTGTAGAGCCCCCGCATGAAGCTGTGGGTGGGGGTATTGGCAAGGTGGAAGTAATAGTCCTTGAGGTCTTCGCCATGGTTGCCCTCGGGGTTGCCCAGCCCAAAAGGCCGCTCCTTAAGAATCGGATCAACCCCATTCCAGAGGGCTACGGAGAAACACAGCCGGCACTGCTCATCGCAGATTCCCAGCAGTCCGTCTTCTCCCCAGCGGTAGACCCGTGAGCGGGCCTGATCGTGGGGGAAGGAGCGCCAGGCATCACCATCGGCGGAGTAGTCCTCCCGCACCGTGCCCCACTGACGATCAGGTAGGTAACTGCCCCACCGGGTCCAGGGCTGGAGGCCCTGGTCGCGCTCGAGGATGCGAGCAGCTTCGGGATTTAGGTCAAGCCCGGTCGCCGGGGTGCCTGGAGGGGTGGTCGTCATCGCAGGGATGCCTTGAGGCCATCGGCGATGCGCAGGGCATTGGCGATCACGGTGAGACCGAAGCCCATGGCCGGACAGGCCGGGAAGACACTGGCATCGGCGATCGTGAGGTTGGCCACCTCGTGGCTTCGGCCCTGCAGATCCACCACCGACGTGGCCGGGTTGTCGCCCATGCGACAGGTGCCGCAGCTATAGCCCATGGCCGAGAGGGGTGCCTCACCGCGGGGATGGGTGGGGGCTTCCTTCACCACATGGCAATCCGGATCGGCCTCCACCGCCTTGAGGGTGTCGATCCAGCGGTAGACGAGGCGGTCATGGGCCTCGCGGTTGTTGGCCTGATAGGTGATCTGAATACGATCCCCCCGCAGGCTGACGCGGTTGTGGGGGTCGGGCAACACCGGGCTCATGGCCCACCAGCTGATCGAGCGGGAGGCGAGCTGCTCGAGGCCGAAGTTGGGCAGCAGTTTGGTCACCAGCGAGAGCACCGGCGGCGACTCAGCAAACAGGGAATCCTGCAGAACACCGCCGCCGTTCTGAATCGAGCCCAGCGGGAAAGAGACGTTCTTGTCTCCCCAGAGGTAGTCGTTGATGCCGTAACTGCGCCCATAGCGACCGCTATTGGGCTCGGTGGCGAGCTGCAGGATGGAGGTGAGCTGCAGCTTCATCAAATTTCGGCCCACCTGATCGGAGCCGTTGGCCAGGCCGCGGGGATGGCGATCGGTGGCCGAGCGCAGCAAGATCGCCGCGCTGTTGATGGCCCCTGCCGCCAGCACCACCTGATGGCCCATGAACAACCAGCTCTGGCCATCCACCAGGGCCTCCACACCCCGCACCTCCGTGCCGGTGGGATTGACATGAAGCCGCTGCACCTGGGCGCCGGTTCGTACCACCACCGCGGTTGAAGCGCGGGCGGGATCCACCCCGAACAGCTCAGCATCACCGGAGGAATCCGCCACCGATTCCGACCAGCTCTGGGGCAGGTGATAGGGATTTACGCCCTGGCGGTCAAACGCCAAACGCAGCTCTTCGAAGAAAGGCTCAACTGGCTTGGGAGCGAGGGCGTAATTGCCACTGGAGCGGGGCTCTGTGGGATCAACACCCCGCTGTCCATGCACGCGATAAAGACTTTCCGCCTGGTCGTACCAGGGCTCGAGGTCGGCATAGCTGAGCCCCCAGGCTGGCGCCTGGCCCTCCTGCAGCGCGAGGCCGGCCAATTCCTGCTCGCGCAATCGCTCCAGAACACCACCCCAGATCTTGGTGTTGCCGCCGAGGGCGTAGATGGTCTGGGGAGTGAAGGGGTCCCCGTCAGTACCAAACCACTGCTCCTTGGGGTGATAGCGATCCTTGCGGAATAGGTCGACATCGGCCACCTTCTGGTCGGCCAAGGACATCTGCCGGCCCCGCTCCAGCAACAGCACCGCATGACCGGCATTGGCCAAGGACCTCGCCAAGGTGGCGCCGGCCGCTCCGCTGCCGACGAGGATGAGGTCGTAATGGCGGTCGTCGATGATCATGGGAAAGACTTCAACGGGGGAAGGGAAGGGTCAACTGCGCTGCCACACGTAAATCAGCACAAAGAGAATGATCCAGATCACATCGACGAAGTGCCAGAAGAGGGATGTGGCCTGCACCCCCTGCTCCCCCCCCACATAGTTCTGGGGGATGAACGACTTCACCAGCATCAGGCCCATCAGGAACACGCCAGTGGCCACATGCAGGCCGTGAAAGCCTGTGAGCAAATAGAAGGTGCCTCCAAACGTGCCTGAGGTAAAGCCAAACTGCAGACCACTCCACTCAACGGCTTGGCCGTAAAGGAAATAGGCCCCCAGGGCCATGGTGACCAGCCAGAACGCCCGGAACCCCAGCAGGTTGCCCTTGGCCATGCAGCGCTCTGCCAGCCAGATCGTGCCGGAACTGGAAACCAACACCACGGTGTTGATCAGGGGGGTGCGCCACTCCAGGCCCTCAACACCGGCTGGCAACCAGTTGAGAGCGCTGGTTTTGAGTAAGGCAAACCCGCTGAAGAACGCCAGAAAGATGACGCTCTCGGAGCACAGGAAGATGATGAACCCGGTGAGGTTGTGGTTCGGATGCCCGCCAGTCGCGTGCTGGCCAGGGGTCGTGGTCATGCGCTTGCCTCCTGCAAACAGAGCTGACGTTCGATCTCGGCCTGGTGTTCCACGAGAGGTTCACTAGTGCCATAGCCATAGGGGCGGGAGATCACGGTTGGAACGTGCTCACCAAAGTTGTCTTCTGGGGGCGGAGACGGCAACAACCATTCCAGACCGATGGCATTCCAGGGATTGTGGGTGGCCTTTGGCCCCCTCACCCATGCACTCAGCATATTGAGCAGGAAGGGTATGATCGACACCCCCAGAAGGAAGGCTCCCAGGCTGGCCAGTACGTTCCAAAAGGCGAATTCCGGGTCGTAGCTCGATACACGCCGAGGCATCCCCATCAGACCGAGAGGATGCATAGGCAGGAAATTGAGGTTGGCACCGATGAAAGTGAGCAAGAAATGCAACTTACCGAGGCCCTCGTAGGGCATGCGGCCGGTGAATTTAGGGAACCAGTGGTAGATCGCTGCGAAGATTCCCATCACCGCCGCTCCATAGATCACGTAATGGAAGTGGCCCACCACGAAATAGGTGTTGGACACATGAATGTCCACCGGCACGGTGGCCAGCATCACGCCTGTGATGCCGGCAAACACGAAGTTGAACAGCCCTCCCAGGCAGAAGAGCATCGGCGTGGTGAGCCTCAGCTTTCCGCGCCAGATGGTGCCCAGCCAGGCGAACACCTTCACGCCAGTGGGCACCGAAATCAGCATGGTATTCACCATGAACAGATTGCGCATCCACTGGGGCACCCCACTCGTGAAGAAGTGGTGCACCCAAACAATCAGGCCGAGGCCCACAATAATGAACGAGGCTAGTGATACATACACATAGCCAAATAGAGGTTTACGGGAATAAACAGGGAACAGCTCCGAGAAGATCCCGAACACCGGCAAAATAATCACATACACGGCCGGGTGCGAATAGAACCAGAAGAAGTGCTGATAGAGCACGGGATCTCCGCCCCCGTCTGGCTGATAGAAACTGGTGCCAAAGCAGAGATCCATCAGCAGCATCACAGCGCCACCGGTTAGGGCCGGCAGACCGATCAGCTGCAGACTCTGGGCCGCCAAGGCGGTCCAGCAGTAGACGGGCATGCGGAAAAAGCCCATTCCAGGAGCCCGCATCCGCAGGATCGTGGTGACGAAATTGACGGCGCCCATGATCGAGGACACCCCAGAAAGCGCAACGGCCGTCAACCACAGGCCCTGGCCATTAATGAAATGACCCAGGGGGTTCTGGATGCTCACCGGTGGATAAGACCACCAGCCGGAATAAGCAGGACCACCAGGGACAAAAAAGCTAGCGATCAACAAGAAACCGAAAATCGGAACCAGCCAGAAGGCAACCGCGTTAAGCCGGGGGAAGGCCATATCCGGCGCCCCGATCATGGTGGGAATCAACAGGTTGTTGAGTCCATTCAGGACTGGAAAGATAAACAGGAACAACATGATGGTCCCGTGCATCGTATAAATGCCGTTGTAAACCGTTCGGTCCACCAGATCAGACGCCGGTGTGATCAACTCACCACGGATGATCATGGCCAACAGACCACCAATCAGGAAGAAGAAAAAGGCCGTGACGATGTACTGGATCCCAATGACCTTGGCATCGGTGTTGAAACCGAAGTAACGGTTCCAGGACTGGTTCTCCGGAGGGCTTGAAGGGAAGGTTGCGGAAGTCATGGGCTCAGGCGTCGTGCGGCAGGGTGTTGGATCCGGGAACGTTCACCTGGGGGGGCGGAGCCGGTGGCACGGTGGCCCAGCCGGGATTCTTCAGCTGTTTGCGCGCTCCGTACTCGCCGACTGCATCACTGAGACCAGGCTGCAACGGCTGGCGGGCGGCATCCTGGAGCCAGGCCTGATAGACCTCCAGGCTCTCAACCACCACGTCGGCCTGGTTGGTGGCGAACCAGGTTCCACTGAACTGTGAATCCCGCAGGCGGTAGCGCCCCTCGCGGGTGGGGGTGAGATTGAAGTTGATCGCCCGACCGGGAATCACGTCCTGCTTGAGACGGAAGGCCGGGATATAAAACCCATGAAGCACGTCCTCGGAAACGAGACGGAAGGTGACGGGCTGATCCACCGGCAGATGCAGCTCGGTGGTGGAGACGTTGGCGTCGGGGTAGCGGAATTCCCACGACCATTGCCGGGCAATCACCTCCACCTGCTCAGCAGGCAGGCGGTCGGCGGGATAGCCACCCTGCTCTTCCACAGGATTGGCGAGATGGATGTGCTCCATCGGCCCGAGCACCCCGAGACGTGTATTCACCTGAATGGCATACACCGCGATCGCCATCACCAGCACAAAGGGGATGGCCGTCCAGATCACCTCGAGCCGGGTGTTGCCCTCAATCGGCTCCGCATCGGTTTCGTCATATTTCTCGGCGCGGTGCATCAGCACCACCCAGGCCATCACCGACACCACGGCGCCGAACACGAAGGTGCCGACACCGGTTTCAAAACTGAACAACCCATCCACCAGGGGGGCTGCGGTGGAGGCTTGCACCGGCAGCCAGCTGTAGGAGACCTTGGCCACCGACAAGCTCAGCACCACCAGCAGGGCGATCCAGCCGATCAGGGCCACCAAGCCAAGACGACTGATCGCTGGCCGGGAGCCAACAGGAGGCTGGGAGCGGCCGGGAGTGTTGCTCATGGCAGGGCCTCCTTAAGATCGGCACCGGCAGCGAGCAGCTGGTCGGCGGTGACATGCACGCCAAACTCACCGGCCAACTCGGCCCCAAGGGTGCCGTGCAGACCAATCACCAGAAACAGCCCGAGCCCAACCAGCAGGTAGAGCCACTGCACCTGACGGCCCATGTCGCGGCGCCAGACAAAACGCTGATAGCCCCGCCACACCGTCATCGCGACGATCACCAGCAGGATCACCACGCCTCCGACGCCGTGCCAGAGCATCGTCTCCATGCTCTGAAGACCGATGGTGCTGGTGACGCCCGGCAGAGGCACCGCCAGCAGCATCTCGAAGAAGCCAGCCGCCACAGTAAAAAAGGTGGCGATGGCGCAGGCCAGCAGGTTGTACCAACCCACATCGTGGAAGCCGCCGCGGGTGACGGGCAGGGCCAGGAATCGGAACACCCGCTTCTCCACCGGATAAAGGGCACCGGCAATGTCGAAAGCGATGGCAATCACGAACAATCCGATCGTGAGATGCACCAGGTTGGGGTGAATCGGCAGGGCATAGGGCAGCCCATTGGGTCCGAGATCACGGGCCAGCTGCTCGATCGGCGACTCGGCGGGGATGAAGGAAGCCTCAGCCGCCAGCAACAGTGCAGCCATCACACCAGCCCCGCCCGCATCGCCTGCACCACCGGCACCGTGTGCAAGCCATACACCCAGATCAGCTGATTGCCGAGGGTGACCTGCACCACGATCAGAGCAGTCAGCAGGCCGCCGGCGCCCAGGAAAGCCAGCGGCAGCTGCTGAGGATCCTTGCTGCGGATTACGTAGCGCCAGCCGGACATCAACGACAACACCCCCGCCAGCGACCAGCCGATCGTGCTGTGTAGGTTGAGGATGTCGCGCGAAGCCCCATAGGGATTGGCCAAACCCGCCTCCACCTGGCCAAAGATGATCGCCACAAAGATGGCGGCAGTGGCGAACAACAGATTCCAGAAGCTGACCTCAAACAGCGCGGGCCGGCGGGTCAACACACCAATCAGATCAAACACAAACGTGATCAAGCCCATGGCGATCACAAAGTGCACCACGATCGGATGGATGGTGTCCATCCAGGGGAGGTTGTGGTCGTTGAGCGGCGGCAGCAGCTCAAGCATGGGGACTTAACCAGAAACGGTTGAACTCCAGACTGCAGACGCCTCACGGACAGACCAGCAAGCTGTGATGGTTTGCTACACGGCGGTGCGCTTTTGCTGACAGTGATAGCCAACCAAGCCTGCGATTCCCACTGAGCAGTCGATTTAGAGTGACTGTTCTTGTGTGTCTTCTTCGGTGACGGTTCCCGCTTCTCCCACTCTGCGCTGGGTCACCGCTGCCCTGCTGTTCGCCGCAGCCGGGTTGTCGATTGTGCTGCCGTTCGTCTCGGCCACCCTGCTCACCATCGCGGTGGGTGGCGTGTCGGTGGTAGCAGGGGTGTCCCAGCTGCTGCGCCTCACTGGCGAGGGCGACGCCAAAGCCAAAGTCTTCCGCCTGCTCTCCAGCCTGCTCTACCTGGGCGGCGGCGTTTGGGTGCTCGCCTTCCCGATCGCGAGTGAAGTGAGCCTCACCCTGTTTGTCGGCTTCCTGCTCGCCTTTGAAGGGGTGATGGAACTGGCCGCCGCGGCCACCGGCCAGGGCCCGGCCCGCGCGCTGGTGCTGCTCGACGGCATCGTCACCGCCGTGCTGGGCGGCATGCTGATCGCCCAATGGCCCTCCGACAGCATCTGGGCGATTGGCATGTTGTTCGGCATCGGCCTTGGGTTCTCGGCCATCAACCTGATCACGGCGCCGAGTCAGCCGGCCAGTTGAGCGGCGGCTCGCCGACAGCCGCTGCATCGAGCCGCCGGGGGTCGGCGACCCCCAGGCTGCCCCCCTCG
>JBIPLV010000275.1:0-3245 GCA_044369475.1 Cyanobium sp. | reverse complement strand
AGATCGATATAGGTCTCGCCGATCACGAGCGGCTCGGTCCAGTTATCGGTCACGCTGGCATCGCGACCGTCACCGAGACCAAACCCTTCCGCCAGTGCAGTCGCCGGCAGCCGGGCCTCCATGGCGCCAAGCCCAAGCCCGTTGCTCTCCTCCACCAGCACGCTCGCCGCCGCCGCATCCGCCCATGTCTTCCCGGCCTCGGCCGCGTCCCAGGCAAATCCAGCCCCGCTCCAGACATAGGCCGCCCCCGGCGTCGTCGTGATCGTCACGGGCATCGCGGTTCAACTCATCGTGAAGGTGAAGCGCTGGGTCAGCGTGTCGTCGGCGCCCTTGTTGATGACCGCGAAGACCACGCGGTCGAGCATCGTGCCGGCGCTGGCGGCGTTGAACACGCCAGCCTCGGTGATCGCTCCGGTCGCCTCGCCTGGATTGAAGGTCGCTTCGAACTGGAAGACCTTGGTTCCGGCCGTGTGGCTGAAACTTGCGGCCTTGCGCGCAAGTTCGGAGACCAGCGTCGTGTTCGCGGCCGCGGCAGCCGTGCTGCCGGTGCCGACCGCGACATGGCTCATCACCCCCGGTCGGCCAGCAGACAGACCGACCGACTGGGCGATGAAGCTGAACCCGGCATTGACGATGAGATTGTCCTTGGCCCGGACGAGCACGGAGCCGTCTGGACGGGTCAGCCAAGCCTCCATGCGGCCATGCAGGCAAAACCCATCCCTTCCGGGCCCCCGGCCCAGACGGGCCAGAAGCTCGGTCATGCCGATCCTCATGCGGAACTCCTATGCGATGTGAAGCTGTGCGCCGGTGAAGGGGCCGAGCGGCGCGAAAGGCGCGCTGCCGGTGGCGATCAGCCCGGTCTGGGCCGAGGCCGCGAACAGGCGCCGCTCGATCGACGTCTGGCAGATGGCGAAGGTGATGATGTCGCCGGCGCGGCGAGAGAGCGCCGCCGTGACGCGCTGACCGAAATCGTCCTCGAGGGCGAAGGCGTCATCCTCGGGCGACCACATCAGCCGCAATGTGCCGTTGGCACCGGTCAGCGCCAAATAGAGGCTCGATTCATCAAGGATCTGGTCGAGCCGGACATCGAAGCTGGTCGTGAACTCCGGCGGGATCACGATCGCCCAGCCGGCTTTGGTGGCATTGGTGACCTTGAGCCCCTGGTCGAAGCGCGCGGGCGCGTAGACCAGATTGGCCGCGACCGCGGGCAGCGTGCCGCGCTGCCCGGTCAGGGTACCGGCAAGGCGCAATCCTTCGATCAGATCGGCGTCGAGCGGTGCCTGGATCGCGATCTGGCTGCGCAGCCGGGCGCCATCGACATCCCCGACCTGGAGCCAGGCCGAGCCTGCTTCCGGGTCTTCCCAAGCGAAGCCGGCGCTCTGCCAGGTCAGGTCATCGGCCGGGATCGTGCCGATATCGGCCTCGATCCAATTGCGCGCGCGCGTGCTGCGGTCGAGGGCGATGGGGAAGACATATTCGCCGCGCGCCACAGTCGTGGCCCCAGTGCGCGTCAGGGCGAGCAGATTGCCGCCGATCACCTCGAGCCCCTGGGTGATACCCGGCCAGCCGAGGGCGCGGCGATCGCTAGCCAGCACCATGTTGCGGCCTGTGGTCGGGGCGAGCCTCGTCGTGGCATAGGCCGCCGAGGCGCTGAACAGGCCCGCGGGCGAGACGGCCTTGAGCCAGAAGGTCTCGTCGCCGGCCTCACGGATCGGCCAGAGCGCCACGAGATGATTGCCCGCCGCACGGCCCACGAACCGCCCGGTGCCCCAGCTTGCCCCTGCGCGCAGCTCGTACTCGAGGCCCGTCCCGTCGACCGGGGTCCAGGATGCACGGACATGGTCCCCTTGGGGGATCACGTCGAAGAACGTGAGGTCGTCGGGCGGGGCCACCGAAGCCGCGACGCTGCGCGCGGCGATACTCGCAAGGCCGATCTCGTCGATCGCCTTGATGTGGAAGACCCGCTCGGCTGCGTCTGCGATCGCGACGAAGAGCGTCGTGCCCCGCTGGCGCGTGGTGACGATCGTCCCGGCATCCCAGGACGAACCGACGCGGATCTCGTAGCCGACGAGATCGAGAGCGGACACGGGCTCCCAGGAGAGCTGCACCCCATCGGCGCGGCGCGCCGCAGCGAAGCCTGTCACGTCGGCCGGTGGCGTCGTGCGACCGACGACCTTATGGGCAAGGATTTCAGTCCAGTCCGAGGCTATGCCCGTGCGGGTGACATGGCGCAGGCGGAGATCGTAGCTCTTGGCGTCCTCGACCGGCTGGATGGCGATCGTGAGCGTATCGGCAGGCTGGGTCGCGAGCGCCGACCAGGGGCCAGGACTGCCCGTCTCCCGGTAGCGGATCTCGACGCCGTCGGGACCATTGGTGGCCTGGGAGACCGGCGGCCGAAGCTGGACCAGGATCCGTGGGCTGGACCGCCCGTCGGGGCCGCGCACGAGCGCGCTCTCGTCGGAGATGACGGTCCAAACCTCTGGCGGCGCTGGCCTGCCAAGCGCGAGTTGGGCGGGCCGGGTGATGTAGCTGTCGAAGCTGGGGATCGGTCCGCTATCGGCGTCGTGCACGCCTTGTGCGGCCGGGATGAGGATCAGCTTGGCCGAGAGATTGGGGCCGGGCTCGATCCCCTTCACCAGCATGGGGGCCGCCTCGCGTCCCGCCTCCCCGAACTGGAAGAGGTCACCGGGCTCGGGGGCAAGCGCCGCGGGCAAGGCGGTGGCGAGCGTGACGCTGGCCGTGATCCCAGGAGCCTCGACCACCGGCAAGACCTGGCTCGCGCCATCGCGCCGGCGAACGCGCAGGGCATAGCTCTTGCCCGCGGCCATCGCGGCCGGCTCATCGAGGACGAGGCCGCTCACCAGGCCGCCCGACAGCACCCTAGCCTTGATCCGACCCGCGGCGATTCCGACGCGGATCACGTCATGGGCGAACATGACGAGGTCACCGTCGGTTGCCCGCAGCGCCTCGACATCCTGATAGACCTCGTGGGTCTCCGGACGCAGCCGGCCGACGGCGAGATGGTAGCGCCCCTCACGCCACGCCTGCTCGGCGCGCGTACAACCCATCATGTCCACGGTCTCGAAGCGCTCGGCGCTCGCGGCACCTTGGCCGTCGGCGTAGACGACCCGCTCGTCCTCCTGCCAATCCTTGTCGGGATTGATGAACCGGACCTTCAGCGCATGGGGCTGGTCGATGAACTGCTTGCGCCCGACATAGCCGAAGGAATTGCGCGGGGTGATGTG
>JBIPLV010000264.1:0-3248 GCA_044369475.1 Cyanobium sp. | reverse complement strand
ATTTCTCCAGCTACCGCACCAATGGCTTCAGCCGTCAGAGCTGGGACAACTACTCCGAGTACGTTGCCCTCTACGGCGAAGGCGAACTGATGCAGGAGCTCGACATGCCCCGCATCGCCTTCTCCCGCCAGATCCCCGCAGCTGTGGCCGCCAAGCTCGAGCTCAACACCGAAGCCAAGGAACTGGCCCTGGTTTGAGCTCCAAGCTCAAGCAAGGATCATTGATTACCAACTAGTTAGCTTATCTAATCAGTTCAATTAGCTTGATTTAATTACCGCGGGGAAACCCGCGGTTTTTTGTTGCAAATGCCATTGCTGGCGGCTAGTGTGCTGTCCCCCAAGTTCGCGGCAAATCCAATCGGAGTATCGTGGAATAATGATCGCCTTGCCGCTGCCGCTGCCGCTGCTAAGTAGTGAGGTGGTGAGCAGAAATCTCACCTGTAAGTGCGAACCAGTTCGAAGCCAATTCGAGTTTTACAATGAACTTTCGGTAGGCGACACAAGATGGCAAGCGGCTAGATCACAGGCGGCTATCAACCCCAGCCCTCCAGCACAATTTTCCCGATACTTGATTGCCCTGCCAGTTGCCCTGCCAGCTGCCCCGTTAGTTGGAGGTGGGCGGTGGTGAGGTTGGCGGCATTGATTGGCCCCAGGATTTGGCGGCAAGAGCTGAATAGGCGTTTTTCATCCACCAGCTCGGCCACCCGTTGCAGGATTGCCCCCTGGGCGGCCATGTCGGCTGTTTGAAACAGCGAGCGGGTGAACATAAGCTCCCAGTGCAGGGAAAGGCTCTTGCGCTTCAAGCTGAGTAGATCAATGGCGGCTGGATTGGGATCGTCGATCAGGGCCAAGGCGCCCTGGGGTGCCAACAGATCCACCAGGGCATCGAAGTGCTGGTCGGTGTGGCTCAAGCTGGCCACCCACTGCACGGCCTCGATGCCCAGGGCCGCCAATTGGGGCCGCAGGTGATCGATCACCTGATGGCCCCCGCAGCGGTGCGCCCAGGCCTGGCCCTCGGGCTGGGAAGCGGTGGCCACCAGGGTGAGGCCGGTGAGCTGGCGCGCCAGTTGCAGCACCATCGAGCCCACCCCCCCAGCTCCAGCCACCACCAGCAACACCTGGCCAGCGGCGGCATCGGCCCCCTGGGGCAGGCGCAGTCGATCAAACAGCAGTTCCCAGGCTGTTAGCGAGGTGAGCGGCAGGGCCGCCGCCTCAGCTGGCGTGAGCGACTGGGGCGCCCGAGCCACCAGCCGCCAATCCACCAACTGCAGTTCGGCATTGCAGCCCGCTCGATTCAGGGCCCCGGCATACCAAACCCGATCTCCTACGGCAAAGCCCCCCGCCCGCTGGCCCAGGGCCTCCACCGTTCCCACGGCATCCCAGCCCAGCAGTCGCCAGGCCCCCGGCGGCGGCAGCTCCCGGCGGCGCACCTTCACATCCACCGGATTCACGGCCACCGCCTCCACCCGCACCAGCAGATCGTCTGCCCCCGGGCTGGGATCGGGTAGCTCGATGTCGACTAGGTATTCGGGGTTGAGTGGGTATTGAGGATCAAGAAATTGTTGCTGATCGGCTAAGTGTTGAGAATTGAGTAGGTCTTGAGGATCGGGTAATTCTTGAGAATCGAGTGAGTGTTGAGGATGGTCTAGCGATGCCGGGTGCCGATAGCCAACCGCGCGCATGGGGCCCTGGGAAGTGAGGTCAAGCCAGCCTGGCAAGCAGCGCTCGATGCAGGGCGGCGCTGGCCCGCAGCCGCTCCAGCCTCGGCAACGATGGCGGCTGGTCCAGGCAGTGCTGCCACTGGGCCGCCAGGTCGTCTGGCGCGGGGGCGTCCAGGGGTGTGCAGAGGCAGCCCAGATCCGCTGCCGCGGCATTCACCTTCGGGTCGTAACTGAGGGCGGCGGTGGGGGCACCGCAGTTGGCCGCCAGGATCAGGCCGTGCAGCCGCATCGCCAACACCAGGCCGGCGCCGGCGCACACCTCCATCGCTTCGGCTGGTCGCTCCACCAGCAGCTCCCGGCTGCGGCTGAGCAGGGCGGGGCTGAGCAAACCCTCCTGCCCCAGCGATGCCAGCAGCCCCCGATCCTGGTGGGCGTGAAAAGGCAGCCAGATCAGCTCGCGATCCGGCGTCAGTTGCTCCAGGGCCCCCAGCCAGGGTTTCCAGGCCGCGCCTTGCAGGTAACTGGTGGGCCGAAAACAGAGCACGATTGGACCGCCCGGGCCATGCCAGCTCGGGGCCGCCAGGGTCCAAACCGGATCGGCCGCCACATTTTCCTGCACCTCCTGCCAGCCAAGCGATGCGGCCAGGTGGGCGGAGGCCTGATCGCGCCAGCTGCAGGCGGTCACCAGCGCCAGCAGCCCTCGCACCAGCAGGCGACTGCGGCGGCGTCTGAGCGGTCCGAGGCCCTGGGCCCAGAGCAGCACGGGCTTGGCCTGGATCCTGGCGGCAAGAATCAAGGCGGCGTAATAAAGTAGGCTGGCAAAGCTGGTGGCGTCCTGCAGCAGGCTGCCGCCACCGAGCACCAGCGCGTCACTGCGCCCCAGGGCGGCAAGTACAGCTCCCAACTGGCGGCGATCCACGCTGGCCAAGCCAAAGCGATCCGCCACCAGCGCCTGGTCATGGGCGGTCACGGTGGGCCGGCAACCTGGCGGCAGTTGGCTGAGCAACGCCTCCAAAAGGGCGTCGTCCCCCAGGTTGTGTTCGCCGTAATACCCCACCAATAGGGGCTGGAGGGGTTGGGCCACTGGGGCGACGCGCGGAAGCAAACTATGCCTATTACTGACCCTGTTTCGCACCTATGGCCGGGCGGCTGGCGTGGGGCTGTAGGCGTGCGGGCTGATTCGTGGCTGAAAGGTCCAGGCTTGATAAGGTCCAGAGCTGCAGCCCAGGTCACTGCAGCTCCCGAGGCTTGCAGCGCTGGTTTCCCCCCGGGGTTGCTCTGGCGTCTTCGCTACAGCATGGCTGGTAAATGCCGCTAACGTTGCACAATTGCTGGTGGGGCGATGGCCGAACTGATCCTGTTCACCGGAGTCATGGCCCTGCTGAGCCTTGGGCTCTGGCTGGTGATAGATGCCGATTCCGATGACGACAACGGCGGCGGTGGCCTGATGCAGCCCGTGCTGATACCAGTGCCGGTGCGTCGCGACCGTTAAAGCGAGGGCCAAGGTACAAGTTCAAGGTGGAGTGTCAAATTTTTTTGCCACCTCGGCCTCGATCGCCCGGCTTCATGATCAGACCGGCCACTGACA
>JBIPLV010000428.1:0-3252 GCA_044369475.1 Cyanobium sp. | reverse complement strand
CATCCAAGCGAAATCTTAGAATGAACCACCCAAGGATGGAAATCACCATCATCGAGATAGAGGCCAGCATTAGGAAAGATGGGAGCACACCAGCGTCGTTATAGATATCTAAGAGAACGTTGTGGGGAGATGATGCATTCGAGCCCCAAAAAGATCCGAAGTGATTTGTGATTACCGGATTGCAATCACCATAGTTGAACCTGATCAGCCGTCCGCCCCATGGTGCCTGCCAAACATTGGCCAGGAAATGTGTCTGCAGGGAGAAACGCTCATCGCAAAAGCGGCCGCTAACTCCAACAAAAACCAATGAAGCCAAGACGAGCGGTAGAGTAAAAGCTCGTTTTGGCATTATCTTTGGAGAACAGATCCAAGGCAGTGTCGAAAGCAGCAAGACACACCATCCAATTCGGCTTTGGAATGACCATGTTGCAAGAGATGCCAGCAGACAAGCGATGAATAACACCAATGCCATCAGGCGATAACGCAATTGATGTGATGACAACAAGAGAAACGCGGCTGGCAAACAAGCGAGACTGACATAAGCTCGTTGTTCAACAGACCGCATGTTTAAGGGATGCTCAGATCCCCAAGGAACCACGACATTTTGCGATAGCTGCTGAAACCAATCTGACCACGTTGAATGTGTAAGGCCAAGGCTAATCAAAACATACAGAAGAGCGCCAAAACCATAGGCAATAATCATCATTGTGATGGCTTTCCTAGAAAGCATCGAACCGCCTATACGCTGGAGACACCAACCCGCCATCAATCCGAAACCAGGAAGAAGAGCAGCCGCCAAGACTTGCTGAACATGGTCAATGATTGGGACCCAGACTCCCCAAGACAGCCGGAAAACCACATAGGAAACGCCAAACCCCAGCAGTGTGATGGTTGAGAACAGAAGCAGTGGAGTTGGGGCAATCTTTTTTTTCTGCCAGGCGAATAAAACACAGGCTGCTTCTATACAGTAGAGCAAGAAGAATGAGCGCGGCAGTCCAAGACCAAGAACAAAGGCGAGCATCAAGGGCATTGCCCGTGAAAGAACAGCCTTTATCGAGTTCAAATTCTTAACTGTGTAGTTATTAATCACTGGTATCGTGATAACGAGGCATGAGATCGAGAGCGTTCATCCTACGGCGCTTTAGCTCATCGCCCAAAAGCTTGCCCTGAGCCCAGCCTTCACGGCGCAATGTGGCTCCATCCACAGGCGATCGAACATATTGCCAACTTTCTAACCATTGATGCAAGGCACGAGTTGGTTGTGCCCCTGTCACATAAGCCAAGGCAACCGCTGATGGATTCTTGATTGGATCTTCCAAGATTTGGCACCATACGGAAGCAGGAAGGCTAGCCGAGGCATTAGAACGCTCAAGACTTTGCAGCTGGCTCGTTAATCGCTGCATCTGAACCAAAAGCTTTTGTTGTGACTGGGGTAACTGCAACCGTGATGCAAGATCACAAGCATTCTTTGATGCAGCAATCAAACACAGCAGGCGTGGCAACTGATAATGATTAGCCAAGGTCAAACGATGACTCCATGTTGAGTCATGCTGCAGAGACTGATCAAGGAGAGCAAATCCGCCACATCGCTGCAAGAACTCCAACGCTTGTTGCCATGGTTCTTTCTCTAGCAGAAGTTCTAACTCTCTGCGAAGGCGTACTCCAAGGGCAGGGGGAACCATTTCGGGGTCTTGAATGGGCAGCGGTGGCCAAGGCCATTCCCGTAAGGAGTCTTTAATTTGCACAAGACTCTCCGGAGCCATATCAAACTGAAGCCGAGCGGCATAACGGGCCGCTCGAATCAACCGGCTAGGATCATCACTTAGGCTTTTCGCATGTAAAAAACGAAGCTGACGTCTTGCTAAATCGTCTTGCCCGCTGAAGGGATCTATCAAACCTCCCGTCTGCAAATCGAGAGCAATGGCATTAACGGTGAAATCTCGACGAACCAGATCATCCTCTAAACATCCCAACTCAACATCCGGATTCCAAGCAGGTCTCAAGTAAGTTTCATGACGGGCTGAGGCAAGATCCAACAGCCAAGTTTGATCAGACAGCTGCAGCTCCAGCTCGACCGTTTGATAACGGCCATGCACGCGGGCTGAAAGCTGGACGTGATCGCCCCAAATTTTATAAAGCTCGGCCTTTAAAGGCTCAATCAACTCAATCGCCCGACCTTCAACGACCAAATCCAGATCAGGCAAACCTCGCCATGGGTCTTGGTGCTGGCGATGCAGCAGTAAATCCCGAACAGCACCACCAACCAACGCCAGCCGGCAACCTCGAGCGGCAACCAAGAGTGCTGCTAACAAAGACTCAGGAACTCCTGGGATTTGCACAGCCTGCGGGTTAAAGGGGTTCGATCGGCGCCAAGCGCGGATCAAGAATCTTTGGCCCCATACCCTCGAACTTCACGGCAATCGAGATCTTCTCTCCGCTGCCAAACAGGTGAGTCACGTGCCCTTCGCCAAAAGAGCTGTGCAGAAGGCGATCGCCGACGGCCCAGGTCTTGGAGGGGGCGCGACGACGCACGGCATTGGCGGGCTGGGCGGCCTCGCTGGCGGAGGGGCGATCCACCCGCGTCAGCCGCTCCAGGCGATTCTCACGGCGGATGGCCGCTCCGCCGCTGCGGGGCACATCCCCCTGGATCAGCTCTTCCGGCAGCTCCGAGAGGAAGAGCGACGGCACGGCCGGCTCCCGCATCCCTCCCCACAGACGACGCTCGCTGGCATGCGAGAGGAACAACCGCTCCTTCGCGCGCGTGATTCCCACGTAACAGAGGCGCCGCTCCTCCTCCATGGCCGCCGGATCCTCCAGGGAGCGGTAGCTGGGGAACAGCCCCTGCTCCATCCCCACCAGAAACACCACCGGAAACTCCAAGCCCTTGCTGGCGTGAAGCGTCATCAGGGTGACTCGGTTTTGTTCCGTGTCCTTGCTGTCGGCATCACTGGCTAAGGCCGCTGAAGCGAGAAAGTCGTCGAGGGAGCCTTCTTCGTTTTCCTCCTGGTACTGCAGGGCCGCATTCACCAGCTCATTGAGGTTGCGGCGACGGTCTTCCGCTTCATCGGTGCCGGCGGCAATCAGCTCGGCTAGGTAGCCGCTGCGCTCCATCACCAGCTGCACCAGCTCCGAGGGGGCCGCGTCGGATGCACGGGCCTGCAGGCCGTTGATCAGCTCGCAGAACTGCAGCAGCCCCTTGGCGGAACGCCCCCCCAACGAACGCACCGCCTCCGGGTCGCTCACCACCTCCCA
>JBIPLV010000333.1:0-3259 GCA_044369475.1 Cyanobium sp. | reverse complement strand
CCTCCGCCAAGTTCCAGTGGGACGATCCTTTTCACCTGGACGCCCAGCTCACCGACGACGAGCGTGCCGTCAGCGAAGCCGCCCGTGCCTACTGCCAGGAGAAGCTGGCGCCGCGGGTGCAACTGGCCTTCCGCAACGAATACACGGACATCTCCATCTTCCGCGAGATGGGCGAACTGGGCCTGCTGGGCCCCACCATCCCGGAGCAATACGGCGGCGCCGGCCTGAACTACGTGTGCTACGGCCTGGTGGCGCGCGAGGTGGAGCGTGTGGACTCGGGCTACCGCTCGATGATGAGCGTGCAGAGCTCGCTGGTCATGCTGCCGATCTTCGAGTTCGGAACCGAAGCGCAAAAGCAGAAGTACCTGCCCAAGCTGGCCACGGGTGAGTGGATCGGCTGCTTCGGCCTGACCGAACCCAACCACGGCAGCGACCCCGGCAGCATGATCACCCGCGCCCGCAAGGTGCCCGGTGGCTACAGCCTGAGCGGCAGCAAGATGTGGATCTCGAACTCGCCCTTCGCCGACGTCTTCGTCGTCTGGGCGAAGGACGACGCCGGCTCCATCCGCGGCTTCGTGCTGGAAAAGGGCTGGAAGGGCCTGTCCGCCCCCGCCATCCACGGCAAGGTGGGTTTGCGCGCCTCCACCACGGGCGAGATCGTCATGGACGAGGTGTTCTGCCCCGAGGAGAACGCCTTCCCCGAGGTACGCGGCCTCAAGGGCCCCTTCACCTGCCTGAACAGCGCGCGCTACGGCATCGCCTGGGGTGCGCTCGGTGCGGCGGAAGACTGCTTCCACCGCGCCCGCCAGTACGTGCTGGACCGCCAGCAATTCGGCCGGCCCCTGGCGGCCAACCAGCTCATCCAGAAGAAGTTGGCCGACATGCTCACCGAGATCAGCCTGGGCCTGCAGGGCTGCCTGCGCCTGGGACGCATGAAGGACGAGGGCTCGGCCGCCGTGGAGATCACCTCCATCCTCAAGCGCAACTCCTGCGGCAAGGCGCTGGACATCGCCCGCATGGCGCGCGACATGATGGGTGGCAACGGCATCAGCGACGAATACGGCGTGGCACGCCACCTGGTGAACCTGGAGGTGGTGAACACCTACGAAGGCACGCATGACATCCATGCGCTGATCCTGGGCCGAGCCATCACGGGCATCCAGGCGTTCCAATGACGGCTGACGCACCTGCACCGCTGGCGGGCGTCCGCGTCCTGGACCTGTCGCGTGTACTGGCCGGCCCCTGGTGCGGCCAATTGCTGGCCGACTACGGCGCCGACGTCATCAAGGTGGAGCGCCCCGGCAGCGGCGACGACACGCGCGGCTGGGGCCCGCCCTACTGGGGGGATGCCGCCCAGGGCATGGCGGCCTATTACCTGAGCACCAACCGCGGCAAGCGCTCCATCGCCATCGACATCGCCAGCGCTGAAGGCGCGGCCCTGGTGCGGCGCCTGGCCCAGGACGCCGACGTGCTGCTGGAGAACTACAAGGTCGGGCAACTCGCCAAGTACAGCCTGGACTACGCCAGCCTGTCGGCGCTCAATCCACGCCTGGTGTACTGCTCGGTCACCGGGTACGGCCAGGACGGCCCCTACGCGCAGGCCGCGGGCTACGACTTCGCCATCCAGGCCACGGGCGGGCTGATGAGCGTCACGGGCGAGAAAGAAGGCACGCCGGGCAGCGAGCCGCAGAAGGTGGGCGTGGCCGTGAGCGACCTGTTCACTGGCGTGTATGCCTCAGGCGCCGTGATGGCCGCGCTGATCGAGCGCGGACGCACCGGCCGGGGCCGGCACATCGACGCTGCGCTGCTCGACGTGCAGGTGGCCATGACCAGCCAGCAGGCCAGCAACTACATGCACAGCGGCAAGACGCCGCAGCGCATGGGCAACGCCCACGTCAACATCGTGCCTTACCAGGTGTTCGCCACCCAGGACGGCCACATCGTCATCGCGGTCGGCAACGATGGGCAGTTCGAGCGCTTCTGCACCCTGGCCGGCCACCCCGAAGTGGCGGCAGACCCGCGCTACGCCCGCAATTCCAGCCGTGTGGAGCGCCGCGCCGAACTGGTGCCGGTGATGGCGGCCTGGATGCTGGAGCGCAGTACGGCGCAATGGGTGGCGCTGCTGGAACCCCACGCCGTGCCCTGCGCGCCCATCCTGTCCATCCCGGACGCGCTGGCCCACCCCCAGGTGTTGGCGCGCGGCATGCGGGTGGAAACAGGCGGCATCCCCATGCTGGCCACGCCCATGCGCTTTGACGGTCAGCGCCCCGTGGCCCCCTTGGCGCCTCCACGGTTGGACGAGCACGGCGATGCGATACGCCGGGCACTGGCCGGCCAAACGGGCTGGCCTGCGCCCTGAGCGCCTCAGCACTCATCACTCGATTCACCGCCGGTCACCTGCCCCACCCGCACCGTCATCGCTTGCGCCGAGGCACAGCACGCGCCTGAACGTCACCTTGAACTTCACCTTGCACTCCTGATCGAGCAACCCAACCATGACCACCGTCGCCTCACCACTTTCCGGCCTGAACGACCCCACCCTGCTGAAGACCGACGGGCTGATCGACGGCCAGTGGGTCAGCGGCAGCGCCCGCTTCGCCGTTCACGACCCCGCCACGGGTGGCCACCTGGCCGATGTGGCCAACCTGGGCGCTGAACATGCGCAGGCCGCCATCGCCGCCGCCGACAAGGCCTGGCCGGCCTGGCGTGCCAAAACCGCCAAGGAGCGCGCCGGCATCCTGATGAAGTGGTACGCGCTGCTGCACCAGCACGCGGATGACCTGGCGCGCATCATGACCGCCGAGCAAGGCAAGCCCCTGACCGAGGCGCGCGGCGAGGTGGTCTACGGCGCCAGCTTCGTCGAATGGTTCGCCGAGGAAGCCAAGCGCGTCTACGGCGAGACCATCCCCACCACGGACCCCACCAAGCGCTACCTGGTGCTCAAGCAGCCCATCGGCGTGTGCGCGGCCATCACGCCGTGGAACTTCCCCATCGCCATGATCACGCGCAAGGTGGCGCCGGCACTGGCCGCTGGCTGCCCCGTGGTCATCAAGCCGGCCGAGGCCACGCCGCTCTCGGCCCTGGCCTGTGCGGAACTCGCCCTGCGCGCAGGCATGCCGCCCGGGGTGCTGAACGTGCTGAGCGCAGACGCGCAGCGCTCCATCGCCATCGGCCACGTGCTGTGCGAGAGCGACGTGGTGCGCCACCTGTCCTTCACCGGCTCCACCGAGGTGGGCCGCATCCTGGCTGCGCAGTGCGC
>JBIPLV010000427.1:0-3262 GCA_044369475.1 Cyanobium sp. | reverse complement strand
AGCATCAGCGCTGTCGGGCGAGCACATCGGAAAACTGAGCTGGAGCACTGCGCCGAACGGAAGGCTTCTAATTGCGTACCTGAAGCCTGACGGTACGCCGGAGCAATGCAAAGACGGCTCGCCGTTTACGCGTGAACGCCGCAGCGCCGCCGAAATCCGCCGTGAACCGGACGGACCGAAGTACCTCTCACCGAAGGCCAACGGCTGCCGGCTTTATCACTCGCACCTGGCCATTGCTGCTGGTGGATATCCGGAGCGGCTGGGTGACCGCTTCATCCCGCTTCGCATCACCGAAGGCGAGCTAAAAACAGAGGCCGCCATTGCCCACGACCCGCAGCGCGTCACCATCGGGCTTGGCGGTGTCAGCAGTTGGCAGGACCGCCGCGCTGGTGGTGATGGCTCGCAACCGCTGCCGGAGCTGGAGGCCGTCCCTGTTGATGGCCGCGAGGTGCGGCTGTGCTTTGACTCCGACCTGCAAAAGCCGCAAGTAGCAGCAGCCCTGCAGTCCCTGGCCGACTACCTGGCGGATCGTGGTGCCCACATCCTGATTGAGGTACTGCCAAATGGCCTTGACGGCGAGCGCCTGGGGCTCGATGACCTCATCTATCGCCACAGCGCGGCGGTGTTCCATGAGATCGCCGCCATCGCCCGGTCGCCGTTCAAGAAGCAGCGCAAGGACGGCCAGACGGTGCTGGTCTGGACCTTCATGCCGGAACCGCAGAGCACCCGCGAGCGAAACGCCTACCTGGCCGGGATGCTCGGCCGTCATTGGCGCTGCGGTGAGCTCGGCAAGGACCACTGGCAGCATTGGACCGGGACGCACTGGCGGGACGTTTTCGGGGATGACGCCATTGCCCGGGAATTGGAGCAGTTCGCCGTGCTGCAGGGCTGGCAGAACCGTGAGCTGATCACACTCCGAAGCCTCCAGGCTGCGTTCAGGCGCTCGATTGAACCGGCGGCGAACGGCGGCGCTCCCGGCCTGCTGCCGTTCCGTAATGGTTGCCTGGTGCTGGATGACAAGCACTTCATCCCGCATGCCCCAGAGCACGGCAACACCTGGGCACTGCCGTATGACTACAGCGCCGCTGCAATCTGTCCTGGGATTGAAGCCTTCCTGTTGGACCGGCTCCGCGACCCGGCCAGTGTGGCGGTGTTCCGAGCCTTCGCACGGGCGCTGCTGACAGGCGACCGCCTGAAGTGCTTCCTGGAGATCACCGGACCTGGCAATAGCGGCAAGACCGTCATGTCCAATCTGTTGCAGGCGCTAGTGGGGCGAGAAAACGCCGCCGCCGGCACCCTGCAGCGACTGGAGGACAGGTCGCAGCGATTCGAGACAGCCAAGCTCGCCGGGAAGCGTCTGGCGGTGTTCGCTGAGTGTCAGGACTACTCAGGCCAGTTGCAGAACCTCAAGGCGCTTACCGGGGATGACGCCATCCCGGCCGAGGTGAAGGGTGGCCGCCACTTCGACTTCACCTTTACCGGCGGCGTGGTGTTGGTCGGCAACGGACCCATCCGCGCCAGTGACCCGTCGGGCGCCGTCATCAATCGCCGCCGGTCGCTGATTGTTCCGGGTGTGGTGGCAGCCAGCCAGGAACGGCAGCTACTGGAGTCAGACGGACACGGCGGCTGGCGCGGCGAACTAGCCGGCGAACTAGCTGGACTGGTGAACTGGGCGCTTGCGATGCCTGCAGCAGCAGCCCTGGAAGCTCTGGCTCGCGACGTGTGCTCACTGGCACGCGCTGAGGCCAAGCTGGAGACGCTGCTGGCTACCGACCTGCTGGCGGACTGGGCTGAACAGCGTCTGTTATGGGCGCCAGAGAAGAGCGGGGACCAATCGCTGCGGGTTGGCTCGTTGGACGGCGACCCGCTGCTGTACCTGTTCCCGTCCTATCTCCGGTTTGTGGAGCAACAGGGTCGCAACAGCCGGCCGCTATCGCTGAAGGTCTTCAAAGCCAAGCTGGTAGACCTGCTGCGGGACACACTGAGGCTGCCGATGCCGCCCGGGTCTCCCGCTGCTGGTGACTACAAAGTGCGCGACCTGGGCTCAGTCGTGCCTTGTCTGCGGTGGCGTGGGTTCGGGGATGACGAGCTGCCGGGAGTGATTCGCCACGCTGTCATGGTCGAGGTGAGCGGAACGGGTGCGGAACGGGTCGGGGACGGCAAAACCCCAATAGGGAATGAATGGAACGGGTGTAACGGGTCAGAGCCACTTACGCACATGAGAGAAAAAGACTCTCCCGTTGTTTCCCTTATAGGCGGTGAGTCCCGGGAATCCGTTTCTGCCATTCCATCCATTCCCCACAAGGGTTCTCAGCGTTCCGCACCCGTTCCCGAACACCCTCGACCCGTTCCGCAGGGGCTGCCGATTGACGTTCAGAACGCTAAAACCGGCGAGTGGGTGGCCGGCTGGTATCAGATCAACACTCGCAGCGGATCAGGATCGCTGTTGTGTACTGACCCCGCAGGCGAAACCCGAATGGTGGAGAAAAAGCGCATACGTCGACCCCTACCACGGCAGGCCATCTGAGCCATTGCTGCGAACACAGGTGCGCCGCCGTCACTGTGCCAATTAGGTCAGTCGCGGCGGCTCTCACCAGTCCTAAATGATGCGACCAATGCCCTACTGATGCGTGTTGTTGGTCCAAACGCCTGGTCAGCCGTGTCCAGTCTTATGCCGTCTTAGTGGGGTTGTGCCAGTTGCTCACCACGGGTCCAAGCCCTCCACAGGCTTGGATTCCCACCGTTCGGCGCAATCACGCAACCAACTAATCCATTGCCGCCGCCAGCGGTTTCTGACTATGGGGGTTGCCTGGTAGCCATCGGGCAGCGGTGCCCAGGCATCTGCGATCTGCTGGACCAGGTCGGCGTCGTCCCAGTCAATTAGCGACTCCACGGTCGCCGCCTGCTGTTCAAGTCGCTGCAGGTGCTCAGCTAGCAAACGCTTGTCTACGTCCACCGTCGCACTCTCGGGTGGTGGTGACTCTCCCCCTGCCAGTCAGCGCCGATACCCAGCAGCCGAGAGATTTGCTTCACTGCGCCGATGGTGATGGAGCCGTTGCGGTCCTCGATGCCCTGCTGGGCTGCTGTCTCCAGTTGCTGCAGCAGCCGGGTCAGGTAGGCGGGTTTGTCGATGCCCTCGGCCTCCCAGTCGGCTTTCATCCGCTGGTATGCAGCAGCCACATAACGGCGTGCCTGGCGCTCGGATACCCCCCATTCAGCGGCCGCATTGGTCACCAGCTGCGCCGTGGGGTCAGCAGCCAGC